>JAUNUB010000072.1:4076-11563 GCA_030538375.1 Moraxella sp. | reverse complement strand
TGAGTGGTTGGAGCTTTGTTGTAGGTAAGGTGTGGATGGGGTTGATGTTTTTACATATAATGATACTGAAAAGAAAAACTTTCATCTTTTTATCAAAGAATGTGAGTTTAGATTTAACTACGGCATACCATCACAAAAGCTGAAAATCTTAAAAAAATGGTGTGGAATTTAGGGCTGATTTGGTGCAGTCCCTAATTTAATCTACTTCAGCCCCTACTTTTATTCATCGGATTAAACCCTGCTCAAAGCTGTATGACAACAGGGTTTAGGTGGGGTGTCAGTCCGGTTTTAGAATTTTTTTTGGCTTACATTCAACGATAATGGCTGGCACGATGCCTAAACTGTGCTATAATAACCAGTTGGCAGACCAGACAATCGCCGTTTTGTGTAGACAAAAGGGAGGAAAGTCCGGGCTACACAGGGCAACGTGCTAGCTAACGGCTAGGGGGCGAAAGCCTACGACCAGTGCAACAGAGAGCAGACCGCCTAGTAATAGGTAAGGGTGAAAGGGTGAGGTAAGAGCTCACCGCATGGCTGGCAACAGTTCATGGCAGGGTAAACTCCACGTGTAGCAAGACCAAATAGGAACTCAATGGGCGGCCCGTTCAGAGTTCGGGTAGGTTGCTTGAGCGTATTGGCGACGATACGCCTAGATGAATGATTGTCCACGACAGAACCCGGCTTATCGGTTTGCCAATTTTTTTATTTTTTACTCAAAGAAATATTGACAGCTAGGTTTTTTGTGCTATAATTTGCACCCTAAATGGCGATGTAGCTCAGCTGGTTAGAGCGCACGACTCATAATCGTGAGGTCAAGAGTTCAAGTCTCTTCATCGCCACCAACCCCATAAAGTTATATAACGTTTTACCGCTGAATACCAGCTAAATTGCCCTAAATATCAATGATTTAGGGCTTTTTTATGCCTTTTTATTGCGTATTATGCAGTGCTATAGTAAACTTGTTTTTGTATCCCCGCACTCAACAATTGGTGCGTAGCGTATAAAAGCCATTTGAATGAACATTCCGCTATGTAAGTACTACCAAAAGCAAAGAGCTCCGTATGTGTATACATGCCTAGCAGAGTGCAAAATCTTAGAAGTTTTTTTGCGTTTGATTAAAAATTAGGCACTGGTTCAAAAAGTATGCCACAAATGTACACAACAAATTTTGACCACTGTAAGCCTTCACTAGCAAGGCTTGTAAACGCCAAAAATGTTACTAAATTGCAACAGCATACTTTTTAGACCACAACCCTATTTTTTAATACATATCCAACCGCACCAGCTCTACAGGCAATGGAATATGCCGTAGTGATGGGCAACAACAACAGAGAATAAGAGAAAAAGGATACACCATGGTACAGATACGAGAGAGTTTGCCGCTACTGGACGGCAGTGCCAATCTTGACAGTGCAACTTTGACCGCCAGTATGGCAGCGGTGCATTTGCACGATGATTTTAAGACACAGCTGGCGACCAAACGTTTAGAGACCGCACTTGGCAGCAGCGAGCGAAAAACCCCCATTCAAGAGACGGACATCGACATCGACGCATGGCTTGCCAATGTAGCAGCACGTGTTGGACAAAAGGATTTGCCAGAGCTGACCAAGGCGTGCCAGTTTGTGCAGCGTCTATCAAACACGCCGAGCAGTCAGCGTTCTGGGGTGCTGGCGACAGGTGTTGGCATGACGGATATTTTGGCGTATTTGTTTCAAGATGAAGTGGCGTTGGTCGCTGCTATGCTGTACCGTGCCGCACGACGTGGCTTGGTATCGCAAGACAGTGTTCATCAGCAGTTTGGGACGGAAGTGGCACGGCTGGTCGAAGACACGCTCGCCATGGGGCAATTGTCCGAGAGTATCGAAAAAAACAAACGGCTGGAAGATTATTTTAACAATAACGAAAGAGAACATCTGTCCACCATTTACAGTATGCTCATCAGCACCACCAACGATGTGCGAGCGGTATTGATTAAACTTGCCGAGCGTACCTTTGCCATGCGTGAGCTGACCTTTGCCAGCGAACACCGCCAAAAACGTGTGGCACGAGAAGTCATGACCATCTACGCTCCCTTGGCACACCGCCTTGGTATCGCTCAGCTGAAATGGGAGCTAGAAGATTTGGCATTTCGCTACCTTGCCCCAGATGAATACAAGTCGATTGCCAAGCTGCTTGCCGAAAAACGCAGCGAACGTGAGAGCTATATCCAAGCGGTGCAAGCCACGCTTGAGACCGAGCTTAACATGGCTGGTATCGTTGCCGAAGTGTCGGGCAGGGTCAAGCACATCTATTCTATTTGGCGTAAGATGAAGCTAAAAAACCTATCTTATGACCAATTGTACGACATCAGAGCCTTGCGAGTACTGGTGCATAATAATGCTGAATGCTACTACACGCTTGGCATTGTACATGGTTTGTGGCGGCATATTCCAGAGCAGTTTGATGACTATATCACCAATCCCAAGCCCAATGGCTATAAGTCCTTGCACACGGCGGTGATTGCTGATGGCAAGACGCTAGAGATTCAGATTCGCACGCTGGATATGCACTTTGAAGCCGAGCTTGGCATGTGTGCTCACGTCAATTACAAAGAAGGCGGCAAAAACAAAAAAGACGACTATCTCACCCAAAAAATCAGCTCTTTGCGTCAGCTGTTGGCAGGCGACAAGGACAGTGATAGCGACGATGTGGACGAAAAAGGCGAGATTGGCAACTTTGAGCGGATTTATCTGTTTAGCCGAGATGGCGACATCGTTGAGCTGCCCAAAGGGGCAACGGTGCTGGATTTTGCCTATCATGTGCATACTCAAGTGGGCAACCGAGCTCAAGGGGCAAAGGTTAATGGACGCTATGTGCCGCTCACTTATCAGCCGCATACAGGTGAGCAAATTGAGATTATCACCAAAGCCAGCCGTGAACCCAACCGTGATTGGCTCATTCCGTCCCTAGGTTACATCTATACCAACCGTGCTCGCTCAAAACTGCGTCAATGGTTTAATAAGCAAGATAGAGATAAAAACATCGAGACAGGCAAGCACATGCTGCAAAAAGAGCTGGAGCGTCTGTCCATCACCCATTTTGAGATGGACAAAGCCCTATCTCATCTACGCCTGCACCATAGCGACGAGCTGTATTTGGGGCTTGTGATGGGCGAGCTTGGGCTCAATCAAGTAACGGGTCTGGTGATTGACAAGCATGTATTGGCAGATGACGCCACCGAGATTGACATCAAAACCCCCACTCGCACCAACAAATACAAGATAGACCTAGAAGGCTTGGACAATGTTGAGATACACCTTGCCAAGTGCTGCAATCCTGTACACGGCGAGAATATCGCAGGCTTTATCACGCTGTCAAGCGGCGTGAGTATTCACAATGCCGATTGTGCCGAATACAAAAAACTCACCATCAAAGAACCAGAACGGCGAGTGCGTGCCAGCTGGCAAGAGCATTTTGGACGCTATCAGCCTGTGTCTATTCATTTAGAAGCCTATGACAGGCGTGGCTTGTTGCGAGATTTGACCAGTATCATTGACAAAGAAAACGTCAATATCCGCCGAGCCGAGACCGTGAGCAATGACGACAACATCGCCCATATGAAATTTCAAGTCGAAGTGGCGGGTCTTGCTCATCTTTCACGCCTGCTTGCTAAGCTAGAACAGCAGCCAGACGTGCTACACGCCAGACGGGGGACGAGCTAGCCCATGCCAGAGTTGCCAGAAGTCGAAACCACCAAAGCCAGCCTTGCCCCTTTGCTTGGACAGACGGTGCGGACAGTGGACGTTCATCAGCCCAAATTGCGTGAGATGATGCCTACAGATTTGGACAGCTTGTGCGGCTTTGTGCTAAGTGATGTCAGACGGCGTGCCAAATATCTGCTGCTGGACTTTGTGCAGACAGCCAACAACCGCCACAAAACCTTGCTCATTCATCTTGGCATGTCAGGCAGCTTGCAGCAACACGCCACAGATGACGGCACGCCCAACACTCGCAAGCACGACCACCTTGTCATGACCTTTGGCAATGGTGCTGGCAATATCACCGCCTTGCATTATCACGACCCTAGGCGATTTGGTATTATCACATGGGCGACGAACGATGATTTTATTGATGATAAAGACAGTGCCAGCGAGCGGTATTTGTCGCATTTGGGGGTTGAGCCATTGGACGACGCATTCAATGGCGAATATCTGCACGCATATATTTGGCGACTGAACCAAGCCAACAAAAACAGCCCAAAAACCCCAAAAAAACCCATTACTAAGCCTATAAAAGCACTCATCATGGAACAAACCGTCGTTGTGGGTGTGGGTAATATCTATGCGGCAGAGAGCCTGTTTTTGTCGGGCATTCACCCAGCCACCCCTGCCAATCGCTTAGACGAAACCACCATCAATCATCTGGTGTCTAATATCAAGACCATTCTTGCCAATGCCATCACCCAAGGCGGCACAACGCTCAAGGATTTTACTGTCGGCAATGGCAAAACAGGCTACTTTCAACAAGTGCTGCACGTCTATGGGCGAGATGGCAAGCCTTGCACAACTTGCGGCACGTCTCTTGCTAATGTCAAAATCGCAGGGCGAGCCAGTGTGTACTGTCCGACATGCCAGCCCTTAAAATGATTAAGACAACCAAGATAAAAAGCCGTGCCGTTTGTCGCCAAAAATGGTGTTTTTGGTGAAGTTTTGGAGTGTTTTGTGCCATTGTTACTTAATTTTGCTTGCTAATTTAATGCTATCTTGGTTTAATAGGCATATTACCAAACTTTAGCCTACATATTTTGCGAATGCTAAAAAGGATAAAATTATGAACGTTAAACACATCATTTCTGCCATCGCCATCAGTGCTGCGGTTGCCAGTGTGCCTGCTCATGCTGCCATTGAGATTGACGAAAGTCAACCCTTTGGACCTACCTATGGTTCTGCGATGGCGGATACCACGATTGCCAAGCCATTGCAATTGGCAGGGGCGGTATTGGGTACAGCGGCTTATGTGGTTGCATTTCCCTTTGCTGTAGCGTCTGGCAGTGTAGACAGCACCTTTGAAGCCATGGTCGCAACCCCTTGGAATGCCTTGGGTCGCTGTGTGGGCTGCACCGAGGCTTATGACAACTACCGCAATTCACGAGCCACGCAAGGTCAGGTTCGCTTTGTTGTAGACCAGCCATCAGAGATTGTTATCAATACCAATGAACAGGTGATTGTAACGCCATAGTTATTGCCCTGTTATGCCTTTTTCGAAAAAATAGACTAAGCCGAGTTTAGAGACTTGGCTTTTTTGTCATCTGTGTTTTGGGTTTGGTATAACAAGCACCAATCATGGCAGACTTTGCCAAAAACCGCTATAATAGGCACAAATTTAACCATTGGAATTCCCATGAACCAACGCTTGCAACGTCTGGCAGACCAGATTCAACGCACCTTATCCACGCTGATTCGTGATGAGATTAATGACCCACGCTTGACAGGATTTGTTACCATTTCTGATGTCAAAGTCAGTCCTGATTTGGGCTATGCCGACATTTATGTAACTATTTTAGAACCCAGTCAAGACGGAGGTATGAATAAAGAAGCTCATGCCGAGAGCATTCAAGTACTCAAGAACGCCGCAGGATTTCTGCGGACAGAGCTTTCCGCCACCATGAAAACTCGCACCACGCCACGCTTGCGGTTTCATTATGATGAAGTTACCGCCCATGGCAATTATATGATGAGCTTGGTTGGTGAAGCCATGCAAAAAACCGCCCAAAGCCAGCCACAAGCGGACGATGAGCAGTGAAACAAGTGGTCTCTGGGGTGTTATTACTGGACAAGCCGTGTGGTATCAGCTCACACGCCGCCTTGGCAAAGGCAAAGTTTTTGCTACAGTCGGCTCATCACAACAGCAAAAAAGCAGGGCATACAGGCACGCTAGACCCAATGGCGACAGGGCTATTGCCTTTATGTTTTGGTGAAGCGACCAAGTTTGCCCAATACGGACTTACCGCAACTAAGGGCTACACCGCCATCATTAGGCTTGGACAACAGACCGACACAGGCGACGCTGATGGGGCGGTGATTGCGGTGCAGGACGTGCCAGACTTTGATGATGAGATGTTGCAAGAGATTGCCCATTCACTGCTTGGGACGCAGCAGCAAGTGCCACCCATGTATTCGGCACTCAAAAAAGACGGCAAAAAACTCTATGAGTACGCGCGTGCAGGCGTGGAAATCGAGCGTGAAAGTCGAGCCATCACAATTTTTGAATTGACATTGCACAAGCGTTCGGCAGATGAGCTGGCTTTGTCTGTCGTCTGCTCCAAGGGGACGTATGTGCGTGTTTTGGGCGAGACGGTGGCACAGCAGTTGGGGACGGTAGGGCATTTAACCGCCCTAAGACGCACCCAAACAGGGAGCTGTGATATTGCCAATGCCATCACGCTTGATGAGTTTGAGTGTTTGACGTTCACAGAACGGCTGGACAGAATGTTGCCAGTGGATTATTTGATACAGCATTTTGTCAAGATTGAGCTTGACGACATCGAGACCCAAAGGGCAATGCTGGGGCAAAGGCTGAATATCAAAAATCGTCTGCCAGTTGCTATAGCAGAAACCACAACAACAGCCCAATCGGTGCGACTGTATCATGATGGGAAGTTTGTTGGTTTGGGAACGGTAGAGCCATCAGGACGGCTACAGCCCAAAAAAATGCTTGGGACGGCAGTAAACAGACATTCACCAAAAACCCTAAAGCAACCATAATATAACTCTAGAGCTTATCACTATGCACCCCATCACCCAGCACCACACCACTGCCTATTCATCATCTAGTCGCCCGCTTAGCCACCTATTTAATCGTAGCCTGTTGATAGTGCTACTGCTGAGCGGTGTGCCTACCGTTGGTTTGCTGTCTGCCCCAGCTTATGCCAGCACGGCTGTTAATGCAGATATTGATGACAATACCGACTTAGCGACACTGCAAAGACTGGCGAATAATGGCGATGTGATGGCTCAATTTTATCTCGCCGTAAGGTATTATCATGGTCAAGGTGTTCGCCAAAACTATGACAAGGCAGTACAGCTATTCCAACAAGCTGCCAATCAAGGCTATGCAATCGCACAGCACAATCTTGGGCTGATGTATGCCAATGGTCAAGGCGTACGTCAAGACTATGCCAGAGCCGCACAACTGTTCCAATTAGCCGCCAATCAAGGCTTGATAGAAGCACGGTACAGTCTTGGAGTGGTGTATTACAAAGGTCAAGATTATACCAAGGCGGCAGAGCTTTATCAACAAGCTGCTGACCAAGGCTTGAGGGACGCACAGCACAATCTTGGGCTGATGTATTATAATGGTCAAGGTGTCCGCCAAGATTACACTAAAGCAGCACAGCTATTCCAACTAGCCGCCAATCAAGGCGATGCAAAGGCACAGAATGGTCTTGGAGGGTTGTATTATAATGGTCAAGGTGTCCGCCAAGATTACACTAAAGCAGCACAGCTATT
>JAUNUB010000072.1:0-3976 GCA_030538375.1 Moraxella sp. | reverse complement strand
CCAACGAGCTGCTAATCAAGGCTATGCAGAAGCACAGTATAATCTTGGTGTGATGTACCGCCATGGTCAAGGTGTTCGCCAAGATTATGCCGAGGCAGTAGAGCTTTATCAACTAGCCGCCAATCAAGGCTATGCAATCGCACAAAACAATCTTGGGGCAATGCATGAGAAAGGTCATGGCGTACAGCAAGACTATACTAAGGCAGTAGAGTTTTATCAACTAGCCGCCAATCAAGGCTATGCAATCGCACAAAACAATCTTGGAATGGTGTATTATACAGGTCAAGGCGTCCACCAAAACTATGCCACTGCCAAAACATGGTTTGGCAAGGCATGTGCTGGCGGTGATCAATTGGGCTGTAATAACTACCGTAACGTAGAGCAAATGGGTTATTGATGATGTGTGTCATACTAACAGCAATTCACGGCATGATTTTAAAAAAACAAATCTATGGTTGGGTTGAAAATTGTATACGAAAACGTGATTTTGCATTGTTTTCTTGAGCTAAATGGCGTACACTATTATACGGAAAACCTTGTGCAGTGATTGCTATGGTCTTTCAAATGCAACTTAATATATCGTCAAGCTCGCCGATAAGTACGGACGTACTACATTTGCTGGCTTGGCTTATTTTAAGTGAGTTTGATTGATGATATGGTTGATTAAAATCGCAATGATACAGCGTTGTCAATGCCTTTGTGTACCACGAGTAACACGATGGGTATTGTCGCCTTGTCTTGTTTTATTTTAACCAGCCATCAAATAGGTGATGGATTGATAATTTTATCAATTTAAAACAAACAATAAATTTGCAAATGGCGAACAGTATGACAAACCCTAATAACAACGTAGCGTTTTCGCATACCGAACTGGCAGCGGACAGTGCAGCGTATATCGAAGCCTTGTACGAACAGTATTTGGCAGACAAAGACAGCGTGGATACCGATTGGCAGGCGTATTTTGCCGATTATGAGCAAGCCACTGACGCACCGCATGGGGCGATTAAAGAGCAGTATCTGCTTTTGGCACGCAACCAAACCAAAGGCATAAAGCCGCAAGCAAGCTGTGCCGATGGCGAATGCGACCCAAAACAAGTGGCGGTAGGACAGCTGATTTTGAACTATCGCCGTCTTGGACATCGCCGTGCCAAGCTCGACCCTTTAAAACTTGCCAAGCGTCCTGTGATTGATGAGCTAAGCCTTGAATTTCATGGCTTATCCGAAGCGGATATGGACAAGACGTATCCTGTGGGCGATTTGGTGATTGGCAAAAATCAAGCCACGTTGCGTGAAATCATGGATATGCTCAAGCGTGTGTATTCAGGTTCGTTGGGTGTTGAGTTTACGCATGTTAGCACCAGTGAAGAGCGTCGCTGGTTCAAGGATTATCTTGAAAAAAACCAAGGTTTTTTGAATTTTGACAACGACAAAAAACTCGAAATCCTCGACCGTCTGACCGCTGCCGAAGGGCTAGAAAAATACCTTGCACGCAAATATACAGGCGTGAAGCGTTTTGGCTTGGAAGGGGGCGAGAGCTTTATCCCTGCGGTGCATGAGATGATTCAGCGTGCTGGCGAGTACGGCACAAAAGAAGTGCTGGTGGGTATGGCACACCGTGGACGCTTGAACTTGCTGGTGAATATCTTGGGCAAAAATCCATCTGCTTTGTTTGATGAATTTGATGGCAAGGTACAGCCCACCAAAGGTTCTGGTGATGTCAAATATCACAATGGTTTTTCGTCCAATGTGATGACCGATGGCGGCGAAGTGCATTTGTCATTGGCATACAACCCATCGCACCTTGAGATTGTCTCGCCTGTATTGATTGGCTCAACGCGTGCCAGACAAGCTCGCCGTACCAAAAACTATAGCGACTTTAGCACCAAGACCGTGCTGCCAATCGTGGTGCATGGCGACGCAGCATTTGCAGGGCAAGGGGTCAACCAAGAAACCTTCCAAATGTCGCAAACGCGTGCCTACAAGGTGGGCGGTACAATTCACATTGTGATTAATAATCAAGTGGGCTTTACCACATCTCGCCCAGAAGACGCACGCTCTACCGAGTATTGTACCGATGTGGCGAAGATGGTACACGCTCCTATATTGCACGTCAATGGCGACGACCCAGAAGCGGTGGTGTTTGCGTCGCAGTTGTGCGTGGATTATCGCAACGAATTTGGGCGTGATATTGTGCTGGACATCGTGTGTTATCGCCGCAATGGACACAACGAATCGGACGAACCATCTGCCACACAGCCGCTGATGTATGCGGTGATTAAGGGCTTGCCGACCACTCGCACCCAGTATGCCGATAAGTTGGTTGCCCAAAATGTCTTGACCAAAGAAGCTGCCGCCAAGATAGAAGACGATTACCGTATTGCCTTGGATAATAGCAAAAACGTCGCGATTGGTCTGGTAGAAAACCCCGATACCAGCTTATATGTAGACTGGACACCGTACGTTGACCAACCACTCGGCACGAACGTAGATACAGGGGTAAGCCTTGATAAGCTCAAAGCCTATGGCGAATCGATGGCAACAATCCCAGCAGACATTACTTTGCAGCGTCAAGTTGCCAAGGTGGTGGAGCAGCGTCATGCCATGCAAACAGGCAAAGAGCCACTAAACTGGGGTGCGGCAGAGACCTTGGCGTATGCGTCTTTGGTAGATGAAGGGACGCTGGTGCGTATCACAGGGGAAGATGTGGGGCGTGGTACGTTCTCGCACCGCCATTCTGAGCTGTTTAATATCAAAGACGGCAGTATGTATATTCCGCTGCGTCATATTTCACCAAGCCAAGAGCGTTTTGCGACCTTTAACTCATTGCTGTCAGAAGAAGCGGTACTGGCGTTTGAATATGGGTATTCGACCACCTTGCCGAATGCTTTGATTATTTGGGAGGCACAGTTTGGTGATTTTGCCAATGGGGCTCAAGTGGTGATTGACCAATTTATCGCCAGTGGTGAGAGCAAATGGCAGCGTCTGTCTGGACTTGTGATGTTGTTGCCACATGGCTTTGAAGGTCAAGGCCCTGAGCATTCATCGGCACGCCTTGAGCGGTATTTGCAACTGTGTGCCGAAGACAATATGCAGGTGATTACCCCAACCACACCAGCACAGATTTTCCACGCACTGCGTCGCCAAGTCGTCCAAAAAGCTCGCAAGCCCTTGATTGTGATGACACCTAAGTCGCTATTGCGTCACCCACAAGCGGTGTCGACACTTGATGAATTGGCAGATGGTAAATTCCAGTCGGTGATTAGTGAAGTGGACACCCAAGATGCCAATGCAGTAACACGCCTTGTGTTGTGTGGCGGCAAGGTGTATTATGACTTGCTCGACCAACGCCGCAAACTGGGCTTGAACAACGTCGCCATTGTGCGTATCGAAGAGCTGTATCCATTGCCAGAAGTGCGTATTTTAGAAGAAGTGGCAAAATACGCCAATCTTGAGACGATTATTTGGGCACAAGAAGAGCCGATTAATCAAGGGGCGTGGTACTATCTTGCACCGCATATGTTCCGTATGATTGTACCGCACCCAACGCGTGCCAAGATTGTTGAACCATCGGCTCGCCCTGCAGCGTCTGCACCTGCCACAGGTTCGCCAAAAATCCATGCCGCCCAACAAAAAGCCGTGGTTGCAGGGGCATTGGGCGTGTCGGTAGAAGCCTTGCAATAATGTAAAGCAAGCGGTCAAATCAGCTGGTTTGGCTGCTTGTTTGTTAAGTTTGTTGTCCAATTTTTTTATAAATCTTGGGTCTATTGACATTTCGTCTTTGTATAGTCAATTAAAATTGCAATGATACTTCGTTGCCAGCTCCCTTATGTACTACTTGTACACCACGGTCGCTGTCGCCTTGTCTCATTTTTATTTTAAATGACTATAGATAAAAGTGAGATAAATCGCCTTTCTTTCAAGCAGGTTTTTGACGATGAAAGACAAGATTTAGCCACTTTTAGCACAAAAACCGTGT
>JAUNUB010000071.1 GCA_030538375.1 Moraxella sp. | reverse complement strand
CGTCCCATGTCAAAATTTATCACGGAAACCGTTACCTACGTTCACCACTGGACAGACAGACTGTTCACCATCAAGACCACTCGTAATGACACGCTGCGTTTTCGTAATGGTGAATTTGCGATGATTGGTATCATGGTAGATGGCAAGCCTTTGGTGCGTGCCTATTCTATCGCCAGCCCAAACTACGCCGAAGAGATGGAGTTTTATTCTATCAAAGTGCAAGACGGTCCACTCACCAGCCGCCTACAACACATCAAAGTCGGCGACGAGCTACTCATCAGCAAAAAACCCACAGGTACACTGGTGCTAGACGACCTATTACCGGGTAAGCACTTGTATATGCTGGCGACAGGCACTGGGCTTGCCCCATTTTTGTCATTGTGCCGAGACCCAGAAGTGTACGAGCGTTTTGATAAGGTGATTTTGGTGCATGGCGTGCGTCATGTCGAAGACTTGGCGTATCGTGAAATGTTCGAAAACCAGCTACCCAATGACGAAATATTCGGTGAATGGGTACGTGAAAAATTCATCTATTACCCAACGGTAACACGAGACGACTTCAAAAATACAGGGCGTGTTACCGAGCTATTGCAATCTGGCAAATTATTCACCGACATCGGACTGCCGCCCATGAACAAAGACGATGACCGTGTGATGATTTGTGGTAGCATGGCGATGAATGCCGACACCGCCGCCATTTTGGACAGCTTTGGCTTGACCGTGTCGCCACGCATGGGTGTACCTGCCGATTATGTGGTGGAGCGTGCTTTTGTGGGTTGATTTTGTGGTTGATTTTTAACCAAATAACCAATCGTTCAACCATAAAAAATGCATTCAATGGCTTGTTTGAATGCGTTTTTATACTTTTTGACTGTCTTAAACCAGTGGATATCGGTTTTACTTTTCCGCAACCAAATGTGTTGTTTTTGAAAATAAACAACCATTTAATCACTCTAATTCAGCTTTCAATCACCGCTCGCAATTTTGTTGCCAGTTCTGCCAGTGCATTCATATCCGCCACACCACTGGCATGTTTGCCAAGCTGATGAATGTGCGTAGGGATTAGGTGCATATGATAATGAAATACGCTTTGCCCTGCGGTTTCGTGATTGAGCTGCATTTGTAAAATACCGTCAGTATCCAAGGCTTTACGTTGAGCGGCGATGACTTTTTTGGCGGTGGCAAATACCGCAGTCGCATACTCAAGCGGTAAATCAGTCAGTTCTACCGCTGCGTACTTTGGAATGATTAATACATGCCCTACCGCCTGTGGCATCACGTCCATAAAAGCAAGCGTTTTGTCGTCTTCGTAGACCTTGTGGCAAGGGATTTCCCCACGCAAAATCTTGGCAAAAATATTATTGCTGTCGTAGGTTGTATTACTAGTATTGGCAGTCATTGATGTTACTCCAAAACGTTATATTTTGTTCATTGTAGCACAAAACCTTATACCACACACAACAACACCTTGGCTTTTTATCACCAAGGCTCTACTTCGCTATTTAGGGTCGTCAATCTATTTATGTGCCGAGCGAAACAATTCCCACTCTTCCACCACTTTCCCATTTGGCAGATGACATAGGGCGTATTCATTACCTTCGCTGTCTCGCTTGGCTTCCAATTTACCACCGACACTTATGCAGTACTCACTGGCTGGGTTTGCCATACCGATGGCTTGAGAATTTGTCGATTTTAGATTTGCACAACCTGTTATCGCCACACTCGCCATCATTACCCCAATTACCATTTTAGCATTCATAAATTCACCCATTTAGACAATGTTGATTGATAAAAATCTTGGCAATCGTCCAAGACAACGGCAATATAACACAACTCGCCAAGATTTTTTTGAACAATTACAAATCCTTACAAAACAACACCGCAAGCCTTGCTTACGGTGTCTATTCACATGATGACATTGTCAATATCAAGAGCTTTTATAAATTCTCTTTTGGCACACTGTCCATCGGTATGTCAGGATTTTTCATCAGATGAATGATGGACAGCACCAAACCACCCCAAATTAACAACATGGCAAAAATCATCACCGTCATTGCAAGACTACCCATTGCACTACTCCTTATTTATCATCATGTTTATGTTCGTCATGGCTGGCATGCCCCTTGAGTGCTGGCAATACAAATGCAGCAATCGCACACAGCACCACCACACCCCAACCAAACACCACTTGTGTCATCACAGGATAATCTCCGTAGCCCTTGGTTAATAGCGAATACAGCGACAGCACCAGCGTGATAATCAAAGCAGCAGGCGTAACCACAGTCAGCATAAAGTTCCAGCCTGCACCCACCTTAAAGCTCGAAATGGCATTGATGTGCTTGATGAATTTTGGCATAAGGCGGCGATTAAGCCACGTTACCCAAATGATAGACAAAATCGCCCCAAAAACAATGCCGATGTTGTTGGTAAAGTGGTCAATCACGTCGACAAAAGTAATGGCACTTGTGGTCGAAAACATCAAGGTCGAAACTACCGCACAGCTGCCGCCGATGATAGTAACCGCTTTGTTTTTTGACCAGCCGAACTTATCTTGCATGGCAGAGATTGGCACTTGCAAAATACTCGCCATCGATGTCAAGCCTGCAATAAACAGCGAACCAAAGAACAACACGCCAATAATCGTGCCTGCATTACCCATCGTTGAGATAATATTTGGAAAAGCGATAAAGGCAAGTCCGATACCGCCCGACACCACTTCTGATACAGGCTGTCCAGATTGTGCCGCCATAAAGCCCAGCACCGAAAAGATACCCATGCCAGCCAAAAGCTCAAACGATGAATTGGCAAAACCCACCACCAACCCAGAGCCTGTTAAGTTGGCATTCTTTTTTAGGTATGATGAATAGGTTACCATAATCCCAAAACCGATAGACATCGAAAAGAACACATGTCCATAGGCTGCCAGCCATACTTTGGGGTCAGCCATCTTCGCCCAATTTGGTTCAAAAAATGTCTGCAGCCCTGTGATAGAGCCCGGTAAGCTCACCGCACGCACCACCATCACCGCAAACATCACAACGAGCAGCGGAATAAAGATTTTGTTGGACAACTCCACACCTTTACGAATACCGCCGTACATGATAAACAGCACAACCGCCCACACGATAACTAAGCCAATGAACAGCGTAGGCACGAATTCAAAACCCATGACACTGGCATTTTGTAGGTAATTGCTAAAAAAGAATGCTTCGGTGCTTTCGCCTTGATTCCACGCTTGTGTGGTGGCATAGATGGTGTATTGTCCCGCCCAGCTAAGCACAGACGCATAGTACACACCGATGATGGTACACACCACCACTTGCCACCAACCGATACCTTCGGCAGACTTCACCATACGGCGGTAAGCGGTAGGCGGTGCTCCGTGATATTTTTGCCCCACCAAATAATCCAAAAACAGCAATGGAAACCCTGCTGTCATCAAAGCAATCAAATAAGGGATAAAAAACGCCCCACCGCCATTTTCGTACGACACATAAGGGAAACGCCAAATATTGCCCAATCCCACTGCCGAGCCAATCGCCGCCATGATAAAGCCAGAGCGAGCTGACCAGCTTTCACGTTGTCCTGACATAAAGCCTCCTATTCAACAAATTATCAATATTCCATCAATTTACCATCTTCCATTTGCAATTCACGCAGCTAAATTTACAAATAATAACAAAGTGATGTTACTTCGGTTGTTTAGTTTGTGGGAATTATTAACAAAAGTCAAGCAAAAGCCAACAAAATAAACAAAAACCATAAATAACACCCCATACATTACCAATCTTGGATAAATATAGTTAAATAAATTCATTTTAGGGCGAGGAAAACGAGTGCAGATAGTACAAGTAGTACAGCAAGCGAGTTTGACGAAGCACTAAATTGAATTTAAAAGACTATACATTATAAATCTGCACAAGCCTTATCGTTATGCACGCAAGATTTAGCACAACTATTCATCTAAGATTTGGGTTTGGGTTTGGGCTTTGGTTTAATGTTAAATGCTGATATGGGGTAATTCTTACTTTTTATTAAGGTATACAGATACAGAGTTAAGCTGGTATTCAATTGGCTTATCAGTTTCAACCAAACAAGCTGTAAACTTTAAAAAACGCTTGCAATTTGATAAATGATTGCTGTATTATAACAGCAAGACACATTTTATAACAAATATGTGATTATTTAGCAATATTAAAGTATGGTGTTACAAATTCATATATAATCCCATAAATATTTTGTGTCATTGTCTATTTTTTAGTTAATTTACATAGTTAGTCTATTTTACATAGCCAGTCTATATAGTTGCTTACGGATTTACAACTTCATACAAACTAGTATCTAATTCTAGTAGCCAACTTTTAGCTCCTAGTGTTTAGACAAAAAAACCAAAACAGCAAGGAAAGCAAACACAGCCGCATACATTGTGCTGGCGATGTGAGCTTTTTTGGCTGTTTTATTTTTTTGTGGAAGTGAAAAAGTTGAGAAGTACTACTAGCAAAACGAATGCAGATAGTGCAAGCACAATCCAAATTCTTTTACTATAGATTAACTATGACTGCTTAGAAGGTTTTATAAATATGAACACTCGTTTTTTACCCATCACGCTTGCACTAATGGCGATATGTAGCTTGAGTGCTTGCAATGACGACAAGCCAACCGCTCCCACTGTCGTCGCTCCCAGCAGTATCACGCTTGACAAAATCAAGCAATCGGGCGTGATTTCGCTCGCCAATCGTGATTCTGCCGTGCCGTTTTCATACACCGTGAGCGACCCTTTAAAACCCATGGGTTATTCGCATGACCTACAGCTTAAAATCGTAGAAGCCATCAAACAAGAGCTACAAATGCCCGATTTAAAAGTGGAATACAGCCTTGTAACCACACGCACACGCATTCCTTTGATTGAGAATGGCACAATAGACCTTGAATGCGGTGCAACCACCAATACCGCCGAACGTGCAGAACAGGTGAATTTTAGCGTTGGATTTTTTGAAACTGGCACTCGTCTTTTGACCGCAAAAAACTCTGGCGTTCGTGAATTCTCTCACCTAAAAGGACAAACCTTGGTGGTTACTGCAGGTACAACCGCCGAACGCCAAATTCGCCAACAAAACAACACTCATCAACTGGGTATTAACATCATCACGGCAGACAATAATGCACAAAGTTTTGCGGCATTAGAAAGCGGCAAAGCCAGAGCCTTTATGACCGATGACGTACTGCTTGCTGGCGAAATGGCAAAAGCCAAAGACTCCAGCAAATGGCATATCGTTGGCACGCCGCAGTCTTTTGAGACTTATGGCTGCATTATGCCCAAAGGCGATGTGGAGTTCAAACGTATCGTAGATAACACGTTAAAATCCATTTACAAATCTGGTGAGATTAACAACATTTATAACAAATGGTTTTTAAGTCCCATTCCACCAAATAATGTCAATATGAATTTCCCTATGTCTGACGGTCTCAAAAAATTGCTTGCCACACCACACGACAAGCCATAATTCACCATCAAAGCACAAAAAATCACCCTAGGTACTTTAACCGTGGGTGATTTTTTTGAACGGTGATTTAACAGTGATTTTTTGAACAATGAATACCCTTAAATTAATCCACGTTCTTAAATTTTCCCTGTTATTATAGTCAAATAAATTCATTTTAGGACGAGGAAAACGAGCGAAGATAGTACAAGTAGTACTTACAAGCGAGTTTGACGACGTACTAAATTGAATTTAGAAGACTATATCATCAAGTCATCAAGCAGATTATCCATTGTCTCATGCACCGTCTTGGATAACACCGCACTCACTGGCAACACCCAAATATTCTCAAAAATCGCATGGTTGGATTGCTTGGCAAGTGTCCTTAATTTGACAGCGTCTTTACTGGTTGTGATGATAGGCAAGTCGTGCAAAGGCTCAATATCAGCAAGCGAAAATTCATGATGGTCGGCAAAGGCACATTCCACCACATCAAAGCCCAGTGCCTGCAAGCTAGCAAAAAACCGTGCTGGATAACCAATGCCAGTAACCGCATACACCTTGGTGGTGGCTGGCACATCGGCAACACTGGCAAGCAAAGGCGTTAATGGGCTTGGCTCAAGGTGCATGGTAAGAGCGGTATCTGCATATTTATTGGTATCTCTATCATGATACACCACCACCGCACCATCAAGACGGCTCACAGGCTCACGCAAAAACCCCTGCGGAAACAGCTTGCCATTGCCAAAACCACGCACCCCATCTACTACAATCCATTCGGCATCACGGTGCAAGGCGTAGTGCTGCAAGCCATCATCACTAATAATCAACTGTATGTCTTGATAATGCTGTAGTAGTAGCTCAATGGCGGATTGGCGATTTGCCCCCACCGCCATCGGTACATGAGTACTCTGTACAATCAAACATGGCTCATCACCCACTTGACTGGGCGTACTGTCTGTGTGTACCAAAGCAGGCATTTGACTGCCATCGCCCCCATAGCCACGGCTAATCACTCCGACACTCACACCTTTGGTCTGTAGATACTGCACCAGTGCAATAATCAGTGGTGTCTTGCCACTGCCGCCCACAGTGATATTACCCACCACCAAGACAGGCACAGGGGCGTGATAGATTTTTAAAATATTATTTTGATACAATGACTTGCGCACAGAACTCACCCCTTTATACACTGCCGATAAAGGAGCAAGGCTTGTCAGATATGGCGAATTGCTCTGCCATGCTTTGGCGATGATGAGTTCAAGGTTTTTCATGAGTGTGTTTTTTGGCAGATGATGTGCGGTTATCAGATGTATAGTCAAATAAATTCACTTTAAGACAAGGAAAACGAACGCAGATAATGCAAGCAGTACTTACAAGTGAGTTTGACGAAGCACTAACACTAAAGTGAATTTAAAAGACTATAAACTTAGCTAGCATTGAGTATTATTCATCAAAGGTACGTTCATACATTGCCTTGTACATGCCGCCTTTTGCCATCAACTCATGATGATTGCCTATTTCTATGATACGCCCAGCGTCCATCACCACGATACGGTCGGCATTTTCGATGGTCGAAAGTCTATGAGCAATCACCAACGTGGTACGCCCTTGCATGACGGTCTCTAAAGCCTGCTGGATATAATATTCGGATTCGTTGTCAAGTGCGGAAGTCGCTTCGTCCAAGATTAAAATCGGTGCGTCTTTGAGTAAGGCTCTGGCAATAGACAGTCTTTGGCGTTGTCCACCAGACAACTGCAAACCATCAGCCCCAACAAAACTATCATAACCCTTGGGCAATTTCATAATAAAATCATGAGCATACGCTGCTTTGGCAGCCTTGATAATATCTTGATGAGATTTATCCGCCAACGCACCGTAAGCGATATTGCGAGCAATGCTATCCAAAAATAAGGTTACTTGCTGATTAACCATTGCAATCTGCTCACGCAAACCACTCAAGGTGATTTCATCAATCGGCATATCGTCAACGAGTATCTTGCCCGAAGTCGGCTCTAAGGCACGTGTCAAAAGATTGACCAAAGTCGTCTTGCCAGAACCGCTACGCCCCACTACGGCAACGGTCTCGCCTGCCTTGATGTCCAAGCTAAAATCAGTGAGTGCCTGTACACCGCTGTCATAGGTCAAACTCACCCCATCAAAACGGATATTGCCTTTGATAACAGGGCTTAGCGTGCCTGTATCTTTTTCTTCTAGCTCGTCTATCACCCCAAAGATAGACACCCCTGCAGCGATACCACGTTGCAATCTTTGATTGACATCGGTCAATGCCTTGACAGGACGTGCCAGCAAACCTGCCGCCACAAGATAAGAAGCAAATTCGCCAGCAGTGGTATTGCCAAGTACTTCAGGACGCAGCGACAGCCAAATCACAAAGCACATACCAGTCGCCATGAGCAGCTGAATGGTCGGAGCATTCACCGCTGCCAATATCGTCATCTTTAGTCCTTTATTTAGGTTTTCTAAAGATGCGTCATCAAATCGACGAGATTCATAGGCTTGTCCACCATAGTTCTTAACCACGCTGTAACCTGCGACGGCTTCGTTGGTGATGTGGCTCACTGTACTCATGGTGTCTTGAATGTCCATGGACAGACTGGCGAAACGCTTGGACACTCGCTTAATCAACCAAAAAATCGGCGGTACAATCACCATCAGTACCAAGGTTAATCGCCAATTGGTATAAAACAGATAGCCAAATAAGGCGATGACCGTCAAGCCATCTTTTAATAAAGTCGTCAAAGAATCTGTACTGGCGGCAGTTACCTGCTCCACATCAAATATCAGCTTTGATGAAATCATACCAGCAGGATTGTGCAGATAAAACGCCGAAGGCAATTTAAGCAGTTTATTAAACAGCTCCACACGCAGCTCATACACCAAGCTGCGTGCCATCAATGCCGAATAATATCCCCCCAAAAATGCCCCCACGCCACGACAAATAAACAGCACGATTACCAAAAACGGAAACCAAAATTTGCGTGTGCGGTCGTCATTATTAATCGCATCAATGATGTATTCAAACAGCTTGGCACTGCCCACTTCTGCCGTCGCACTGATGGCAAAGCCTGCAATCACCAGCAAAAATGCCCACCAATAGGGCTTTAGATAAGCTAATAACCGCAAAAATACCGCCATTTTATCCGCTTCATCAAACGCTTGTTGGCGGCTGGATTTTTGGGGGCTGGTTGTATTCGGTGAATGTGTCATTGTCCATCACTTTGCTTAGCAGGTTGCACGCCTGCTGGCACAACAGTACTGATATTGATATTCAAAAAGCCCATCTTGCCTGCCACGTCCATCACTCGCACCACAGCTTGATGGGTGGCATTGGCATCGGCTGCGATGACAAACAGCATATTGCGCTCTTGTCCTGTTTCTTGCTGTAGCATGTTAATCAGCTCGGCTTCGGTACTGCCGCCCAAGGCAATGCCATTCACCAAATAGCTGCCGTCTTCTTGCACTGCTATCTCTACTTGTGTGCCGTCTTCGGTAACCTGCACGCCATCTGCTTCGGGCAATACAATATTAATACGGCTAAAATGATTAAAGCTGGTCGCAAGCAATAAAAAGACAATCAAAAACAACAAGCAATCAATCATTGGCGTCAGATTGATTTCCAAAGGTTCGACGGTTGGTTTTCTAAATCGCATAAGCTGCCCTTGGTTTGGCTTATAGGTCTTCTAGGATTTGCATGGCTTTGGCAGTCTTGATGGCAGGACTGTTTGGCTTGGCTTGCTCGTTAAGTAAGTCATAATCATACAGCTCTTGTAACAACAAACCTGCTTCGGTCTCAAATCTGGCATTAATATCCACGATACGACGCTGAAAATAACGATACGCCATCAACGCAGGAATCGCCACGAACATACCGCCTGCTGTGGTAATCAAGGCTTGCGATACACCGCTTGCCAGCATGGCAGGGTCTTTCATCGCCCCATCTGTTACCGCCAAAAACGATGCGATAATCCCAAGCACCGTACCTAGCAAGCCCAATAGTGGTGCAATCGCCCCAATCGTCCCTAGCATGTTGATGTTTTTTTCGAGTGCATGCACCTGCACACTGGCACGGTTTTGCATGTGCATGGTCATGGATTCTAAGCCATATTTACGATACAACAGCCCAGTTGCCAAAATATCCCCAAGCGGTGTTTTTTCTTTGACATTCATCAAAGAAGTGCGGTCAATCTCCCCAGATTCACGCAGACGAGTAACCATCTGCTCACGAAGATGACGTGGTGCAACTTCTTCTAGGCGTAACTTTTTGCCACGCTCGATAATAATCACCAACATCACCACCGAACACATCACGATTGGCAACATCAGCCAACCACCTGCTCTAATAAGCTCCCACATGCTACAACCTTTATATGCTATTTTAAAAAAATAATCACTCAATAATCACAATTTTTATCATTTCACCACTTTATCAAGCCTGTGCGGATTTTAGTTGATTGATAATCTCAGCAAGTTCATCATCGCTATAAAAGAATATCTCCACACTGCCTTTGCCGTCCTTGCCCTGCTTGAGCTTCACGGTTGCCCCCAGTGCGTCCGACAGCTGTTGATTGAGTGCGACTATCTCGTGGCTATTGACCTGCACAGGTTTTGGGCTGTCGGGGTTTAGAATGGATTTGACCAGTTTTTCGGCATCACGCACGGTCATCTGTCCGTCGATGATTTTTTTGGCAATGATGGGTTGTTGTTCGCTGGATAATGACAACAAGGGACGAGCATGACCCATATCCAGCTGCCCTGCCTGCATACACGCCTTGACATCAGGGTGCAGCTGATTAAGCCTTAGCAGATTGGATACCGTGGTACGAGCCTTACCCACCACATCGGCAATCATGCCATGACTCATGCCAAATTCGGTATGAAACCGCTGCAAAGCCTGTGCCTGCTCCAAAACGTTCAAATCTTCACGTTGAATATTCTCAATCAACGCCAAAGCAATGGCAAGCTCATCAGACAAGACACGTTCAATGGCTGGAATACTGGCAAGCCCTGCCAATTTTGCCGCACGCCAACGCCGCTCCCCTGCGATAATCTCGTGCGTTACCCCATCGGCGGTCTTGTTTTCGCCATCTAAGAGCGGACGAATGACAATCGGCTGCATCACGCCATGTTGCTTGATGGAGCTTGCCAACTCATTGAGTGCCACTTCATTCATGGCACGGCGTGGCTGATATTTGCCCGATTGCAGTCTGTCCACCGACATCTGCACCAATGCGACTTGCTCGTTTTTGTCGTCAGCAGGCAAAGGCGTGCCGTCTGCCGTTTCTTGCAAGGCACTGGCGGTGATTTCACGTTCTTTTTTGATGTTGCCCATTAGCACATCTAAGCCACGGTTTGACCCAAGACCACGTTTTTTTGTCATGACAGCTGTCTCAAATTTCTCTTTTTTGATAGTTTCGCCAAGCCTGTGATTATACCACAAATCGCTGAATTATTATTTGACCCACTCGCCATCATGTCAGCAATGACGGCTGCTCGCTTTGTTTAATCACTTCGTTACTAAAACGCTGATAGGCTTGTGCTCCTTTTGAAGAATTTTGAAAACCAAAAATCGACTGCCCAAAACTCGGCGCTTCTGCCAAACGAATGTTGCGTGGAATCACCGTCTTATACAACAAATCCCCAAAGTGATGAGCCAGCTCCGCCGATACGTCCTGTGCCAGCATATTGCGGTTGTCGTACATGGTACGCACCACACCACGAATGTACAAATCAGAGTTAATCGCCTGCAGTCGCTCCACCGTATGCGTCAAATCCGCCACCCCTTCTAGGGCATAATACTCGCACTGCATGGGGATAATCACCCCTTGGGTTGCTACCATGGCATTGACCGTAACCAGATTTAAACTGGGGGCACAGTCCATTAGGACATAATCATAATCCAGTTTGCCTGCAAATTCTGCTTCTTGTAGGGATTTTTTGAGCAATAGCGGTGCGTCTTCGACATCGCTTAACGCCACATCAAGCCCTGCCAGTTCTTTGTTTGCACCCACCACATCAAAGCCTGCTGGTGCTTTAACAATAGCGTCTGCCAGCGGCACACTGTCCAAAAACACATCTGCCATGGTATGCTGCAGGGCATTTTTATCCAGTCCTGTACTGGTTGTGGCATTGCCTTGGGAATCCAAATCAATGAGCAACACTCGTTTTTTGTGAATGAGTGCCAACGCTGCAGACAAGTTCACCGCTGTCGTGGTTTTGCCAACACCGCCTTTTTGGTTGGCAATTGCGATAATCTCCAT
>JAUNUB010000070.1 GCA_030538375.1 Moraxella sp. | reverse complement strand
TTAATGCTTGGTTTAATACTTAATTTGTAGCATGTTTGGTTGAATGCTAACACAAAAAGTTATCACGCTATTATGGGGGCAAACCGCCAAATTTGGTAGATGATAAACGCGGTTAAATTGTAAAAAAAGGTGAATGTAGGGTTTGTGAGCGTTGAACATGATGAGCGTGTGGTGGTGAATTGTATTTACAGAACTTGGCATGCTTGCAATTGGTACAGACAGTCCTTACTTAGCACCTAATACTTTTTATTGTACTTTTTTATCAATAGGTGAGCCATGACCGATGTATCCATTTTGAACCTTGCCCCCTTGCGTGATGGGGAGAGCTTCGTGCAGGCGGTCGATGATTTGGTGGATTTGGCACGATTTGCCGAAAAGCTGGGCTATACTCGCTACTGGATTGCCGAACACCACAACACCCCTTATCTTGCGAGCTCCGCCACCAGCCTGCTCATTCAGCGAGTATTGGATAACACCACGCATATTCGTGTGGGTGCAGGGGGCGTAATGCTGCCCAATCATTCGCCCTTTATCGTGGCGGAGCAATATGGCACGCTGGCTGCCCTGTATCCTCGCCGTGTGGATTTGGGCTTAGGGCGAGCCCCCGGCACAGACCCTGCCACAGCACGAGCGATACGCCGCCATCAAGATGATTTTGCGATGAGCTTTCCTAATGACATAGATGAGCTACAGTTTTATTTTGCTGATGAAACAAGTGATGATAGCACGCATTCGGACAAGGTACGTGCTTATCCTGCGTATGGGCTGCATGTGCCGCTGTATATCTTGGGGTCAAGCACCGAAAGTGCGTATCTGGCGGCACATTTGGGCTTGCCTTATGCTTTTGCATCGCATTTTGCCCCACGGTTTTTGGTGGACGCCGTCGAGATTTATCGCCGTGAATTCCGTCCGTCCAAGGTGCTGGATAAACCCAAAGTTATCGCAGGGGTGAATGCCATCGTGGCAGATAGCGATAGCGAAGCCAAACTGCTGTCCACAACCAGCCTACAGTTCTTTTTGAACGTGGTAACAGGCAGTCGCAGTGGTATGCGTCCGCCTGTGGCAAACATCACCGAGCAAATACCGCCCCATATTCTACAAATGGCACAGAATATGATGGCGTGTAGTTTGATTGGCTCACCAAACACCGTGAAATTTCAGCTGGACAGCCTACAATCCCAAATCCATGCCGATGAGCTGATGGCGGTGAGCTATATTTTTGATAAAGAAGCCCAGCGGCATTCGTATCAACTTTTGGCGGACGTGGTGCGGGCTTATAGTCGATTAAAATAAAAATGAGACAAGGCGACAACGTCCGTGGTGTACAAGTAGTACATAAGGACGTTGGCAACGAAGTATCATTGCAATTTTAATCGACTATAGCTTGCCAGTATGTCTACGCCACAGCAGTACTGCCTTTGAAAACTAAGCAACAGCCCCAAATTTGGCAAGTGCAGCCAATGTGCAAATTCGGTGCAGGGTTCGCCTTGTAATGCTTGTTTGATATGAGATTTTGATTTGCCCAAAAATGCGGTGGTGATGTGTGTGGGTTGCATGATGATACCTTTTCTTTTGTGGTGGGTAAGTTTAAGGTTTAAATTAAGCCAAATTTATCGTGAATGTGGCGTGGGTGTTAAGCTACGATTGTACAAAACACAGCTTAACAAGTAGCACGGCTGAGCCTTTGATGATAAGTTGGTGCATGGTTATTGGTGAGTGGCACGCCTGCACCACTCACGGTTTTTGGTGGTCAAAGGTTGTCTTAGGATTGCTCATTGGCGGTGTCGTCGTCCATGCCATACCAGTCGATATGGCGAGTAACCGTCATGACGATGGCAATCAGCACAAAGCAGCCCACCGCACCCATGAGTAGATTAAACTCCTTGGTGGCAAGCAGGGCATAAAAACCAGCGTACAAACTGCCAAGCACCAACGAAAAACCCAGCCCACGCTTCACACTTCTTAGCATATAGCAGGCATACCAGCCAATCAGCCCTACGCATGCCACAGACGCAATCGCATACGCCAGCCCAAATGCCACTTGTTCGGCAAAGGACAGCAGCAGCAGATAAAACACCAGCAACGCCCCAGCCACTAGGCTATATTGCACAGGGTGAATGCGTACGCCCTTTAATATCTCGAACAAAAAGAACGTCCCAAAGGACACCATCACCAGCAGCAGTGCATATTTGATGGTGCGGTCGGTCTGCGTATAGACATCGCCTGTGTCCACAAACTGCGTGGCAATACTTGAGAGATTAGTGCTTGAGAGATTAGCACTTGAGATATTTTGGCAAGTGTAGCCTTCTTTTAGGCATGTATTTAGTCGTTCTTGGTTGTCTTGGGCGATAAAGCTGTTTTGCCATCTGGCACTAAAGCCGTCTTGGCTTAAAGTCTTGGTGATGGGCAGGGCTTCACCATAAAATCGTGGTTCTTGCCAATTGCTGCTTAGGCTGAGTTCAACCGTATCACCCAGCGGAATAATGCTTAGACTGTCCACACCCATGACAGGCAGAGTGAATGCCATTTGCCAATGTTGTGGGTTTATTGGCGTGAAGCTACTGATGAGTGATGACAATTCTACAGTCAAATGGGGTACGCCAATGGTGGGGTTTTTGGCAAATTTGGCAGGGTACTTGCGTCCATTGACCGTAACTTCTGTCGGTGCTGTGCCACGCAAATCACTGACAGGAATGATAAGCCGCAGGGTGGGTGATGGCATGGGCAAAGTCTGTGATGCGGTAGGGTTTTTTGCTGCAGACTGTGCCAGCTGTTCACTCGCTATTCGCTTATCAGCCGCCATCGCCGCAGCAAGTATAGCGGTATCAAAACTTTGCTCAATCTCAAGACTTGCTTGATAACTGATGGCGTGGTGAATGCCAAGACGATACTCATCATCACGCACGGTCGCCCTGCCTATGATACGACTGGTGTCGGCAAAGATAAGCTGCTCGCCTTGCACGGTATGCAACTGCAAAAACGGGGTCATCAGCCGTTGTTCATTGACGTGCGTGGTTTTGATTTCGTCAATGGCAGTATCATGATAACGTTCACGTTCATTGACCAAATCCTTGATAAATATCAGCCCAAAAGCGAACAGCAGACACAGCACTGCCATGGTGATGAGTTTGAGTGTGATGGGGTGTCGCATAAGTATGTCCTTGACTTGTGGTGATGGACATAGCTTAAACGGTGCGTGTGGAAAAATAATGGAAAGCAAGGGTGGGAATGTGAAAAAAGTGTGGAAAAGCTGTGGAGTGATGTGTAAAAAATTGTTGCTGGGATTGGGTGTCATCAATTAAAATAAAAATGAGACAGCACGACAGACTGCCGTGTACAAGTAGTACATAAGAACGCTTACAACGAAGTATCATTGCAATTTTAATTGACTATAGCAATCAATCCACCCAATCTGCTTGCTGTTTGGGAGCAGCCTGTATAAAAGCTGGTTGGGCGGTGGCATACTCATATAGCCGAGAGATAGTCGGAAAGTCTATCAAATCCACGTCAAAGCGATGGGCGTTATACACCTGTGGCACAAGACAACAATCGGCAAGCGTGGGCGTATCGCCAAAGGCATACAGCCCTGCGGTGTGTACAAGTTCTTGCTCGATACTGCCAAAACCTGTATGTATCCAGTGGGCATACCATGTTTGTACATAGGTTTCGCTGGCGTGCAGAGTGCTTTTAAGGTAATTCAGCACTCGCAAGTTGTTCAAGGGGTGAATGTCGCAGGCGATGTGATATGCCATTGCCTTGACTTGCAGGGCTTGCAAATCATCACTTGGCAAAAGTGCTGGCGTGGGATAAGTGCGTTCCAGATATTCCAAAATCGCCAAAGACTGCCCCAGTGTCTCGCCACTTGGCAGTTCAAGTGCTGGCACTAGCCCTTGGGGATTGTGCGTGCGATAGTCGGCGTGCTGTTCGCCTGCTCGCAGATTGATTGATACACTGTCATAATCCACGCCCTTTAACGCCAAGGCAATCCGTACACGATACGCCGCAGAACTGCGAAAATAAGTGTAAAGTGTCAGCATAAGTCCATCTCCTATTAATTCAATGCCTTGACAGTATTGTCAATTTTACCAAAAATCGAGTTGCCTAGGTCATCAAACATCTCAATCCGCACCCTGTCGCCGTCTTGCATAAAAGGGGTTTGGGCTTGGTTTTCGATGGTTTCATACATTCTAAGCTCCGCTAGGCAGCAATAGCCCACGCCCCCATGAGCAATGCTTGACCCCCAAAGACTCTCTTGCTTATTAGACACCGTGCCTGAGCCGATGATTGTACCAGCGATGAGTGTACGAGTTTTGGCGGCATGAGCAATCAATTCGGCAAAATTAAAGGTCATATCCCTGCCAGCGTTCGGTCTGCCAAATAGCTCATCATTCACATGCACCACCAAGGGTCGATGTAGCCGTGTGTCTTGCCACGCCTGCCCCAATTCATTAGGCGTAACCGCAATGGGGCTAAAGGCGGTGGCAGGCTTGCTCTGAAAAAAGCCAAAACCCTTGGCAAGCTCATTAGGAATAAGGTTGCGTAATGACACGTCATTGACCAGCATAACAAGGGCGATGGATTGCTCTGCGGTAGTGGTATCCGCCCCTAACGGCACATCGGTGGTGATGATGGCGATTTCGGCTTCTAGGTCAATCCCCCAATCGGTATGGGCGATGATGTCATCAGTAGGGGTGATAAAGCTGTCCGAACCGCCTTGATACATCAAAGGGTCATGATAAAAAGACGCTGGCACTTCGGCATGACGAGCCTTGCGTACCAGCTCCACATGATTAAGATACGCCGAGCCGTCCGCCCATTGATAGGCACGTGGCAAGGGCGAATGGCATAGACGCTCATCAAAAGGTGTGCCTGTGCTTTTGTCGTGGTTGAGACGCTCGTACAATGCTTGCAGGCGTGGGGCATGTGTTTGCCAGTCGTCAAGGGCGACTTGTAGCGTGGGAGCAATGTCATCAGCGAGCATATAACGGCTCAAATCACGGCTGACCACCGCCAATGTGCCATCATGTCCGCCTTGTTTTAGGGTGCAAAGTTTCATAATATTCTCCGTTTTTAAATGGGGTTATCGGTCAAAATATAGTCGATTAAAATAAAATGAGACAGCACGACAGACCGCCGTGTAGCCGTAGCGTGGGCGTAAGCCCACGTAATTAAAACGGTGGGCTAACGTCGCACCCTACCAACAATCACGAATGGGTATGTATCAGTTTTATTTTAATCAACTATAAAATGAGACAGCACGATAGACTTCTGTGTGCAAATGTACATAAGGGAGCTGTCAACGCAAGTATCATTGCAATTTTAATTGACCATAATCATCAATCCATATCAGGCGGTGGCAGTCCATCATGTAGCCAGCGAGCGTGCTGTGGGGCTTGTTTGGTGATTGCCCATTCATTTAGCATGTCCCATTTGACCTTGTCTAATGCCTTGTCCATCTGTGGGGTGCTGGTGTCATATGCCAGCTCAATGCGGTGTCCATTTGGGTCAAAACAATAAATACTCTGAAACAAAGTGTGATTGACAGGCCCTACCACATCAATGCCATCGGCTTGTAGGCGTGCTTTGATGGTCATGAGTGCTTGTTCATCTGCCACTTTGAGTGCTAGGTGCTGCGTCCACAGTGGCGTGTTGTCATCTCGCCCCATGGCAGGCTGGGTCGGCAGCTCAAAGAACGCCAAGACATTGCCCCCACCCACGTCCAAAAAAACGTGCATATAAGGGTCTGGCTCTTTGGTGGACGGCACTTGGTTTTCGGCGATGGCAAGCACAAAGGGTAGGCTCAAGTATTTTTGATACCATTCAACGGTTTCTTTAGCGTCCTTACAACGATACGCCACATGATGTACGCCTTGGGTTAGCATGAGTATTCTCCTTGTTAATCAAAAGATTATGACGTGGTGGCAGGGTTGATTTTGGTGATGGTAAAGCCTATCAACCCAAATATCAATGTCAAGACAAAGCACAAATAACAAAACAACGCATAGGGCAAATAGCTTAGCACACCCACATCTAGCACACCGCTGATAAATACACCGCATACGCTCCACGGCACTAAGGGATTGATAACCGTGCCTGCGTCTTCTAGGGTGCGTGATAGATTTTTTGGGTGCAGACCAAATTTGGCAAACAAAGGAGCAAAGGCACTGCCTGTTAAAAGCAAACTCAAATACTGCTCGCCAATCAGCACATTCACCCCCAGCCCAGTAAAGGCAGCGGCAGCAATGGCACGACTAGGCTTGGTGAGCAAATGCTTCATGCCGTCTAACAAGGCAGGCAAAATGCCAAGGGTGTGGAGCAATCCGCCCAAAGACAACGCCAAAATCACAATCGTCAAGCTAAAAAACATGCTCGAAAGACCACCACGAGACAGCAAACCTGCTACCATGCCTAGGCTCTCTGGGGCTTTGAACCCACCGAACAAATACCCACCAAGCTCACCAATGCCAGTGGCAGAATGCAAGTAGCTGATACCAATGGCGGTGATGGTGCTAAGAATAATGGTGTAGATGGCGTTCACCTTTAGCACAATCAGCACCAAGAGCAGAACCAGCGGCACAAATGCCATGTAATGCACCAGTCCGCTTTGTGCCAAGAGTGTTTGTAAGGCGGAGACTTCATCAAGATTGGCATTGCTATTGCCCGACAATACAAAAAATACCGCCGCCGACAACAGCCACGCTGGCACTGTCGTGTACATCATATTGCGAATGTGTTCAAACAAATCAATGCCTACCGTAGACGCAGCAATACTACAAGTGTCTGACAAGGGCGACATCTTATCCCCAAAAAACGCCCCTGAGACAATCGCCCCTGCAGCGATGGCAGGATTTGCCCCAAACACGCCAGCCATACCCATAAATGCCACGCCAATGGTGGCACAAGTGGTCAGACTGCTGCCAAGGGCAATACCCACCACCGAAGTGAGTGCGAATGCCGACAAATAAAAGGTGTTTGGTGAAATCACATCAAAGCCGTGATACATCAAAGTTGGAATTGCCCCACTCATCATCAAGGCGACCACCAAAAGCCCAATAAAAAAGAACAGATAAATCGCCCCAATGCCAGAACCCACGCCCTTTGCCATGCCTTGCTGCATGACATCAAAACTCAGCCCCTTGTACCTACCAAAGCCAAACATCACGCACAAAATCACCACCAATGCCAAATGCGGCATAAAACCCAGTCCAATCATCATCACGCCCATGAGTGCCACCACAATCCCTGCGATGACCACGGCTTCTCGTGGGCGAATGCTCAATAACGGCTTGTCCATCTCACTTCTCCTTGTGTGATTTTTTGGGTTTTGGGTAGCCTATGCCATCAATATATCTGTCTTGGCTGCCATGATAAAGTCATTACGGTGCAGCCCTTTGATACTGTGCGACCACCAATTGACACGCACCTTACCCCATTCAATCAAAATGGCTGGGTGATGTCCCACGCTTTCGGCAAGTTGGCTAAGCCTGCTGGCAAAATCAAAGGCACTTTTGAAATTTTTAAAACGGTATAGTTTGGTTAATTGTTGCACATCATCTTGGGTGATGAGCTGCCAGCCGTCAAGCTCGCTTAACAGGCTTGGGATTTGGTCTTGGCAGACGAGCGGTGCGTCGATATGACAAGCGGTGCAAGATTGTGCGGATAAGTCGGTCATGATATTTCCTTGTATAAAGCGTTCAAAAACAAGATGGGTGCGGTGCGTACAATCCCAAGGTTTGAGCTTGGCTGATGGCGTTCATAAGTATGCGTTCATCAAGATTAAATAACGTGCTTGGATTGTCCAGCACATAATAAATCGGCTGAATGCGGTCTATACGGTATGGCGTACGCAAGATGTCTAATAAATCAAAGGGGCGGTATTCTGGTGTACCGCTTAGGGCGTAGTCGGTTTCGCTGGGTGAACTCAAGATACCACCGCCATAGATTCGTCGTCCGTCATCGGTGTCGATAAGCCCAAATTCCATGGTGAACCAATACAGCCGTGCCAAAAAAATGCGTGTGTGCTTGTCGCTTGCCAACCCCAATTTGCCATAAGTGTGCGTGAATGTCGCAAAGGCGGAGTGTGTCAATAGCGGACAATGCCCCACGATTTCATGAAAAATATCGGGCTCTTGGATATAGTCAAAATCTTGGCGGCTGCGGATAAAAGTCGCCACAGGGAATTGCTGATGTGCCAGCAATTCAAAAAACCGCCCAAAGCCAATCAGTGCAGGCACAGCACACGTTCGCCAGCCTGTCTTGGCTAACACCGTGTCAATGTCAGTCAGCTTAGGCATACGCTCGCTCAAGCCAAGCAGTGCCAAGCCGTCCATATAATCATTGCACGCCTTGCCCTGTATGCTAAGCTGTTGCCTTATTAGCAATTCTTGCCAAACCTTATGCTCGTCATCGGTGTATTCAATCACTCCTGTAGCATTGGCGGTGCGTGCGGTGTACTTGGTTTTGGGTGTGCTGTCCATGATACCCCCCCCTGTTTTTTACTTATTCGACTTCTAATGCCCCACGGCGGATTTGGTCTCGCTCTAGACTTTCGAACAATGCTTTGAAATTGCCTTCGCCAAAGCCTTCACGATAATCGCCCTTACGCTGAATGAATTCAAAGAACACAGGTCCTAACTGGGTTTCGGAGAATATTTGTAGTAGCAGGCGTGGCTGTCCGCCTTCGGTTGTGCCATCTAGCAGAATGCCACGAGTTTGCAGTTCATTCACGTTTTCGCCATGGTTGGGCAGGCGTTCGTCCAGCATTTCATAATAGGTCTGTGGCGGTGCACTCATCAGCGGCACGCCAGCGGCTCTTAGCTTGTCGATACTGCTCAGCAAATCATCACTTAGCAGTGCAATGTGCTGAATACCTTCGCCATTAAAGGCAAGCAAAAACTCTTCAATCTGTCCGCCGCCTTGCTTGGCTTCTTCGTTCAATGGAATGCGAATTTTGCCATCGGGGGCGGTCATGGCACGGCTGGTCAATCCTGTGTATTCGCCCTTGATGTCAAAATAGCGAATTTCCTTAAAATTAAACAAACTCTCATAAAACTTCGCCCAATAACTCATACGCCCACGGTACACATTGTGCGTAAGATGGTCAATGACTTGAAAACCAAAACCAGCAGGATTGGGATTTACCCCTTCGATAAATTCAAAATCAATGTCATAAATTGACTTGCCAGCCCCAAAACGGTCAATCAAATACAACGCCGAACCGCCAATACCCTTAATCGCAGGCAGTCTAAGCTCCATGATGTCGGTATCGATATGAATGGGTTCTGCCCCCAGCTCCAAGGCACGCTGGTAGGCAAAACGTGAATCTTGCACACGAAATGCCATCGCACATGCCGACGCTCCATGCTCACGAGCAAAATAATAAGCGTGCGTATTCGGCTCGTGATTGATGATAAAATTAATGTCGCCTTGACGGTAGAGCAGCACATTTTTTGAGCGGTGCTTGGCAACCAAAGCAAAGCCCATTTTTTCAAACAACGGCTCTAGCACATTGGGGGTTGGGCTGGCAAATTCCACAAATTCAAAACCCTGTAGCCCCATGGGATTGTCAAATAAATCGGTTGATTGAGTATACATGATAAAGCTCCTTGCGTGTAATGTTGTCCAATAAATTCATTTTAAGATAAAGAAAACCAGTAACAGATAGCACACATAGCATTTACCAGTGAGTTTGACGATGTATTAAAGTGAATTTAAATGACTATATGTCCTATCATAGCAAGATAAGTAATATTCACAAGTGGCAATTGCCGATAAATGCTTGGCAAAATCCGATAAATATAGTCCCATTAGGGCGTGTCTCTATTTGCTCATGCTATAATCAGCAAAAAACACAGGAAGTGAAACCATGATAAATCCAAAAAACATCACGCTACGCCAGTTGTGGGCATTTGATGCGGTGGCTCGCACCCAGAGCTTTACGCAGGCGGCGGACAGCCTTGGCATGTCGCAGTCATCATTAAGTGGGCTTATCAAGGAGCTGGAGAATGTGCTGTCGTGCAAGCTGTTTGACCGCACCACACGCACGCTTGCCCTATCCGAAGCAGGCAAGCAGATACAGCCCATCGTCGCCAAGATACTGCACGGTGTGGCTGATATTACGCACGAAATCGAACATTTACAAGACCTTAGTACAGGCGTGGTGCGTGTGGCAGCCAGTCAGCAACTTGCCGCCGCTGTCCTGCCGCAGGTCATCGCCGAGTTTGAAGAACGTTATCCTAATGTGCAGGTGTTGATTGAAGACTGTTCGGTAGAGCAGGTGCTGGGTATGGTGAATGCAGGCGTGGTGGATTTTGGTATAGCCCCTGCCAGAGACACAGGACAAGGCTTGGTGAGTGAAGCCCTGCTGCATTTGCCGTTTTGTATCGCCATGCCAAGCACGCACCCCTTAGGTCATCAAACAACCGTGGGCTGGCAAGCACTCACAGGCGAAAGACTCATTGTCCTAGGCGGAGCATTCACCACATTGCTCGCCAAGGAGCTGCCGCCTAAGAGTGCTGCCCTTATCCAAAATGCCAGCCGCCGTGTCAACTTCATGACCACCGCATTTGCCATGTGTCGGCAGGGGCTTGGGCTGGTGGTGTGTTTGCCGTATTCTAAGGACAGAGCCGAGCAGCATGGGCTTGTCATGCGTCCACTCACCGACCCCATCATTACTCGCACCGCCCATCTGTACCGCCAAAGTGGACGCAGTCAGTCCATCGCCGCACGCCAGTTTTATGGGTATTTGTGTCGGTGTTTGCGGTTGGTATCATCTGCTGTCTAAACGAACGATAAAGTTTGCAGTTTTTTTGCTAAATGGTTGTCTATGTAATAGACAATCGTTTTTTTTTTTTTTTGATATTATGGGATTTTTGTTATTGTCGTGAGCTGTTATCACGACAATACTAAGTACGGAAACAAATATGGACAACAAAAAAATATTCGAAGTTATTGTTGTGGCGACAATGAGTGCAGGCAAATCTACTGTCATCAATGCCTTGATTGGTCAAGAGTTATTACATTCAGCCAATGAAGCTGCCACAGCCACGATTATACGCATTCATGACAAGGACCATCTCAAGGGCTTTCAAGGCACTGCTTATGGCTATCAAAACGAGCAACTGGACATCAAGGAAAATATTGACACAGCAACGCTCAACGCATGGAATGCTGATACCATGGTCAAAACCATTGACTTAATCGGTGATATGCGTGCCATCAGTAACAATAGGCACGCCGAGATAGTTATCTATGATACCCCAGGGCCGAATAACAGCCAAGATGACAATCATGAGACCTTAACCATGGAAGTGGTGAATGATGGCAATTATGGGTTAATTTTATATGTGTTGAATGCGACACAGCTAGGCACGCAAGACGACAGAAATCTATTAGAGAGCGTTCAACAAACCCTAAAAAACGATGACCACAAAAAAATATTATTCCTATTGAATAAATCGGATAAACTTGATGAAGAAAAAGGCGAATCCGTACAAAATGCCATAGCTAATGCCACAAAATATCTAAACAATATTGGTTTTGACAATCCTGAAATCGTTCCTGTATCAGCATATTTTGCCTTACTTGCAAAAAAAGCACTGCACAAGCAATCGTTGACACGTTCTGAATTCGCTGATTTGAGCTACAATATTAATGACATGGACAATCGATTTATCGAAAGTGCCGTCGTACCGATGAATGTAAAAAATAAACTGAGTAAAAAAATGAAAAATATTAGCAATAAGCGTAGCTTCGCCATAAGAGGCAAGTATTTTTCGGTAGCTAGCCTAAAGGCGTTGAACGCCAAAAGCGGTTTTGGCTTGGTAAAGATTATTTTACAAAAATATTTATAGCATGATAAATTTTGTAATAAACAGA
>JAUNUB010000069.1 GCA_030538375.1 Moraxella sp. | reverse complement strand
TTTTAATTGACTATAGTTTGGTATAGACTGAGCTGCCAGTCTTGAACCAAGCTGATTTTACCAAGAATAAAGGGGGTTTTTGTTGATGATGATTGACTGTTAAGAAACCATCATTCACACCAAAAAAAGCCAATTTTTTTGATGATAATCGCTGTAATTTTGGATAAACTGTGCTAGACTTTAGGATTATTTTTGGTTTTTTTGATGAATGTTAAGGAAATGTCATGAGCGATCGTTATGGGGAATTGGTGCAGTCTGGATTGGGACGCACAGTAGCCAAGAATTTGGGCTTGCCTATGCCTGTGGGTCTTGAGCGGTTTGAGCTGGGGCAGCCTGTGCTGACTGGCGAAGTGCTGGTAGGTTTTGGGAGTGCCGAGCATACAGATAAGCGTGTGCAAAATGCTCTACTTGACACCTTGCACGACCTAAAAGCCAGCCTAACCACAGATGTTGCAGTGGCTTATCAAGGCAAATCGGCATTGCTACAAGATAAATTAAGCGAAGAAAAAAGCCGTTTTAAAGTGGTGATTTTTGACGCAACCAACTTGCGTTCGGCGGCGGATTTGAACGCCTTGTACGAATTTTTTCACCCCATCGCTCGCCGTATCAAAAACTCTGGCAAAATCGTCATCATCGGTCGCCCAGAATGCTGCACGGCGAACGATGTGGGTTTTGCTTTGGCACAGCGTGCTTTGTTGGGCTTTGCTAAGTCTATCGCCAAGGAGTTTAAACGTGGCATTAACGCCAACGTCATCTACCTAAAAGAAGGCAACGAAGCTCATTTGGCAGGGGCGTTACGGTTTTTTGTATCCACAAAATCCGCCTATGTGTCAGGGCAAGCCATCACTGTGGGCAACCAAGGTGAAGTGGTGCAAATCGCCGATGATAGCAAGCCTTTGGCAGACAAGACTATCTTGGTAACAGGGGCAGCGCGTGGCATTGGGGCAGCGATTGCCGAAGTACTGGCTCGTGATGGGGCAAGAGTGTTGTGCCTTGATGTGCCTGCTGCGGTGAGTGATTTGCAAAAAGTCGCAAGCAAAATCGGCGGACGCACCATTACCCTTGACATCACGAGCGACACCGCAGGGCAGACCATTGCCGAGACTTGTCAAACCTTGGGCGTATCATTAGACGGTGTGGTGCATAACGCTGGGGTTACTCGTGATAAAACGCTTGCCAATATGGACGAAAATAAATGGCAAATGGTAATAAATATCAACCTTGCGTCTATTGCTAGCATCAACGCCTATCTGCTTGATAGCCAAGTCCTTGCCGCCAATGCTCATATCGTGTGCGTGTCGTCCATCTCTGGCATTGCAGGCAATCTTGGGCAGACCAACTACGCAACCAGCAAGGCAGGCGTGATAGGGCTAGTGAACGCCACCGCCAAACAATTAAACGGCACAGCACGCACCATCAATGCCGTTGCCCCCGGATTTATCGAAACCAAGATGACAGGAGCAATCCCCTTTGCTATCCGTGAAGCAGGCAGACGCATGAATTCCATGAGCCAAGGCGGTGAACCTGTCGATGTGGCGGAGACCATCGCATGGCTGTTGTCAGACAACGCCAATGGTATCAATGGACAAACCTTGCGTGTATGCGGACAGTCCTTGTTGGGTGCGTGATTGCAGGGTTAGTATTGATAAAATATTCAGATGAATTGAGTAAAACTATGTCCGACCATGATTTTAAAGAGTTGCCCAAGGCACATACCACTTATGCCAATGTCATCAAGTCTATGTTACCAGTAGGCGATAAGCGTGCCAGCAAGCACGATTTGCCAACGAGCACCTATCGTGTGGCACGACTTATCATTGATGAGAGTAATCTTAAAGAATATCGCAAAATTTGCGGCTTTGTGAGTGATGGGCGTGTGCCAGCCACTTATTTTGCGGTGTTGTCGCAGGCATTGCAGATGAACATGATGGCAAAGCCTGATTTTCCGTTTGCGATGTTGGGATTGGTGCATATTGCCAATCGTGTTAGGCAGTATCGTCCTATTTTTGACAGTGAGATTGCAAGCCTTGCGGTGCGACTGGATAACTTAGCCCCCCATGATAAGGGGCAACAGTTTGATTTTATCACCGAAGTGCATATTGGTGATGAATTGGTGTGGCAGGGTTCTTCTACTTATCTGTCTCGCCAAAAAAAGAGTGCCGAAGAGCGGCAAGCGGCTCGCAACAAGCCTAAAGTTCAGACAGAATTCACCAAACTGATTGCAGGTGATGACGGCGTTGATGTCGTGATAGATGTGCCAGAAGACATGGGGCGGCGTTATGCTTTTGTGTCTGGGGATTTTAACCTTATTCATTTGCACCCCTTATCCGCCAGAGCCTTTGGCTTTCCTAAGGCAATTGCTCATGGCATGTGGTCAAAGGCGTGCGTATTGGCAAGATTGCCGAATTTGCCAGATGGCTTTGAGATGGCGGTTGAGTTTAAGCTACCGATATTTTTGCCGTCCAAGGTGGAATTGGTGGCAGCTGCCGAAACGGACGGCGTGCGAGAGTTTGGCGTGTATGCACTGGGCGGCGACAAACCGCATTTGCTAGGCTCGCTCACAGCATTGGATGGTGCGATATGAACTGGCAAAAAATTGGTGAGCTGTTGCCAGCCTTGCAGTTTGATGACAATCCATGCGGTGGGGCGATGATGGTGTATCATCGTGGCGAATGCGTGCTAAATACTGCTTTTGGACAAGCGAACAAAACGCTGGATTGGCATACCGATACCTTGTCGGTGAATTTTTCGATTGGCAAGGGGGTGATGAGTACGCTCATTGCTGTCTTGGTGAGCCGTGGGATTTTGTCCTATAGCACGCCCATCAGTGAATATTGGGCGGCGTTTGGGGCGAATGGCAAATACACCATTACTTTGACAGATGTATTGACGCACACCGCTGGGCTGTTTGACATCACAAGCATTATCGACAGTAATGAGCAGGCATTGGACTGGCACGCCATGCTGGACAAGGTGGCAAATATGCCAACCGCCACACCCCAAGGGCAAGCTGTGCACCATTACGGCAGTGCGTACAGTGCCTTGGTGTCGGGCTGGGTGTTGGGTGGTGTGGTTGAACACGCCACAGGCAAATCACTACAAGCCGCCCTTGATGAATACCTTGCGATACCGCTTGGGGTGCAGGGTGAGTTGTTTTATGGCTTGCCAGCAGATAAGCTGGGGGAGATTGCCGTGCCGCTGCGACTGTTTGATGGTGCGGACAACCCAAGACGCAAACCCACCTTAAAGCCCGACAGCGAAGCCAAGCGAGCATTTTTTGCCAGTTTGCCTTTTGCTGATAAATGGCGGCAGTGTATTTTGGACAATGGCGGCGGCGAGCTAAATACCGCCAACATCAACCGTGTGTATTTTGACAGCACCAAGATGAACATGACAAACTATAAACACGCCCTAATCCCCGATGGTAAAACGCCACTGGATTATCACAATGCTGAGTTTTTGCAAGTGCCAATTCCTGCAGCCAATGGTGTGTCCACCGCCAACGCCCTTGCCAAAATCTATGCTGTGCACGCCAATGATGGTGTATGGCAAGGACAGCAGCTTATTAACACTGATGTGATGAATAAGCTGCGTTGTACCTACACCCAAGGTTTTGATGCGGTCATGCCTGCGGATATGGGCTGGCGACTGGGCTTTCATCGTCTGTTTAATGTGCAAGGGGCGACGAGTGCCTATGGACATATGGGCTATAATGGCTCGGTGGCGTTTTGCGACCCTGTGCGTGAGCTGGCGGTGGCGTTTATTCATAATTTTGACACCACCATGCTAAACGACGTGCGTCAGTTTGTGATGATTGAAGCGGCATTGCTGGCAGGTGAGCATTGAGCTTGTTTGTTGGTTTTAAGATATAAAAAACAGCTGGCGATGTCGCAAGCTGTTTTTTTGAGTTTTGGGCTTGCTGCTGATTATTTGCACTGAAACTTAATCTGATATTCATAATCATCATCACGGCTTAGGCTGGGCGTTTTTGTACCGAATACTGCACCGATTACGCTAGCACCTTGCTCGATGACACGCCCTGTTTTTTCGTCTAACACGCCATTATAATTGACGGTGTCGCTGATGACGATGGGCGTGCGGACACCGCATTGTTTTTTGGCGGCAGCAAGGGCGGCTTCGGTGGCTTTTGTCTTGGTAGAGCCTGTGCCTGTGGTCTCATAGGTGCTATCGGCACGTGCGATGACAGGAGCGGTGGACGTGCTTTGGCAGGCGGTAAGCAAGGCGGTTATGCCGACCAATGCGGTGGTTAAAAGGGTTTTGATGGTGTGGTGCATAAATATTCCCAGTCTTGTTAAAAAGTCTTGTTGTTAAAGTTCATCAAAATTATAGCAGGAAATTATAACAGCTTCGTACCAAAATGGCATGGCTTTTGTTGATTTTTTGGTTTTGTGGTACAATGATGTCGTTATGGGGATTTTGTTGTGGAATGCTGTTCAATAACTTTATCAAGGTAATTTTGTCATATCCAGTAGTGCTACAATCTTTTAAAATTACAGGGCGTACAATGAATATTCAGCAAATTGCAGACCGTTTTGCCATCAAACACTTGGTGGATACTTTTTCTAACTTGGCAGACGAAAAACGTGTGGCGGAACAAACCGCCTTGTTCACCGAAACCGCCAGTGTCAATACCTATATCAACGGAGAATTGGCGTTTGCGATGCAGGGGCGTGAGCAGATTGGACAAGTATTCACCGACTACTTGGCAAATTTTGATACGGTATATCACCTAAACGGTCAGCAAATCCTTGAATTTATTGATGAACAAACTGCTGATGGTATCACCTATTGTCAAGTGGCACTGACATTCACCAAAGATGGCAAATCGATGATGTTGTCGCATTATGTGCGTTATGATGACCGCTATTGCAAAGTGGGCGGCGAATGGCTGATTGCTGAACGAGTGGCGAAATTTTTGATTAGTGAAGAAAGAGTGATGGGCTGATTGATGTGTCTGATGTATGGCGGCTTGATAATGTTGGGTATAAATTTACCACGATTTTGTATAATTATAATGGAATAATATTAAGTGAATGACATGACGAATAATTCAGTAAACAACCCGGTAAGTAGCCAAGTGAGCAACGAAGAAACGAGCGAAAAAGGCGGCTGGTTTGCACGCATGAAATCAGGCTTAACCAAGTCTCGCAAAAACTTCACCGAAGGCATGATGAATGTATTGGTGGGCGGCAAGGAGATTGATGACGAGCTGTTAGAAGAAGTCGAAGACCAGCTGCTGGTGGCGGATATCGGTGTGAATGCGACCAGTCGTATCATTAAGAGCTTAACCGAGCAGACCGCACGGGGTGATTTGATTTATTCGCATTCTTTGTACAAGGCGTTGAAGTCCGAATTGACAGCAATCCTTGCCCCAAAAGTTGCACCGCTCGCCATTGATACAACCAAAAAACCCTTTGTGATTTTGATGGTGGGGGTCAATGGTGTGGGCAAGACGACCACGATTGGCAAGCTGGCTAAGCGGTTGCAGTCCGAAGGCAAATCGGTCATGTTGGCAGCAGGCGACACCTTTCGTGCAGCGGCAACCGAACAACTGCAAGTGTGGGGCGAGCGTAACAATATCCCCGTCATCGCCCAAGGGCATGGGGCGGACAGTGCGTCGGTGATTTTTGATGCCATGCAGTCCGCCAAGGCAAAGGGCGTTGATGTGCTGATAGCAGATACCGCAGGACGACTGCAGAACAAAACTTATCTGATGAACGAACTCGAAAAAGTCATTCGTGTGATAAAAAAAGCCGATGACACCGCCCCCCACGAAGCCATGATAGTGCTGGACGCAGGCACAGGACAAAATGCCATCAATCAAGTACAAGTGTTCAGCGAAGCTGTGCCATTGACAGGCATTAGTATTACCAAGCTGGACGGCACGGCAAAGGGTGGCGTGGTGTTTAACATCGCCCAAAATACCGAATTCCCCATTCGTTACATCGGCGTGGGTGAAGGCATTGATGACTTGCAAGCCTTTAATCCTGCTGAGTTTGTCGAAGCGTTGTTTGAAGAAGACAAGTAATAGAAGATAAGCAATGATAAGCACGCACTACATACCGCCGCAAGGCTTGCCAATGATTAGTTTAACCGTCAAAGATGGCAGGCTTTTGCTGCTGGATTGGTATAATGACAAAACCCAAAGGCTGTTTGAACGGCTAAACGTAGGCACGACATTTGTAGAATGTGCCAAACTTAACGCCAGTAACATCGATGAAGCGGTGGCACTACAAACGGTGCGTGAGCTTGATGAATATTTCTTGGGCAAGCGTCAGAGTTTTACTGTACCGCTGGATTTGTCGCACGGCACGGATTTTCAGCAGCAGGTTTGGCAAACCTTGTGCGAAATCCCCTATGGACAGACCATTAGCTATAAGGAGCTGGCACAGCGTATCGGCAAGCCTACCGCCTTTCGTGCCTGTGCCAACGCCAATGGCAAAAATTTGATTAGTCTTATCGTGCCATGCCATCGTGTGATTGCCAGTGATGGCGGATTGGGCGGCTATACAGGCGGTGTGGACATTAAGCAAAGGTTGCTTGCACTCGAAAAATCCTACGCTTAAAATAAAGAACGTTACCAAATACAAGCAATAATTACTCGCAAGTGAAAAATGTTATTTTTTGCTTGCTTTTTTGTATAAAAAAAGGGATAATAGTTTCCGATTTGATAATAGTTATCGTTAATAGATTGATTTAGTTTTTAACTTTTTGATTTATACGATTGGATTTGGTTTTTTGATTGTATGGGTGAATGGGTGTGCCATGAGTGATTATCAGCATGTTTCGACCGAGCTTAAAACAGGCATGGCGGGAACTGGGCTTGTGGCACTCGCTTCTACCAAGATGAAAGCAAGTGTGATAGCTGTGGTGCTTGCACTGCATGGCGTGGTTGGGCTGGGCTTGGCTGGTATGCAGATGGTGCAGTTGCCACAACCAAAAATCACGCCACCTATCGAAATATCTATCATTGAGCCTGCTATTGAGCCTGAAGTATCGAGCGAAGCACCAGCACCCAAGGCAGAAAATGCACCTGCTCCTAAAGCCGTGCCTAAGCCTGCTGCAAAGCCAGAACCTAAGCCCGAACCAAAACCTATTCCCAAGGTTGAACCCAAGCCTATCATTAAGCCTGAGCCAAAACCGATTGTTAAGCCTGAACCCAAGCCAGTACTTGAACCAAAACCAACGCCTGATGTGGTGAGAAGTGCGGAGCTTGCTGCACAAAGAGAATTTCAACTTCAGCAAGAAAATGAACGCAAACAACGTGAAGAGCAAGCACGCCAAGCACAAGAAAGAGCCGAAAAAGCCGAAGCCGACCGCAGACAGCGTGAAGCCGAAAATGCTCGCCAAAAAGCCGAAAGTGATTCCAAAAATCGTGGCAACGCCCAAGGCAGTACGCAGGGCAGCTCCGAAGGCAAATCCAGTAATACTCAAGGTAATACCAATACGCCGCAAAGCCTTTCGCAAGGGCAGATAGGGGCGATTTGGCAAAACAAAGGCGACATCGAACAGCGTCTTAAAAATTTGATGGTTGATGAAGGGGTGTCGGGCAATATCACCATCTCGGTGAAGTTTGAAATTGATGCCAGCGGCAAGGCACGCACGACGATTAATTCTATCAAAGGTGGGCAGATTAACAGAGCCAAAGTCAGACAAATTTTAAATCGTGCAAGATTTACCCCTTATACGCACGGTGGTCAAAAAGTCGCCAGTTTCGGCAATATGAATATTATTTTGAATGGTTAAGGCGTGTTTGGGATTTTGTTTTTTGGGTTAAAATTGCAATATCGTTTTGCGGTTTTTCCTTGAAAAACTGGCGATTACTGTTTTTTTAAAAGCAAGGGTATTTTTTGCGACAAAAATGAAATGTCGACAGCCCCTAGCTTAACCCAAAAAACTCTTAACATTTTTTAGTTTATAGAGCTTTGTGTGATGAAAGTAGGCATAACCTAATCTCTGAATGGTTTGTATTGAAAAGTTTATAAAACAGTTTGTATATAGATGGAGTGTGTGATGGATTTTGGTTTTTATTGGGCAAGTACCGATATCGTGAGCAAGAGCTTGTTTTTTGTGCTGATTGCGTTATCGATTGTGTCGTGGACGGTCGGTATTATGCGTGTTGTGCAGTCATCTCGTTTGGCTGGTGGTATACGAGACGACCTAAGCGGTGAAATTAGCAGTCGTCAAGCGGATTTTGGCGAGCTGGATTTTACCAAACGCAAGACAGCGATAGAGCAGCTATTGCTACAGCAGATTGCACGTTTTCGTTTTGAAGCCGAAAAAGGCTTACCAATATTGGGGACGACAGCGGCGATTGCACCGTTTATCGGTCTGTTTGGCACGGTATGGGGGATTTTTCATGCCTTGCACAGCATTGGGCAAAGTGGGCAGGCAGGGCTTGCACAAGTGGCAGGACCTGTGGGTGAAGCTCTGATTATGACTGGGCTTGGGCTGGCGGTAGCGATTCCTGCGGTGATTTTTTATAATCTGTCTGTGCGAGCCAACAAAAAAGCCATGCACATCGCCAACGACACCGCACACGAACTCTTGGCAAATACGGTATTTTGATAACTGATAACACAGCGAGTGAACGACAATGGCATTTTCTTTAGGTGATGGCGAAGACACTGGCATGAGTGAGATGAATCTCATTCCGCTCATTGACATTATGCTGGTGCTGATGATTATTTTTTTGGTAACGGCGACGGTGCTAAATCCAACCATTCCGCTGGATTTGCCCAAGACTTCGGCACAGGTGAACGACATGCCCCCCGAAGTGCTACAAATCAGCATTGACGCAACAGGCGACATCTATTGGGATAAAGACAAAATCACCCTAGATGAGTTAAGCACTCGTTTTGCTCAAGAAAAATCTACAGGCAAAGACCCTATGATTCATCTGCGTGCGGACAAAGACGGCAGATATGACATGGTGGCACAGGTCTTGGCGGTGGCAAGTGGGGCAGGGCTTGGCAAAATTGCTTTTGTGAACGAGTGATGTTAGGGTGCGTTAAACTATTCGTCTTTGAAGTTAAAAAACGAGATAAATGTGAGTTCTTGGAAAAATCTGCAAAAGGGGCGTTGTAAACCCACAAGGGCTTTGACGTACCTGTTGTTAATCCAACGCCACATTTAACCGTTTTTTAACTAAAAGCAAGAATACTTACAAGGTTTATTATCCTGTGTACAATCTTTTAAATTCACTTTAATACGTCGTCAAACTCACTTGTAAGTACTACTTGTACTATCTGCGTTCGTTTTCCTTGTCTTAAAGTGAATTTATTTGACTATAGTTTTGTGTGGTGCAAGTTTGGCAAGCCATATTCAGAACAAAAGTTTATCAATATTATAAAAATAATAGAAAAATTTTAAGATTTTAGTTTTGCTTTACAATCAGCATTGACTGGTTTATAATCAAGCTATCCTTTATTGGAATAGTTGTATCATCAGTTGTCTCCTCCCTGCATATCATCGTTGATTTGCAGGTTTTTTTATTTACAGTCTTTTAAATTCACTTTAATACGTCGTCAAACTCACTTGTAAGTACTACTTATACTATCTGCTTTCGTTTTCCTTGTCTTAAAGTGAATTTATTTGACTGTATTTATGTATTGTTTGGCATAATTTTGTAGATGATAGACCTAAGTTTGTTATAATGACTGAAATTTTTACATCATGAAAAGATTATGAGAATTCGCAAACTGTTTAAATTTGAAAATGCCCACATTGTCCGCAATTGCACATCTGACCGCTGTAGTCGCTCCATTCATGGGCATAGCTATGAAGTGGAGCTGATTTTACAGGCGGATAGGCTCGACAATGGGCAGATGGTGTATGACTTTGGCTTATTAAAATCGCACATCAAGGACATCATCGACAGCTTTGACCATGCCATCACCTTTTGGAATCAAGATAACGAAGAATATATCAAGGCGTGCAAGGATTTTAGTGCCAGATGGGTGAGCTTGCCTGTGTCGCCAAGTGCCGAGCAGTTTAGCCGAGTGATTTTTTGTTGGGCAGATGCGATTTTAAAAAACACCATCACCCAAAACGGCGAGCAAGACGTGAGCGTGTATTCGGTCATTGTACATGAGACAGCGACAGGCTATGCCCAGTGTTTTTATGAAGATGTGGTCAATGCACAAATGGGTGTGCTTGATTTGGCGGCGTTTGAGTTCAGTGAACAAGTCAAAGCCGAATGGACGGACAGCACCATGTTTGACAAGCTCATCGCTGGTGAAAAATTCGTCAATCCCATGCCGCAGTTACAGGTTGAACCACAGGTTAAGTCGCAAATTGAACCACAGGTTAAGTGATGAAAATTACGCTACATTCCGAAGATGATACAGCACGTTTGGCAGCTGCCTTGGCAAAGTCAAACCCTGTTGGCAGCTTGTGGCTCTTGGGTGATTTGGGTGCTGGCAAAACGACGTTTACCAGATATTTTTTGCAAGCCTTGGGGCATACAGGGGCGGTCAAAAGCCCGACTTATACCTTGGTTGAGCCGTATAAGGTAGGCGATAAACCAATTTATCATGCCGACCTTTATCGTTTGAATGACCCTGAAGAGCTTGATTTTATTGGTTTTTTTGAATATTTTGATGAAGTGAATGCCTTGGTTATCATCGAGTGGGCGAGCCGTGCCGAGAGCTTGTTGCCGCCTGCGGATATTTTGCTAGATATTCAAAAGCAGGGCGAAACAAGGCTGGTGGAGATACAGAGCAGGCACATGGATTTGTCTGGCTTGCACGACAGCTATCAAGCCAAACCTTACCAGTCAAAACCCTAGGCGGTGCATGTGCTGTATTACAAAAATTTGCCCAGTAATGCCGTGATAAATCTGATTGCCCCAACCGCAAGCGGCAAGACCGATTTGGCGTATCGCTTGTACGAAACAGGGCGGTTTGAGCTGATTTCGGTGGATTCTGCCTTAATCTATCGTGGCATGGACATTGGCACAGCCAAGCCCAGTGCCAATGAGCTGCTGCAATACCCCCATCATTTGGTGGATATTGTATCGCCTACCGATACCTTTAACGTGTCGGACTTTGTGGGTAGCGTGCGTTCGCTGATAGATGAAATACACGCCAAGGGTAAGTTGCCGCTGCTCGTGGGTGGCACGATGATGTATTACATGGCGTTGCTTGATGGGTTGTCGACAGTACCGCAAACTGATGAAGCGGTGCGTACGAGTGTAATGAATGAACTCAAGGCAGACGGTGTGGCACAGTTGTATAAAGAGCTACAAGTCATCGACCCTGTCATTTGTCAGCGTCTAAAGGTGAGCGATACCCAGCGTATCACTCGTGCGATAGAAGTCTATCGACAAACTGGCACACCATTGTCTGTATGGCAAGCCACGCCAAAAACAGCATTGGCGAATAATCCCAATCAAGCATGGCACGCATTGCTTGTTATGCCCGATAGAGCTTGGCTGCATGAGCGTATTGCCCTTAGGCTTGAGATGATGTGGCAGGCTGGTTTTGTTGATGAAGTGATAGCCTTGCTACAAAAATATCCCAATTTGTCGCTTGCTATGCCGTCCATGCGTTGTGTGGGCTATCGTCAAGTGCTAGAATATCTGCTGGCTACTGAACATGAGTTAGTACGTCAGCACGCCGTATGGGAAGAATATTTACAAAATATACACAATAATGATGAAGTAGAGCAACAAAATACATCAGCTTTGACGAATATCAGTCATGAAATGGCTTGTCAAGATATGAAAAATAAGGCATTATATGCAACAAGGCAGCTTGCCAAACGTCAGTACACTTGGTTAAGACAGCTATTGCGGCTGAATGATTCTGTGCAGATGATTGCTGGACAATCACACAAACAGCTATCAGAAAAGGCTG
>JAUNUB010000178.1 GCA_030538375.1 Moraxella sp. | reverse complement strand
AACCAAAACTCAAACCAAAACACCCAGTACAGTACACAATACAATAGCGGTCAGTATAGCAATTATGGCGACCAGTTTTTTGTTACCACGGATTCGGCAGCGGTGATTGTGTTGGATTCCCAAACAGGACAAACGCTGTATCAAAAAAACGTGGACAGCACACGCTCTATCGCTTCTATCACCAAGATGATGACTGCAATGGTGCTAATAGACGCAGGACTGGACATGCGTGATGAGATTGTACTCATTGATTCGGATTTGGTGGGGGCAAAAAAAGCCAGTACCAACCTTAAAGCAGGCGACAGGCTAAACCGCTCCGAATTTATGCTGATGATGCTCATGAAATCCGAAAATCCTGCCGCCAAAGCCTTGGCTCGTACTTATCCTGACGGTTATGATGCCTTTATCCAAGCGATGAATCAAAAAGCCCAAAGCCTTGGCATGTACAACACACGTTATAGCGACTCATCGGGGCTTGACCCACGCAATGTGTCGTCAGCAAAAGACTTAGTCAAGATGATGCAGGTACTTGGCTCTGACCCACGCTATCAAACCGTTCGCAACTTTTCGACAGCACGCAATTACGACTTTTATATCAACAATTATAACTATGGCTCTCGTGTATTTCGGGCTGCCAATACCAGCTCATTGGTGCGTGATGGCGGCTACCCTATCACTGCGTCCAAAACAGGCTTTATCCGTGAAGCAGGGCATTGTGTGGTGATGGAAACTTACATCAATGGACGACCTGCCATCGTGGTATTGCTTGGGGCGAACGGCTCAGCAAATCGCTGGAAAGATGCCGAAAGTATCCTAACACAGCTGGCGTATCGCCGTTAGGTCAAACCCAATGCCATCACCCAAGCTGTACCTTTTGACCAATGATGACCCATTGTCCGTGCTGCTGCCCAAGCTCGATTGTGCCTTGGGTAGTGGTGCGGTAGATGTGCTGCAAATTCGCCGTAAAGATACGCTCGCCAAGCAGGATTTGAATCGTTATTATGCAGAAGTGGAGACGATATTAAGCCACTGCATGAATTATGATATTGATGTGGTGGTGAATGACAATCTGGAGTTGGCAACGCATTTTGGGGTGGGTGTGCACCTAGGGCAGGCTGATGGCAGCGTGCGTGAAGCAAGACAAGTCTTGGGTAAAAATGCCTTGATTGGCAGTACTTGCCATGCCAGCTTGCCACTTGTCTTGTCTGCCAAGGAAGCTGGGGCAAGCTATGCGGCGATGGGAACGATGTTTGTTTCTAGCACCAAGCCTAGTGCCAAGATTGTACCCAATGAGATATTAAAGCAGGCGGATAAATTAGGCATTGACCTGTGTGTGATAGGTGGTATTACGCTGGACAATGCCCCTGTACTGCAAAAGATGTTGGACGGCACACGCATTCAGTACATTGCCGTTACCGCAGATATTATCAATAAGCGAGAACATCTGATTGCCAAGCATTGCCGAGATTGGCGAAGATTGTTGGATAACTGGTACTGAATTTGATGTTGAAGATATTAGAAGTAAAAAGTATTG
>JAUNUB010000068.1 GCA_030538375.1 Moraxella sp. | reverse complement strand
ACTGCCGTTCCGACACCAAGCAGCAACGTGAATGATGATGACATGCCATTTTGATATAGTCTTTTAAATTCAATTTAGTACGTCGTCAAACTCGCTTGATGTACTACTTGTATTATCTACACCAGTTTTCCTCGTCCTAAAATGAATTTATTTGACTGCTGTTTTTGGCTACACCCCCCATGTCACAAAATTTTTCAAAATCCGCAAGCCTGTGCTGTGGCTTTTTTCTGGGTGAAATTGTGTGGCGAACAGATTGTCCTTGATAATACTGGCACAAAACGGTGTACCATAATCACATGTTGCCGCCACAATCGCTTTATCTTGTGGCTCACAATAATAGCTGTGCACAAAATACACAAAGTCGGTGGGCTTCACCCCTTGCCATAAAGGGTGCGAGCCGTCCATACCGTGAATGGTGTTCCAGCCCATGTGGGGGATTTTGATGGGCTGGTCGCCGTCTGTCCAACTGTCGTCAAAGCGGTTCACCACACCGTCCAGCAGCCCTAGGCAGTCTACGCCGCCATTCTCCGCCGAACGCTTGAACAACGCCTGCATACCCACGCAAATTGCCATCACAGGTTTGTTAAACACCGCCTGCTTTAGCATATCGTCCGTGCCAGTTTCACGAATGCCTGCCATGCAATCTCGCATTGCTCCCACACCGGGGAACAGGATTTTGTCCGCACTTGCGACCACTTTTGGGTCGTGGGTGATGACGACATCTGCCCCTGCCACGGACAACGCCTTGGCAACCGAATGCAGATTGCCCATGCCATAATCTAATAATGCTACTTTGGTCATCGATTTTCCTTGAATGTGTTGTGGGTTAATGGGCTTTTTATAGTGCTTCTTTGGTCGATGGCAATCTGTCGCCTGTGCGTTCGTCCATGCTCACCGCCATGCGTAAGGCACGAGCCAATGCCTTAAAGACACTTTCAATTTGATGATGGCTATTCTTGCCTTTTAGATTGTCGATGTGCAGGGTAATCATCGCATGATTGACAAAGCCATAAAAAAACTCGCTAAACAAATCCACATCAAATGTACCAATTCTCGCACGAGTAAACGGCACGTCCATATGCAGGCTAGGGCGACCCGAAATGTCCACCACCACACGGCTTAGGCTCTCATCAAGCGGTGCATAAAAATGCCCATAACGACAAATGCCTTTTTTATCGCCGATGGCTTTGGCAAATGCCTGTCCCAGCGTAATACCCACATCTTCGACACTGTGATGGTCATCAATGTGCGTATCGCCCTTGCAAGTGATGTCAAGGTCAATCAAGCCGTGGCGTTTGATTTGGTCGAGCATATGGTCAAGAAAAGGTACGCCTGTATCTATTACGCCTGTACCTGTACCGTCTAAGTTGATGGCGACGCTGATTTGAGTTTCGGCGGTGTTGCGTGTGATGTGGGCGGTGCGTGGTGTGGTCATAATCATTCCTAAATAATACAAAATTGGCAGACAACCGATTATTGTACACAAAATTGTGCCGCTTTTGTGGTTAATTTTGCGACTTTGGGAAAATTGCTTTATAATGGCGGTTGTGTGAACTGGTTGGGATATGTCTGCCTTTTTATCTTTTGGGTGAAAAAACAAACTAAATAGCAAATTATTTCAAGCCAAGTCCAACTTGATATGTATCATAACACGAAATCAATATATAAATTTTAACGATAGCACGCCATTTTTGTTTAGCGATAAGATTATGCACACACCATTTAATCCTGTTAATATTCATAATAAAATTGCTTTAATTTCTATAGATAAGCATTCCGATAATTATTGGGCGTGGTTGAATGCTCAAGACAATCCACCAAAGTCTTATTTGCAGCACCCTTTTGATTCTGAAGCTGAATTATCCGCCGCCAAAAAACAATTTAAAAAGCAGCACGGATTGTCATTGGGGGCATACATCAGAATTAAGCGAATTCATTATTTGCTTAATCACAGCAATCAATACAAGCTAAGCTACACATATTCTTATATCCCAACCCCAATCGGTCTTATGCTGGCGATTTCTTCCAAAAATGGCTTATGCCTATTAGAATTTTTGGATAGAAAAATGCTAGAAACCGAAATTGTGCAAATTATCAAGATAAGAAAATGCTCTCTAGCGTTTCATGCGGATTATCATCATCACCTACAGCAGCAACTGCATGAATATTTTAACCGTCAAAGACAAATTTTTGATGTTGCCATTGACCCTATTGGCACGGAATTTCAACTTTTTGTTTGGCAAGCCTTGATGAATATCCCATTTGGCGAAAGGTGCAGTTATTCTGAACAAGCCGAAAAAATAAATCATGTGAATGCCGTGCGAGCTGTGGCTAATGCCAATGGCAAAAATAAAATATCCATCATCATACCATGCCATCGTGTATTACAAAAAGATGGTGAACTTGGGGGTTATGGGGGCGGTGTTGCACGCAAACGATTTTTGTTAGATTTAGAAAGCATAGCAAGCTAAAACCAAAAATATACTAATAAATGATATGGCACACGCCTGTTTTTTCTTTTAAGTTACAAAAACGAGATAGATAAAGATAAGATAAGTGATAAATTAAATATAGCCACTGTAAATATAGCTATTATAAGCAAAAATCTGTAGGGATACATATTCACAAAAGTTTTGACGCAGCAATGTCAAATTTAATGTTAAACTTATAGCCAAACTTATCGCCAAAATTGGGGTGTTTGGGCGATTTTTTGCAGTCAAATTTTGCGGCTTTTTTGAATTTGCTTTATAATGGGCGGCTGTATTGGGCGTGTGGGCTTGAATTCGCCAAAAAAGACAACATTTTAAACCCTGTAATCCAGCCATCACAACTTAGCCAAACCACTTAACCAAACCAAATTACCGAGAATATTATTTATGGCACTGCTACCGATTTTGCACTACCCTGACCCACGTCTACGAACCATTGCTGTCCCTGTAACGACTTTTGACGATGAATTGTCCACGCTGATTGATGACATGTTTGCCACCATGTATAACGCAAAAGGCATTGGGCTGGCGGCAAGTCAAGTGGATAAACACATTCAGCTGATTGTCATGGATTTGGCAAAAGAAGGCGAAACGCCTGCCCCACAAGTGTTCATCAACCCTGTCATCACCCCCTTGACCGAAGACAAGCTCCCTTACGAAGAAGGCTGCCTGTCTATTCCGACGGTGTATGATACCGTAGAGCGTCCTGCTCGTGTCAAAATCGAAGCGGTGGACAAGACAGGCAAGGCGTTCGAGATGGACGCTGATGGGCTATTAGCGGTATGTATTCAGCATGAGATGGACCATTTAAATGGGGTGTTGTTTGTAGATTATCTGTCTCGGCTCAAGCAAGACCGTGCCCGTGATAAGGTCAAAAAAGCCATCAAAGCCCAAGAGCATAAAAAAGGCTAATATTTATGGCAGTATGTGTCGACCTATCAAAATAGAAGGACTGATTAGTGATTAAAAAAATATTATTCAGCTTATTGACATTGATTTTGATTGGTGTGCAGGTTGTTTTTATTTTAGTTATCCAAATCAAAGGCGATATATTCACCAAACTTTGGCACGACTGGGGCGTAACGCCTGCAGCCTACAGCACTTTTGTGTTTGAGAATATTGCATTTTTTTGGGCGTTACCAATCCTTTGTTTGGTTGTGGCGGCAGCAGCTTGGACAACCAAAGCAAGCATTAAACAAATCCTACTGCTATTGCTTTCGCTGCTGCTATCTACCGCAGTAGCCGTTGCAATGGTTGTGGCTATCTATCACCCAAGCCATCTCATTCAGGGGTGAATAAAGGTTGGTTGGCAAAAACCATCAATAAGGTGGGCAGTGCAATATAATCATGGGTTATCTCTATAGTACATCTGCTATCACAACCGCTCTTAAAAAGCACTTTAGTGATTAAAGTGTACTGAGCATTCATCTTTTTAAGTTACGCCCTATTTTTAACTCTTTTTTCCGACCCTTTGCAAATATTGAGTTAAAATCTTGAGTTGCTAATGCTAAAATTTTTAGCTTATTAAAATCAATGACCAACAAAAGTTGAGAATAGGGTAAGTTATCGTCTTTTACGGTCAATTAAAATTGTAATGATACTTGCGTTGCGAGCGTTCTTATGTGCGACTTGCACTACTTCGGACTTATAGTAGGCATTGTCGCCTTGTCTTGTTTTTATTTTAATCGACTATCATTTTGATAAGGATTTATCATGCACACCACGCAACTGCACATTGACAATACTCGCACCACGCTGGCGGCGACACTGTTCACCCCAAATACAGACAACGGCAACGCCATCATCATCGCCCCTGCCACAGGCATTAAACGCAGGTTTTACGCCGCATTCGCCACTTATCTTGCCGAACAGGGCTATCATGTATTGACCTTTGACAATGAAGGCATTGGCGAATCTGGACAGGGCGATACACTCACACCTGCCACATCGCTCATCACATGGGGTCGATACGACATCACAGCAGCCATTGAGACGATGACAAAACACTTGCCTACGCACCGATTGCATTTGATTGGTCATAGTGCAGGTGGACAATTGTTTGGGCTATCGCCACAACATGACAAACTGGTTTCGGTGTTGAATGTTGGTTCATCTTCGGGTTCGCTCAAAAATATGCGTCCTGCCTACCGTATCAAAGCGAAGTTTTTTTTGAATGGCGTGTTGCCCATCACCGCAAAATTCACTGGTAAGGGGCGTTCGGATTGGATAGGTATGGGCGAGCCGTTGCCGCGAGACGTTGCCTTGCAGTGGCGAGATTGGTGCAATGCTTCTAGTTATATTCAGTCTGCCTTTGGGCGAGAAGTGCAGACGCATTATTATGACAAGGTCAATCTGCCTGCCCTATGGCTAAATGCCCCTGATGATGACATTGCCACCAATGCCAATGTGCATGAGATGATAGCCGTGTTCCCAAACATGCAGGCACGCACACGCACGTTAATACCGCAAGATTTTGGCTTGAGCGAAATTGGACATATGAAGTTTTTTAGTCGAAAATCGCAAGTGCTGTGGGGTATCGCCACCGAATGGCTGGTTTAAGTATTATGTAGTTCATTATCTTGGTTGCTTTCAAGGTGATATCCCCAAAAATAAACCAGCATTAACACCAGCCCCACCAATAAGCCACACCCCAATGCCAAAAGAGATGGAGATATGCCATCTTTTTTTGTAACCGAACTTTAGCCCCCCCCCCCCGATTATTTGCTATACTGATTTTACATTTTTTTGGAGTAAATTATGAAACTTTTAAAAACTGCTGCGGCAACCGTTTTATTGAACGTGAGTGTATTTTCAACTTCCGCACTTGCCAATTATTGTATCGTGCAAGACCCCACAGGCACACCCTTGAATGTGCGTGCCATCCCTAATGGCAAGGTCATCGGACAGCTATACAATGGCACGCTTATCGCCAAGGATTATCAAGTATCCTACGACAGCAAGCGTCGTGCATGGGCAGCAGTTTATGACTATAACACTGGGGATTGTCTAGGCTACGTCTTTCGCAAATATAGTCGATTAAAATTGCAATGATACTTACGTTGTCAGCTCCCTTATGTACTACTTGTACACGGCGGTCTGTCGGCTTGTCTCATTTTTATTTTAATCGACTATACATCACCTGCCAAAGCAACCCCAGACCTGTCATGCGTTGATAAAACTGGCGGTTTACAATAAAAATTTGACTTTGGGTGGTAAAATCATTGATAATAGGGTTTTGTATTTTGTTAGGCTCATGAATGATAAAAAACATTCTTCGCACAACAACGCAAAACCTACAAGCGAGACCGAAGCCATTTATCCATACCATCGGTCTTAACATCAATGAGTTGGGAGTAATACCTATTAAACCGTCAAACCGTTTAAACATCAATGAAGAAATCCGTGCCAAAGAAGTCCGCTTGGTCAAAGAAGACGGCGAACAGCTGGGCGTGGTCGATTTAAAAACCGCACTAAAAACCGCAAGCGATGCCAATCTTGACTTGGTAGAGATAGTGCCAGACGCTAAGCCGCCTGTGTGCAAGGTCATGGATTACAAGCGTTATTTGTACGACCAAAAACAAAAAGCCAAAGAAGCCAAAAAGAACCAAAAACAAACGCAAGTCAAAGAAATCAAGCTGCGTCCCGGCACTGAAGAAGCTGATTACCAAGTAAAATTGCGTAAAATCATGGAATTTTTGGAAGACAAAGACAAAGTAAAAGTCAGCATTCGTTTCCGTGGACGTGAAATGAGCCATCAAGAGATTGGCAAGGCACAACTTGAGCGTATCATCACCGATACGGTTGATGTCGCAAGTGTCGAACAAGCCCCTAAGGTCGAAGGTCGTCAAATGGGTATGTTGCTCGGACCTGCTAAGAAGAAATAACCCTATCTAAAACAAATCCCCCAAATTTTAAAAATTCGGGGGATTTTTTGCTATGTTACCCAAATATGGTTGCTTAAAGTACAGTTGCTTAAAAATCAGACAAGGCGATAACGTCCGCTGTGTACAAATCGCACATAAGGACGTTAGTGTCATCGTGGGTTTGCCACGCTGTATTCACCGTGAATTCATCTTGCTTTGGGCTTTATCTGTATCACTGTGATTTTCATTGACTGTGCAAGGTTTAACGAATAACCTGCCCTGTTAATATATCGATGATTTGACTTGGTTTATCAAAGTTCAGCGTTACGCCTTGCAAATAACAAATATCATCGCCAAAATAATTGTATGCTTCGTGAATGCTTTGTGCTGGGGGGCTACTGTTAGGATTACAACTGGTGGACACCAAAAAGCCATAAGGGTTGTGTGATGACACCAATTTTTTGCACAAGGCTTGTAGCAGGGGGTGTGTCGTAATCCGCACCGCCAAACTGTCATACTGCCCTGTCAAAAACTTTGGCATATCATAAACTGGCAACAGCCATGTTTGGGCTTGGGCGGTTTGGGCGGTTTGGCTTAGTTTTTGAATGACTTCGCCACGCAGATTATTAGGCAAATGCGTCAATAGCGGCATAATTCGTGCCACCTTATCTGTCAGTACAATCAAACCCTTGTCCTCTACGCGAGACTTTAGGCTTAATAAATCTTGCACCGCCCTCTCACAAAAGGCATCACAGCCTATGCCCCACACGCTTTCGCTGGGATATGCCAATAGTCTGCCAGTGCTCAGCCATTCGCCTGCCAGAGCCACATCAGACGTGATATTATCTGCCATAGCGTCCGCCCATTTGCTTGGCGAAACCAAAAATCTCAAGCTCGGTAAGTTTGGCGAGTAACTCTCCCACTGGCAAACCAGTCTGCACAACCAACGTATCTAAGTCTTGCGGATTGTTCTCTAGGCAATCATACACAACTTGCAAGTGCTTTGGGATATCTTGTGTAGCTTGCACTGGTGTGCTGGGCGGTATTTTTGGGGGATTTGTACTATCGTTTGTGGTGCTAATTTCAATATATTCACTCACCCCTTGCGAGAATGTCTTGGGTAAGGCAGTGAATGTATGCGTATTTTGGATTTCGTCCAATATCTGCGTGGGGTGATAAATCAAGGTCGCCCCTTCACGAATCAGATGATGACACCCTTCGGCATTGGGATTGTCGATACGACTAGGCACGGCGAATACCTGCTTGCCCTGTTCTGCGGTCAGACGTGCGGTGATAAGCGAGCCGCTTTGTAAGGCAGCTTCGGTAACGATGGTCGCCAACGACAGACCTGCCACCAGTCGATTGCGTCTGGGGAAGGTGAATTTACTGGCTGGCGTTTTTGGCAATAATTCGGTTACCAAACAACCGCCTGTCTGCACGATATCGGCGAACAAGCCTTGATTTGCCTTGGGGTAGCACACATCGATACCTGTCCCCATTACGCCAACTGTACGTCCCAATAGACCGCTGTCGTGCTGTGCCATTGCTCCTAGGTGTGCCTGCCTGTCCACGCCATCTGCCAAGCCACTGGTAATCACATAGCCGCATTGTGCCAAATACTGTGCCAAATCAAAGCTCACCTTTTCGGCATAAGATGTGGGCTTGCGACTGCCGACAATGGCAATCTGCGGCTCATTCAAACGCTTGCTATCGCCTTGATAAAATAATATCGGCGGTGGGTCATAGATGTCGTGCAACATCGCTGGATAGTCATCATCTGTCGCCAATAAAACCTGATAACGCCGCTCTTTTAAATCCTGTGCCACAGACGACAAAAACACCTGCAAGCCATTGCTGTCCTGCAAGCGTTGTCGGTGTGCTTGATGAATACCAAGAGCTTGCCAATCATCTGCACTGGCACTCAAGGCTTCCTTGGCAGAACCAAAAGCAGCTACCAGTTTATGATAGCTGCTCAAAGAAGCATTCACTACGAACCAAAGTGCCAGTACTGCACTTTGGTTATCTGCCACATGTTTCATAAATTACTGGTAAATTTCTGGAGCAACCAAAAAATCACCCACATCAAGCGGCACTTCAGCAGCCAACACATAAGCATAGCTGATGTTATCAAATGTCTTAAACACCATCACTTGACCTGCCAATTCTGATGGCAGACGCACTGGCGTGTCGTTGTCGCGTATATCACGCACCAACGCTCCTTTTTTGTAAACATCTAAAATATAGCCGGGCTGGGCACCATCTGCCGCACCCAAATTAATCGCCACCACGCTGTCTTTGGCGGCAGAACTGATACCACCCATCACACGAGCAATCATACCGCCACGATTAACTTCGGCAGGGGCAGGGTAGAATACCGATGGAATCGGTGCGTCTACTTCAACAAATACACGGTCGCCTTCACGCACTTCCGAACCATAAGTCTCTGCGATATTAAGACTTGACACGCCATTGGCTGCCACACTGCTGACTGTACCAGCAGCCACTTGAGTAACTTCAAGCCCTATTGTTGTGCCAGTACGCTGGTCAATATAAGGCTGTCCCTTACGATATATGCCATAACGCTGACCTGCAATCAAAGGTGCGCCTTTTATATAAATCTTGTTACCCACGCTGGTGATAAGATTGCCTTCCTTGGAAGCCAACACATAAGGCGTGGTATCAAAATCTTGTGGGCGGACAATTACCGAACGGCTTAACCAATGGCGAATGCTCGTCAGCGGAATGGCTGGAATACTGTTGGCAGTAGACGTTATCGCAACCGAACTCGGTGCAGTGTCCATCTGTTTTTCGATACCAGCACAACCTTCACCTGTATCCACACCCACCAAAGTCTGACCACGAATGATACACAAAATCAGCACATCATTAGGGTAGATAAGATTTGGGTTTTTGATTTGTTTGTTGGTCGCCCAAATCTCACGCCAGCGATAGGGGGCATCTAGGTATTTGCCAGAGATGTCCCACAGTGTATCGCCTTTTTTGACGATATAGCGGTTTGGTGCATCAGCCTTGACGGTTGGTGGTGGATTGTTGGCAAGAGCTGCCGCAGAACTGGCAAGCACCAAAGCTGCCACCAAAGTTTTTAGGGTGTTTTTTATCATGAGTGGTAATCCATACTGAATTTACAATAAAACATCTCTTTTTAACATCTTTTTTACCATAATTTTGTGCTTAGCATAGCATAAAATGTTAGAACTTATTACATTTTCTTACGCAATTTCTTTAGATGGGCGAAATTTGCTGACGAATTGCATTTGCCACCGCTTCTTTGTCGTTGTCAAGCACACTGACAAATTGCGGCTTGTCTTCTAGTCCTACCGTGTGGGCAGGACGGGGCATATCAATTTCGCCCACTGCCTCATGAATGGTTTCGCTAAATTTAATGGGCAATGCCGTCTCTGCCACAAGGATAATTTCACCATCAAGTTGCACATCTTTGGCGACTTTTATGCCATCGGCGGTGTGTGGGTCAATCAATCGCCCTGTTTGTGCGTACACTTGTTTGATGGTATGAATACGCTCTTGATGTGTGGATTTGCCCGACACAAAACCATATTTATCATGCACGATTGACAACTTGTCCGACAAATCAAAGCCTTTGCCATCTTTGACCGCATTAAACAACTCTGCCACCGCTGTGCCATCTTGCTCAAGCAAAGTATACACAAAACGCTCAAAATTAGACGCCTTGGAAATGTCCATCGAAGGACTAGAAGTTACATAAGTGTGGGCGGAATTTCTGGGGGTGTATTTGCCCGTGCTAAAGAACTCGTGCAACACGTCGTTTTCGTTGGTGGCGACGATTAAACGCTCAAGCGGCAAGCCCATCATGCGTGCAATATGAGCGGCACAAACATTGCCAAAATTGCCCGATGGCACGCACACGCTTAACTTTTGGGTGTTGTCGGTCGTGGCATTAAAATAGCCCTTAAAATAATAGACAATCTGTGCCAAAATACGTCCCCAGTTGATAGAGTTCACTGTGCCTAGGCTGTATTGGCGTTTGAAAGTGGCGTCTTCTTGCAGAGCTTTGACAATGTCTTGACAATCGTCAAACATACCTTTAATGGCGATATTATGAATGTTTTTATCGTCCAAGCTGTACATTTGAGCACGTTGAAAGGCACTCATCTTGCCATCTGGCGACATCATAAAGACTTCAACATTTGCCTTGCCACGCAGGGCGTATTCTGCTGCCGAACCTGTGTCGCCGCTGGTTGCTCCAATGATAGTCAAGCGTTCGCCTTTTTTGGCAAGCACATATTCAAAGGCATTACCCAAAAACTGCATTGCCATATCCTTAAAGGCAAGCGTTGGTCCATTGGACAACTCCAAAAGATAGAAGTCATCATAAAGTTTGGTAACAGGCGTAATTTCATCGCTGCCAAACGTTGCTTTGGTATAAGTTTTGTCAATCAAACTCTTTAAATCCACCACATCAATATCTGTGGCGAACAGCTGCATGATTGCCAGTGCCAGCTCGGTGTAGCTCAAATCTCGCCAGTGATTGAGCGTATCAGCGTCAATCTGCGGATACACTTCTGGCAACATCAGCCCGCCATCAGGTGCAAGCCCCATCAAAAGAACATCACTAAAAGCCATAGGCTTGGTCTTGCCACGAGTACTGATATATTGCATAATATTTCCTTGTAGAATTGGGACTATAACACACCACCCCTAAACCCCACACCATTTTCTCAAAGTTTTCAGCTTTTGTGATGGTGTATCGTAGTTAAATCTAAACTCACATTCTTTGGTAAAAAGATGAAAGTTTTTCTTGTCAATGCCATTATATTTGGGACCACACTAACATAACAACCACATTATACTACAAAAATAAAGATAACCCATTGTAAACTTAAACTATCAAGAAAAATTCAATTAAAACTACTTGAGTTCTTCGTAGCAGAAGCAACCGCCAAAACAGCTGCTGATTTACTTGATATTCAACATAATTCATCTGCTTTGTTCTATCACAAAATCAGACTTGTGACAGAATACCACCTTAGCCTAGAAGCCAGTCAACTCTTTGACGGTGAAGCAGAACTTGATGAGCGTTGCGATTATTTGAATTGGGGTGGTGTTCGTAAAGGCAAACGTGGTCGTGGCGCTGCTGGGAAAACTGCTGTATTTGGCTTGCTAAAGCGTAATGACAGGGTTTATACCGCTGTTGTCAAAGACACCAAGCAAACCACGCTAATGCCCATCATCACAAGTAAAATAAAACCTGACAGTGTTGTCTACACAGACAGCTACAAAAGTTACAACGTCCTTGATATGTCTGATTTTAAGCATTTTAGAGTTAATCACTCTAAAGAGTTTACAGACAGACTAAACAGCAAAAATCACATCAACGGCATTGAGAATTTCTGGTCTCAAGCCAAGAGAATTCTTAGAAAATACAATGGCATTGACAAGAAAAACTTTCATCTTTTTATCAAAGAATGTGAGTTTAGATTTAACTACGGCATACCATCACAAAAGCTGAAAACTTTGAGGATGTGGTGTGGGGTTTGGGGCTGATCTAGTACAGTCCCTAATTTTTTATGTTAGCATTCAACCAAACATGCTACAAATTAAGTATTAAACCAAGCATTAAGCCAAGTATTGTTACGCCACTTTCTAAGGCACACCATGACACACGACAGCATAAAAATCCGTGGGGCACGCACTCACAACACCCAAAGCAGCTATGTTAAAGAAGAGCTTGCCAAGTATCTGTCTGACACCACGTGTGATGTGTGTCATGGGGCAAGGCTTAATGACATCGCTCGCCATGTGCGTGTCG
>JAUNUB010000067.1 GCA_030538375.1 Moraxella sp. | reverse complement strand
ATGATACTTCGTTGACAGCTCCCTTATGTACTACTTGTACACGGCGGTCTGTCGTGCTGTCTCATTTTTATTTTAATCAACTATACAGTTATGCGACACGAGTGCCTAACACAATAAAACGCACATTTTAACAAATTTTATCCGTGCTATCAACCACCAAAATGATTTTTAAAACATATTTTGCAGGCAGCACAAAAATACATTACAATAAGATGTGTGGTGAATGACTGTTAAACCCAAAAAATCACCCCTATTGATGGTGTGTGGTAGCGTGTGAATGGCTGTATTTGGACAATGATTTTATGAAAAGAAAAGCCATTATTATTGGCGGAACAGGACGTGTTGGTCAGGCTTTGACACGAGAGCTGTCATCATTGTATGAGACGGTGATTGTCGTGGGGCGGACGCAGCCTAAGTATTTTGGCAGCAATATGTATTTTTATGCGGTGGCAGATTTTGGCAATTTGTCGGACACATTGGCTGCTATCGCCCTTGATGGCAATTGCGATGCGTTTTGTTGTCTGTGGGCGGACGATGAGCGGATTGACAATGATGAGTCATTGTACAAAATCCATTATGAATATCCGCTGCTATTTGCCAAGATGTGTTATGAAAAAGGCATTCGGCGTATGTTTTTGCTGTCCATCGCAGGGGCGGACGTGCGTTCAGATGATGGCGTGCGACGTGCCAAAGGTCAGCTGGAGATGACGCTTGCTGGGCTTGGTTTTGAGATGTTGATTGCGTTTTGGGTGAGTAGGCTGACGTTACCAACGGCAGATTATTCCCTAAAAGGTCTTGGCAAAAAAGCCATGAGATTTATTGGGCGGATTGTACCGCAGGATACGCCTTTGACACCTGCTCAAGTCGGTGCAAATATGGCTTTGGTGGCATTTCGCACATGGTATGACGTGGGCTATGTCCATGCTTTGCAGGGGCGGACAATGCCTGTGTATGCAGAACGCATTGATGGGCTGGAGCATATTACGCACCGTGAGATGTTAGCGATGGTAAGATGAATGGCTTTTTATAGTCAATTAAAATTGCAATGATACTTACGTTGTGAGCGTTCTTATGTACTACTTGTACACCACGGTCTATCGTGCTGTCTCATCGTTATTTTAATCGACTATATATGCCTTGAATAACAAGCGATACACACATATCAGATGGACAATTGATTAAGATTTTGTTACAGTACTGATATGAATGACTACAGTTGTTTTGGGTAATAGCAAGACGGCGAATAATAGAGATTTTGTTTATTTTTTTAAAATTGAGTATTAAGTATTGAGTATAGATATGCAGCATTATACAGATAAATTGGCAGGCTTGGCACATAACCGAAAGTTGCAATTGGCGGTGGCGGTATCGCTTGCTTTGGTGCTGGTGTCTTGTGCCAGCAAACCCACATCACCGACTGGCAAGACAACGACAACCCAAACGCCTACCATCACCCAAACACCAGCCAAGACCACAACCACCCAAGCACCGACCAGACAAGTAGTAACCACCACGCCCAAAGCCCCTGTGCAGACAGCCGCTCGTTTTAATAGCTTTTATGACTGGCGACAAGATTTTTTGTATCGCAATCCTAACATGGCAACGCTTGTGGCTAATGCCAGCTTGAGTGAGCGAGTGATAAGCCTTGATGGACAGCAGGCGGAATTTGTCAAAATGCCGTGGGAATATGTAGAGTCCGCCGTGTCGTCCAGCCGTGTCAGCCAAGGACGTACCAAACGCAGTGAACAGCGTAGTCTTTTGGAAGCCAACGAAGCTCGCTATGGCGTGCCTGCTTCTGTTGTTACGGCGATTTGGGGGCTGGAGTCGTCTTTTGGGGCTGGTATGGGTAATATGGATTTGGTGAATGCCTTGTCAAGCCTAGCATATGATGGCAGACGACGTGAATTCGCTGAAAACCAGCTGCTTGCCATGCAGACAATGATTGATCGTGGCGATGTGTACGCCAGTCAATTAAAAGGCTCATGGGCAGGCGGTATGGGGCATACGCAGTTTATCCCAGCGACGTGGCTAGAGCAGGGCGTGGACGGCAATGGCGATGGCAAAAAAAATCCATGGACGGTGGCAGATGCACTCAGCTCTACTGCCAATTATTTGGCGAATGCTGGTTGGGTGCGTGATTTGCCTGCTTTTTATGAAGTGCAATTGCCGAGCAATTTTAACTATCAGTTATTAAATCAAAAACAAAGCCTTGACTCATGGCGACAAGCAGGCGTAAGTGCCGTGGGCGTGCAGAATTTTGGCGGTGCAAGCATGGCAGAGCTGTGGCTGCCTGCAGGTGCGTCAGGGCCTGTACTGCTCACCACACAGAACTTTGATGTCATCAAGGTGTATAACAATTCATCAAGCTATGCCTTGGCGGTTGCCTTGCTTGCCAAGCGTATCAACAACCAATCTGGTATTATCGCCAGCTGGCCTTATCATGAGCAGCCTTTGTCTAATGGACAGATTCGCACCTTGCAACAAAATCTTAGTAGCCGTGGCTATGACACCCAAGGCATTGACGGTGTGGCAGGGGCGAACACTCGCCGAGCTTTTGCACGTTGGCAGGCGGATAATGGGCGTATTCCTGATGGCTTTATCAGTCAAAATTCGGCAAATGCCCTGTTGTGGTAAAGCTAAGTAGGATATATCCTATTTTACCAACGCAATTTCCACTGACATAATTTTTGCCGATACCATCAAAATTAGGCAGTGCTTTAATTATTGGGGGTGATTTTGTATTTTTGGTTCTTTGATGGGTAGGTTGCTTATCGCTGCCAAAAAAGCCAATGCCATATCTGCATACCACATGTATTGATAGTTGCCGAATTTTTCGACAGCAAGACCGCCCATATATGCCCCAAAAAATCCACCTACTTGATGTGATAATAAGGTTAAGCCAAATAAAGTCGCCAAATATCGCACGCCAAAAAGTTTGCCAATCGCACCAGCGGTAGGTGGCACAGTAGCAAGCCATGTCAAACCAAGACCAATGGCAAAGATATAAAAAGTCATGGCAGTCTGCGGCATAAACAAATAAATGCCAATCAATAATACACGGCTTAAATACATCCAAAACAAAATATATTTACATTGCCATTTGCCAACCGACCAGCCAATAAACAAACTGCCAATCACGTTAGACAGACCGATTAATGCCAATGACCAAGAAGCCACATCGGATTTTAATCCTGCCAAAGTTACTTCTATAGGCAAATGCGTTACCAAAAATGCAATATGAAAACCACAAGTAAAAAATGCCAAATGAATAAGCAGATAGTTTTTATCTTTTAATGAACATCTAATGGCTTGGGATAACGTTTGGTTATTGGTTGTGTCGTGATTTGAAGGATTGGCTGGTATATGATTTGAGATGTTATAGCTATTACTTTTGGTTAAATAAAAAGCCAAAGGAATACATAATATACTGATAGCTGCTAAGATATAAAATGAATTTTGCCAGCCGATAAATGGTGTTGCAATCAATAGCTGTATCAAAGGGGCAAAGGCAAATTGTCCAAAAGATGAACCAGCATTGATGATACCACTGGCTGTGCCACGTGCTGTGGCGGGGATTTGGTTGGCAACTTGACCAATCAGCACGCTAAAACTGCCAGCCCCCGCCCCAAATGCGACCAATATGCCAAGCGTGAATACAAGCCCAAAGCTGCTTAACATAAATGGCACGGCACTCAAACCGATAGCCAACAACAACGTACCGCCTACCAGCACCCACCATGCCCCAAATTTATCCGCTATCGCCCCTGTAATGGGTTGGGATACGCCCCACATCAGCTGCGTAATGGCTAAGGCAAAACTTATCTGCACAATGTTGATTTCGGTGTTGTGAGCAATGGGCTGAATATATAGCCCCAGTGATAAACGAATGCCTGATGTGATGAGCAAAATCACGGCAGCGACCAAGACAAGTAGCCATATATTTCTTTGGGTGAGTGTCATAAATCCGCCTGTCGTGATGTGTTGTTTATGTTACAATAGCGGTCATTATAACTGATAACTGGATAAAAATGTCATGTTTCGTTTGACTTTTTTGGGGACATCAAGCGGTGTGCCAACTCGTGAGCGTAATGTATCTGGACTTGCGGTAGAATGTATTCACAAGGACGAGAATGCCAAAAATCACCCTTGGATTTTGATAGATTGTGGTGAAGGTACGCAGCAGCAAATCATCAAAAGTCATCTGTCTACTGGCAATCTGCGAGCGATATTCATCACGCATATTCATGGCGACCATTGTTATGGCTTGGCTGGGTTATTGGCAAGCCTTGGTATGCAATCTCGGACAACACCTTTGATGGTTGTCGCCCCCAAAGCAATCGCCAAACTACTAGATACGTTTAGTTTGCTTACCGAATTGCATTTTAATTATCCTATTGAGTTTATGGCTATTGAAGATTTGATAAATCAAGAACACAAAATTATTAATGATGTGATGAATGAAACGGTGGATTTTTTGATATGCTTTAATCATGAACATGAAATTCATGTTACTATACATGAGCTGTCTCACCGCTCTTCATCTTATGGATTTTCCATTACTCAAATTATTAAAAGTAATAAGCTAAATATCGAAAAACTCAATAACAACCATATAGAAAAAAGCAAATGGAAAGACATACTGTATGCCAACGAAAAAAATAAAAGTATAATGATTGACAATCACAATATTATCCCACAAGACTATATTAATTCTCAAACCAAACAATTAAAAATCGTCATCGCAGGAGATAATGACACGCCAAAACTGCTCACCAAAGCTGTGAAAAATGCCAAAGCAATGGTACATGAAGCGACTTATACACATGAAATTATGCAAAAGATTATGACAAGAGGCGATGAAGCATTTAATCCGCAGCATTCCAGTGCCAAAATGGTGGCACAATTTGCTCAATCGGTTGATTTGCCGATATTACTACTGACGCACTTTAGCCCAAGATATGCCAGTTTTGATAATGCAAGTTCTCATAAACCGAATATGGGACATATCAAAGCAGAAGTGAGTGAATATTATCAAGGGCAATTAATCTTGGCAAAGGATTTTTTGTCGGTTTTGATTGATGAAAATGGCTATCAAAAAACCAATCTATCAAGCTGATGACTTTGATGATAACTTCGATGATGGCTTTAATGACAAATGGGGAGCTTGGCTATTTGCAAACTTATAAAATGGTGTTATAATCAGTAGGCAACTCTTTGTAATTAAATTGTAATTAAAAAAAGGAATGTAAGATGAATATGGCAACTCAAGAAGGTAAGCTGTGGTTAGATGGTGAGTTGGTCAATCAGCCTGATGCCAAAGTCCATGTATTGACGCATAGCCTGCATTATGGCTTATCGGTATTTGAAGGGGTGCGTGCGTACCAAACCCCAGATGGACGCACGGCGATTTTTCGCTTGCATGAGCACACCGAACGTCTGCTGAATTCAGCCAAGATTTTTCAGCTAAAAGTGCCTTATGATTTTGATACCCTTGCCAAGGCTCAAAAAGACGTGGTGCGTGAAAATGGCTTGTCTTCTGCCTATATCCGTCCATTGATTTGGGTGGGTTCAGAAAAGTTGGGCATTTCTTCACGCACCAACAGCATTCATGCGGCGGTGGCAGCATGGCACTGGGGGGCGTACCTTGGTGAAGATGGTATCAAAAACGGCATTCGTGTCAAGACTTCGAGCTACACCCATCACCATGCCAATGTTACCATGTGCAAGGCAAAGGCGGCGAGCAATTATCCTGTATCCATTTTGGCAAATCAAGAAGTAACATTAAACGGTTATGATGAAGCCATCTTGATGGACCCACAAGGCTATGTGTGCCAAGGCTCTGGTGAGAACCTGTTCTTGGTAAAAAATGGCGAACTACACACCCCAGATTTGGCAGGCGGGGCGTTGGACGGTATCACACGCCGCACTATTATGCAGTTTGCCGCCGACTTAGGCATTGCGGTGCATGAGCGTCGTATTACTCGTGATGAGTTTTATTTGGCGGACGAGATATTTATGACAGGTACTGCCGCAGAAGTAACGCCCATTCGTGAATATGACGACCGTGTTATCGGCAAAGGCGGACGTGGCGAGCTGACCGAACAGCTGCAAAGTCTATATTTTGACGTGGTACAAGGTCGCAATGATAAATATAAACACTGGTTGTCTTTTGTATAGTGAAAGAATTTAATTTGTGGTACGTCGTCAAACTCGCTTGCTGTACTACTTGTACTATCTTCGCTCGTTTTCCTAGTACCACTTCTTAACTTCTTCCACTATAGATGAGCGATTGAGATTTTGACGATTAAAAAAAAGTGAATGCTGTCCTTGCATTCACTTTTTTGTTTTGGGTTTTTATTTTAGGTTCAATAAAATTTATTTTATCTCTGCACTTCTGCCAAGAGTTTTGCCAGTGCTGTGCCTGCATTGTCGGTTTTCATAAACTGCTCACCGATTAAGAAATGATGAATGTCATTATCTTGCATAAGCTGAATGTCAGCAGCATTATCCAGCCCGCTTTCGCTCACGATGAGTGCGTTGTCCCCTAAGCTCGTGCGTAGCGTCTGACTTAGGCGAATGCTGTGAGCTAAGTTCACTTCAAAGGTGTTCAAATCTCTGTTGTTAATACCGTAGATGTTGTGCGTGCTGTAGGGCAATTGCAACGCTCTGTCAAGTTCTTGCTGGGTATGAATCTCAATCAGCACGTCCATGCCAAGCTCTACCGCTAGGGCGTGTAAGCGTGCCACCAGCTCATCATCAAGACACGCCATGATAAGCAAAATGCAATCCGCCCCCAAGGCACGAGATTCATAGATGTGGTATTCGTCCACCATAAAATCTTTACGCAGCACAGGCAGCTGACAAGCCCCCCGTGCGGCAACCATATAATCATCATGCCCCTTAAAATACTCACGGTCGGTCAGCACAGACAGGCAAGTTGCCCCTGCTTTGGCATAGCCTTGGGCGGTGATAATGGGGTCAAAATTTTGGCAGATGATACCTTTTGATGGTGAAGCCTGCTTGATTTCGCTAATGACACCAATGCCAGTGCCTGTATCGACAGCTCGCAAAGCATTGGCAAAGCCCCTAGGGGTGTCAGGGGTGTCAAAAGTATCTTGCTTGTTTGCAATGATGGATTTGAGTTCATCTAGGCTGCGTGTTTGTTTGGCACGCATAATTTCTTGATGCTTGGTGGCGACGATTTTTTGAAGAATGCTTGGGGTGTTGGTCATGGTAATTTGTCTTTTAATAGAATATTAACTGATGTTTGATGTGATAAAGGGATTTATAGTCTTTTAAATTCACTTTAATACATCGTCAAACTCACTTGCTGTACTACTTGTACTATCTGCGTTCGTTTTCCTTGTCTTAAAGTGAATTTATTTGACTATAAACAATAAAAACAAAATACGGCTTATAAAATGATATTTATAAAATGCGACTTATAAAGATTGGCTAAACTTCACAAAGTTATTGAGCTTGTGAAGTGCTGTGCCATTTTGAATGATGGTTTGTGCCATGTTTACGCCATTGGCATAGCTTGAAGCACGTCCTGCAACATAAATGGCAGCCCCTGCATTCAAGGCGATGGTGTCCCTAGCTTTTAGAATGCGAGCTTGCTCTGTGGCTTTGCCGTCTAGGGCAGCTTGGATGAGCGATAGGCTCTCGGCTGATGAGCTGATGGTCAAGCCTTGTAGGCTTTGGGACGCTATGCCAACATCTTCTGGCAATATCTCATAAGTGCTGACCACGCCTTTTTTGAGTTCGGCAACGTGAGTGGCAGTGGCAAGACTGAACTCGTCCAAGCCGTCTTGTGCACTGACAACCATCACATGACGCGCACCAAGGTTTTTGAGTACATAAGCCAGTGGTTCACACAGCTCGGAATTAAAGACGCCAATCACAGAATTCACCACGCCAGCAGGATTGGTTAACGGTCCTAGAATATTAAAAATCGTACGAGCCTTGAGTTCTCTGCGTACGCCTATGGCATGTTTCATGGCGGTGTGATGATTGGGGGCGAACAAAAATCCAATGCCCTGTTCGTTAATGCAGCGTAGCGTCTGCTCCTTGTCCAAATCCAAACGAACCCCAGCTGTTTCTAATAAGTCTGATGAACCCGATTTGGTCGATACCCCACGGTTGCCATGCTTGGCGACGGTAACGCCTGCCGCCGCTGCCACAAATACTGCCGCTGTCGAGACGTTAAAAAGATTAGCACCATCGCCGCCAGTGCCGACAATATCCACCACGCCTTGCGTGCTAGGCAGTACAATCTTGTCCGCCAATGACAGCATGACTTCGGCGGCGGCGGTAATCTCTTCGATGGTTTCGCCTTTCATGCGTAGTCCAGCCAAAATCGCCCCCATCAGCGCGTCCGAACAACGCCCCTGCATGATAATCAGCATGATTTCACGCATTTGTTCGCAAGGCAGATTGATGTTGTTTAAAATTTTGTGTAACGCACGCGTTAAGATGGCGTTAATTTCATCGTAATTAAGCTTTGAAATGATGTCAGTGGTATCAGCGGTGTTCATAGGTTTCCTTAAAATCATTTTAAATATCAATAAAATTCACTATTTTGTGGCGTGGCATTTTGTAGCATAGCATTTTGCGGCAAAGCAGTACAAGTGAAAAGTATGGGCGAAAAGCGAGTTATGCCACTTTTGGCAAATGATTATTATCCAGCTTGGCAAGTCCATAAGCCTGCAAAAAATTATTAAAAATCTGATAGCCGTGTTCACTCAAAATGGATTCTGGGTGAAACTGCACCCCTTCGACCGCCAATGTCTTGTGGCGAACCCCCATGATTTCTTGCATTGTGCCATCACTGTTTTGCGTCCATGCGGTGATTTCAAGGCATTCTGGTAGACTTGCTTTGTCAATCACCAGCGAATGATAACGTGTGGCATTAAATGGCTTTGGCAAGTCTCTAAATACGCCCACATCATGATGATACACTGGCGAAAGCCTACCGTGCATGACTTCCCCTGCTCGCACGACTTGACCGCCAAACGCCTGCCCAATCGCTTGATGACCAAGGCACACGCCAAGGATAGGAATCTGCCCACTAAGCTCGCTTAATATAGGCAACGTGATACCAGCTTCGGTGGGGCTACAAGGACCGGGCCCTAGGACGATGGCTTGTGGGCTAAGGCTACGCACGGCATCGATGGTGATTTCATTGTTGCGATAGACTTGTATATCTTGTTGTAACTCACCAAAATACTGCACGATGTTATAAGTAAAACTACAAAAATTATCAATCATGAGTATCATGGCGGTTTCCTGCGGCGGTAGGGTGGTAGAGTGTGTTAGGGTGGCTCTGTTTCGTTTTTGACAAGATAATATGAATTTTTTAAGGAAAAATTCTTGAGAGTATTCATTCGCTTACAAGAGCTTGAAGTAAAAATGGTAAATGTAACTGTCTTTTAACCAAAAGCAAGCGATAGCCAAAAGTAAGCAACCTTGCAAGGTTTATGCCTTGTCGTTTTATGCCTTATCATAGTTTTGCGTGATGAATGTCCAGCATACCCTAAATACAGATGTCGTCATTGTACCATTATTGTACCATCTGTCAAATTAAGATATTTGCTCATTGTGCTGGCATTGTGGTTTGCGTATTTTTTACAAAAGTTTGTCTTAGTCATCAAAAAATACTGCACTTTTGTATCAAATGTGATAAATTAATGGTATTGTCATAAAGTTGCTGGTATGAGCGGTATTTAGCCTTGTCAAAATCTGTCCATTTATTTGGCTGTATTTAGATTTAGGATTTAGGTTGTGCTGACTAAACTATTGATATTAATGATATTTTTGTGGAGAATGCGTGATAATGATGTCTTTTGATAAAAAAAATTATACGGCCGCCTTGCCGATGAGCGTGCTGGGTGGTTTGGTATTAGGCTTGTTGGCAGGTTGTGGCAACAATACAGCTCAGCAAGGTGCGAATGATGGGGCAGCTGCAAGCTCGCCAGAAACGACTGCGTCAGAACAAAGCGACAACAAGGCGGCAAAACCTGCCAAAACGCTTGCCATCAGTGCCATTGTCGAACACCCATCGCTTGATGATATTCGTAAAGGTATGTTAGCAGGACTAAATGAGCTGGGTTATAAGGACGGACAAAATTTGACGGTGAATTTTCAATCCGCCCAAGGCAACATGGCGACCGCAGGGCAGATTGCTAAGCAATTCGTGGCGGACAATCCTGATGTGATGGTGGGTATCACCACGCCAACCGCACAGACTTTGGCAGCGGCTAGCCAAAGCATTCCGCTGGTGTACACTGCGGTGTCTGACCCTGTCGCCGCCAAGCTCATCAATAATGACAACACCGCCACACAGCCCAATATCACAGGCTTGTCCAGCCAGTTGCCATTAGCACCGCAGATTGATTTGTTTACCAAAATCGCCCCCAATGCCAAGCGTATCGGTTTTGTCTACAGTCCGGGGGAGGCCAACTCTGTAGCCATTAAGGAGCAGTTGGCGGTAGAATTGCCAAAACGTGGCATGACCTTGGTGGACATACCTGCCAACCGCTCGGCAGATGTGGCGGTGGCAACTCGTGCTTTGGACGGACGTGCGGATTTGATTTATACATCGCTGGACAATGGCGTAGCGTCGGCGATGGAAGCGATGGTACAAGCTGCCAATGAGCTTAAAATTCCTGTGGTGGTGTCGGACGAGTTTTCGGTACGCCGTGGGGCAGCCGCAGGGCTTGGGGTGAACGATTTTGATTTTGGTGTGGCAACCGCCCAGTTGGTAGCACAAGCATTGGACGGCAAAGCACCTAGCGAAATTGCTCCCACCAGCATGAATACTTTGACCTTGTATGTCAGCCCAAAACATGCCGCCGAGCAAGGCGTATCCATCTCGGCAGAGCTGTTAAAAAACGCCATCAATGTCGATGAAGTGCCACGCAAAGAGTGATTATGGATAATGACCGATAAATCGACTATATAATCGCTGGGGGGCAAAGCAGCCCACAAATCTGTCATAAAATGACAGCCGTAGTGTGTGGACTAAGTCCACAATCTGTTGATTTGTCTTACAATTTTTATCAACCAAAGGAACTAGGAGATAGTATATGTTGCTTAGCAATCGTTTTCGTTTATTGGCATTGAGTGGTTTGTGCGTTGCCATGTTTGGCTGTGGTGGGGATAAAGCCCCTGCCGCTGATACAGCTCAAGTGGCGGCAACCGACACCAAGACTGTTGCCATCACCGCCATTGTGGAGCACCCAGCACTGGACGCAGCACGCAAAGGGGTGGTTGAAGCACTGGCTGAAGAAGGTTTTACCGAAGGGCAAAACTTAACGGTCAACTTCCAATCCGCACAAGGCAATATTGCGACCGCAGGGCAGATTGCCAAGCAGTTTGTGGCGGACAAGCCTGATGTGATTGTGGCGATTGCCACGCCATCAGCACAGTCATTGGCGGCGGTAACAACCGAATTGCCGATTGTGTTCTCGGCAGTAACTGACCCTGTTGAGGCAAAACTTGTCTCAAAGTTGGACGGTTCTGGCACGAACATCACAGGTGCGTCCGATGTGCTGCCTTATGAGCCGCAGATTGCACTTATTCAAGAGCTGATACCCAATGTCAAAAACATTGGTTATGTCTATAGTCCGGGGGAAGTCAATTCAACCATCGTGCTAAAAACGCTAAAAGAAAAATTAGCCCCACTTGGTATCAATGTGCTAGAAGCCCCTGCCCAAAAATCCAGCGATATTGGCATGGCAGCACAAAGTCTGATTGGCAAAGTGGACGTGATTTATACATCGACCGACAATAACGTCATCAATGCTTATGAAGCCTTGTATCAAGTTGCCAAAGAAGCCAAAATTCCGCTTATCTCGGCTGATACCAGCACGGTGGCTCGTGGGGCGATGGCAGCTCTTGGGGTGAATTATTATGACCTAGGACGTGAAACAGGCAAAATCACCGCACGTGTACTAAAAGGCGAAGCAGCAGGCAGCATTCCTGTGTATGCCGCAGACAGTCTGGATTTGTACGTTAGCAAAAAACACGCCGAAGAACAAGGCGTTAGCTTGCCACAAGCGGTACTTGACAGAGCCAAAGAAATCGTAGAATAAGCTCCCAAAAAAGACGCATTCCCTTGGAGTGCGTTTTTTTATTTTTTGGGGAATTGTGGTAGAATAGCAACTTTTGCACAAGGTTTGTCTAGGGTCTGCTGACACTTCATCACGCCAAACCATTAAGTTTGAAATTTGTGGTAAACGTACGGCTTTTGTGCTAAAAATGGCTAAAT
>JAUNUB010000066.1 GCA_030538375.1 Moraxella sp. | reverse complement strand
TGAGTGGTTGGAGCTTTGTTGTAGGTAAGGTGTGGATGGGGTTGATGTTTTTACAGGCTTCCAAGCCCTGATTGTTCATTTCACATCACTAACTTTTTGGGGCTGTACTAGCTTAGTCCTAAACCCCACACCATTTTCTCAAAGTTTTCAGCTTGTTTGATGGTGTGCCGTAGTTAAATCTAAACTCACATTCTTTGATAAACAAATGGAAGTTTTTCTTGTCAATACTATTATGCAATCAATCAAACCCATAATAAGACAAAACAGCCTCCCAAAAACCCTTAGATTTAGGCAATGCCTTTCGCAAATGCTCTTTCATACTCCCTTAAGTTTTTTCAATGGGTTTTAGTTCGGGCGAATAAGATGATAAGGCAGTACCACATGACCAAACTTGTCAGCTAATGCTTGTACAATCAAATAAATTCACTTTAAGACAAGGAAAACGAGCGAGGATAGCACAAGTAGTACTTACGAGCAAGTTTGACGATGTATTGAAGTGAATTTAAAAGGCTGTATTCCTAACTCAAAACGCCAGTTTGACGCACTTTGGTTGATTTTTTGGGCAAGCCCTTACCTATTGTTTGCATAAATTTGCTACAATAGCGGTTTTATTCACCACATCACAACTTTATGCGTATTACCACCACCCAAATCCAAAAGCACAGCAAAAACCAACGCAAAAAATACCGCACAGAAGACGAGATATTGCCCTTAGGGGCGAGCTTATTGGCGGCATTAATCAGCGGAGCATTGTTTTTGTTTGCACTCGCACCCTATCACATTTGGGGCGTGGCACTGCTTTCCCCGCTTGTACTGTATGCACTGCTTCTGCCTGCGATTAGTGGTCGGCGTGCATTCATGTTGGGCTGGATTTATGGCTTTGGGCTATGGGCGACAGGGGCATTTTGGCTGTACACATCTATTCATGAATATGGGGCAGTGCCTGCATGGCTTGCGTTTATCATGATTGGTATGATGGCGGCGGTGATGGGGCTGTTTCATGCGGTGATGGCGTGGTTGTTTGTACGCTTTTTAGGCAAGCAGCCCTTGGCATTTGCGTCTTTGTGGGTGTTGCAAGAATGGCTAAAGACATGGCTCTTTACTGGGTTTCCTTGGCTGTTTGTCGGTTACGCATTCACCGATGTGGCGTGGCTATCGGCACTCGCCCCTGTGGTTGGCGTGCTAGGTCTTGGTTTTGTCGTGGTGCTGACAGGTGCAGCGTTGATTGATGCTTTGCGTGGTAAATTTGGCTACTTAATCATCAGTGGATTTATGCTGGCAACGTCGATATTGTTATGGCTTACAAATCCCAACTGGACAAGCCCAACAGGCGAAAAACTCTCGGTATCATTGGTACAGGGCAACATTCCCCAAGACCTAAAATGGCTGACCGAATATCGCCTACAGACACTCGACATCTACACTTCGCTTAGCCAAAACGAGTGGGGGCGTGATGTCGTGATATGGCCAGAAGCTGCCATTCCTATATTGTCGGACGATGCGGTATTTTTTGTCATGGACGTGGCACAGCTTGCCAAGCAAAACGGCTCGGCATGGATAACTGGCATTCCTTATCGTGATTTGCAAAACTACGACCCAAGCACACAGCCCTACCCACCGCTGTACAATGCTGTGCTGGCAATGGGCGATAACGCCGAAGGACTGTACAAAAAACAACGCCTTGTGCCATTTGGCGAATACATACCCTTTCAAGGACTGTTGGATATTTTGCCGAATTTGGCAAACGGCGATGACGTGTACAATCACAGCAAAGGCACAAACGACCAGACACCCTTGCGGATTAAAGGCAAAGATATGGGTTCTGCCATCTGCTACGAAGTCGCCTACCCTGACACCACAAGACGCAACGCCAAAAATACTGAGTTTCTGCTCACCATCTCCAACGACGCTTGGTTCGGCACATCGGCAGGTCCACTACAGCACCTACAGATGGTACAAATGCGTAGCTTAGAAACAGGCAAATGGTTCGTCAGAGCAACCAACACTGGCGTAACAGCATTGATTGACGACAAAGGTCGTATCGTCAAGCAAGCCCCACAGTTTGAACGCACCGTGCTGCGTGGCGACGTACCAATGATGGTGGGACAGACACCTTATGTGCGATTTGGGGATTATCCCTTACTTATGATAACTGCACTGCTTTTGCTGCTAAGCATATGGGGAGCAAGACAAACCAGCCTGTATGACAGTGAGCGAACCCACGGCGTTAGGCATTAAGATATATAGCTCAAAAACAAAACATCGGTACACATGGCTGTACAATTACTCAGCAGCCATTCTTTTACAAAAAAATTGATAAGTATGCGGATATTCTGCATAAAACTGATTGTCGATTTTGGTTAACTTGGTATATAATGGCAGTGTTGCAATCAATACCATTATCTGTATGTGGTTTTGAGTTGTGTTTTTATTTTTTTATTTTTTGTAAATAGGTAGGTAGCTATGGCACATGACGCATCAGAAAACAAACCAGTCAAAGAGATTCTCACCGCATTGGTTGGCATTGTCTTATTCCTTGTTCTTGTTCTTGGCATTGCCATATCTGCTTGGCTGCGTCCGGGTGCAGACCACACACCAGTAACCGTGTCTGCCACCGAAGCTGGCAAGGCATTGGACGCAATGAATGCTGCTGACAACAAGGCCACCGCCGAAGCTGCTGCACAATAAGTCAGCAGCCTAAGCACCCATGACGGACAGAGCGTGTTAATCTTTTTATCACGCAAAACTCTGCAAAGCAAGAAATATTAAGTTTCTATTTAAGATAAGATGACAGATTTCTTGTTTTTGGTGCTTACTTTTGGTTAAGGGTTATTTGGTTAAAAATTAAGAGCGGCTAAATTTGGCATTTTTTGGTATTTTTATAGTCAAATAAATTCACTTTAAGACAAGGAAAACGAACGCAGATAGTACAAGTAGTACAGCAAGTGAGTTTGACGACGTATTAAAGTGAATTTAAAAGACTATACATCAAACCCTTGTGAATACGTCCAGTATCCACAAGGGTTTTTCTTGGCACGCCTGTAGTTATCCAGTTATCTCGTCTTTTAACCCAAAAGACACAAGGATAAAAGACAGGTACACCCCATTCATTCACACACCGCCCCTACAATACCGTCTGTCATCGGGGTTTTGCCCCAATTGGGTGTAGCACCCTTCACGAAGTCGCTTTGTAGCTTTTGTTCACAGTCCACCAATATTGCCATTTCGTGTGCGGACATCAGCCTTTGAAAAAAATACAGCCGAGTTTGGCGAATGCTGGGTGTGTCGGTACTTTGACTGCTCGCCCCATCGACCGCCACAAAGTATGATACAGGGGCTTGCCAATACGTCCACGGCTTATAAAATACAGGCGGACTGGCACTGGCGACCACCACCACCCCAGCAGGCAAGCGAGCCTTGGTATGCTCAAACCATGAATATTCTTGATACATACTAAACATCAGCATACCCAGTCCACAGGCGATAGGCAGGCTGTATTTGGGGATTTTTTTGAATATCAATCGCACAAGCAGCACAATACCCATCAAGCCCAATCCAGCCGAAATCGCCCCAACCAATTCCCACAACATAACATTTTCCTTTTTATCTAAATTTTTCAAAAAATCATTACAAATTTTGCAATACCACAATCTCAACTCACGGTGTTCATCATAGCACAAACAGACATTTGCATGTGCAATTGGATAAAAAATGCGAACTCATCAAAGTTCGCATTTTTGCACATTACATCAATCAAATCATCACTTAGTGGTCAACCGCAGCACCAGCACCTTTTGGATAACGGACGCTTTCGACCAAGTCTTGAATCTCTTTTGGTGGTGCGTCTGTGGCATGAGACACCACAAAGGCAACGATAAAGTTCAAGAGTGCACCGATAGGACCGATACTAAGTGGGCTGATACCCATAATCCAGTTTTCGGCGGTGTTCTCAAACATGGCAGTACCCGGAATAAAGAACCAACCCATGTACAAGAATATGTACACGCATGTTACGGTCAAGCCCACCAACATACCAGCAATCGCCCCTTTATCATTGATACGCTTGGAGAAGATACCCATCATCAGCACAGGGAACAGCGATGACGCAGCGATACCAAATGCCAAGGCAACCACTTGAGCGGCAAAACCGGGGGGATTAATACCCAGATAAGTCGCTACCACAATCGCCACAATCATCGAGATACGAGCGGCTTTTAGCTCACCTTTGTCCGAGATGTCAGGCTTTAGCGTCTTTTTAATCAAGTCGTGCGATACCGCAGATGAGATGGCAAGTAGCAAGCCAGCAGCGGTAGACAAAGCAGCAGCAAGACCACCAGCGGCAATCAGACCGATAACCCAGCTTGGTAGATTGGCAATTTCAGGGTTGGCAAGTACCATGATGTCATTATTCACCGTCAGCTCATTGCCTTGCCAGCCTTTGGCTTCGGCAGTGGCAGCGTAGTCGGTGTTTTTGTCATTGTAATACTGGATTTTGCCATCGTTGTTTTTGTCTTCAAATTTCAACAGACCCGTATTTTCCCAAGTTTTCATCCACTCTGGACGAGCTTCATAGTCAATCGGTGCAGATTGAGTGCTTTCAGGATAGATGGTATTGACAAGGTTCATGCGAGCCATTGTACCAACCGCAGGGGCGATGGTGTATAGCAAGGCGATGAACACCAATGCCCAACCAGCGGACGAACGTGCGTCAGAGACTTTTGGCACGGTAAAGAAACGAATAATCACGTGCGGCAAGCCAGCTGTACCAATCATCAAACTCATGGTCAATAAGAACATATTGAGCTTGTTCGGCACATCTGCGGTATAGGCGGTAAAGCCTAAATCAGTAACAATTTGGTCAAGTTTGTGCAGCATAGTTACGCCATCTTCAACGTTACCAAACAAGCCAAACATTGGCAATGGATTGCCTGTCAAATTAAATGAGATAAAAATCGCAGGAATGGCATAAGCAATCATCAAGACCACATATTGTGCCACTTGGGTATAGGTAATACCTTTCATGCCGCCAAGTACCGCATAAAACAGCACCACGACAGCAGCGATAATAAGCCCTGTAGTGTTGCTCACTTCAAGAAAGCGAGAGAACGCCACGCCAGCCCCTGTCATCTGTCCGATAACATAAGTAGTCGATGCCAAAATCAAACACGCCACCGCAATCAGACGAGCATTTCTGGAATAAAAACGGTCGCCAATAAAGTCAGGTACGGTGAATTTGCCGAATTTACGCAGATATGGGGCAAGTAGCAATGCTAAGAGTACATAGCCGCCTGTCCAGCCCATCAGATAGGCAGATGCCGCATAACCACCCATGGCAAGCATACCAGCCATTGAGATGAATGACGCAGCACTCATCCAGTCTGCCCCTGTCGCCATACCGTTAAGCACTGGGTGTACGCCGCCGCCTGCGACATAGAATTCTTTGGTCGAGCCAGCCCTTGCCCAAATAGCAATGCCAAAATACAGAGCGAATGACAAGCCGACGAAGATTAAATTGATGACAAATTGACTCATGGCTTACTCCTCACTCACGCCGTATTCTTTATCCAGCTTATTCATTCGCCAAGAATAAAAGAAAATAATCCCAATAAATACCAAAATTGAGCCTTGTTGACTGAACCACAGTCCAGCGTCAACGCCCATGATGGAAATACCAGAGATAAGGGGACGTAGCCAAATGGCAAATCCGTGCGAGCAAATCGCCCACACCACAAGACAGCCTAAGATAAGACGGACGTTTGCTTTCCAATAGCCAGCAGCGTCCTTGGTTTCGGTAGTCATATTGACCTCCTTGTAATATTTCTCCTACCATGAGTGCGTAATGATAGGGTATTTCTTCCATGCCAGACTTTTTGCACTCCAATCGCAGGGAAGTCAGCTCCAATAAAATCCTATTGCGTTATCATCAAGACGAATATCGCTTACTTATCAAACAACGCATTGAACGGACAAAATCCGTCCAACGGTTGCATAATAGCACAAAAAAATTACATTGCAACACATTCATTCATATGTTTACAAAAAATTATCCATGAAATCGCTCTGCTTGCACCTTTGACATGGATAAGATTTTATTGTAATTCATTGTTTTTTAATAAGTTATCACACCATATTACAAAAAATATGAACCATAATTCAAAAAAACGCTTGTTTTATTTGGGATTTTTATGTTATAACTATAAAAACTCATAAAACGCCGTTGTTTTAGATACTAGTTACTTGGCAGAAGTGTTGATACGACTGGTTTTGAGAATTACGCTTAATGATAGGAGAAAGGATGTCTGCTTATTCTGCTGGTTTGGCATTTCGCCAAGCTGTTCAAACCGAAAACCCCTTAGCCGTCGTGGGTTGTGTCAATGCGTACTTTGCACGCTTGGCAACAGCGAGCGGCTTTAAGGCGATTTATCTGTCTGGTGGCGGTGTCGCTGCTTGCTCCAACGGCATTCCTGACCTTGGTATCACCACCATGGAAGATGTGTTGATTGACGCACAGCGTATCACTGACAACGTGGATACGCCGCTGCTGGTCGATATTGATGTGGGCTGGGGCGGTGCGTTTAATATCGCTCGTAGTATCCGAGCCTTTGAGCGTGCTGGCGTGGCAGCGGTGCATATCGAAGACCAAGTCGCCCAAAAACGCTGCGGACATCGCCCCAACAAAGCCATTGTCTCCAAAGATGAAATGGTAGACCGTGTCAAAGCCGCCGTGGACGCTCGTGTGGACGACAATTTTGTCATCATGGCACGCACGGACGCATTGGCTGTCGAAGGGCTAGAATCCGCCATCGAGCGTGCGATGGCTTGCGTAGAAGCTGGGGCGGATATGATTTTCCCCGAAGCCATCACCGAACTTAGCATGTACCAACAATTCTCCCAAGCGGTGAGCGTGCCTGTGCTGGCGAATATCACCGAATTTGGGGCAACGCCACTGTATACCCAACAAGAGCTTGCGGACAATGGCGTATCATTAGTGCTGTATCCCTTATCCACTTTCCGAGCAGCCAGCAAGGCAGCCCTTAATGTCTATGAAGCCATCATGCGTGATGGCACACAGGCAAACGTGGTCGACACCATGCAGACACGCAACGAATTGTACGATTTCTTGAATTATCACGATTTTGAACAAAAATTGGATAGGTTATTTAGCCAAAATTCGTAACATTATTCAAAAAAATCATTCCAAAAAACGGTGAATTATCTATCATGACAATTCACCCAGCTTAAGCCAGATGTTTTTTATCAACGTCAAGCGAAGTCAAAAAAGCTGTACCGTCTGAAGTTTAGGACAAACTTCGCTCACATGCCTTTTAAGGAGATTAACGCATGTCAAAAGAAAGCAAAACCCCAGCCGCCCCAAAACCCAAAAAGTCCGTTGCCCTATCAGGCGTACCAGCAGGCAACACCGCCCTATGTACCGTGGGGCGTAGCGGCAATGATTTGAGCTATCGTGGCTATGATATTCTTGACCTAGCCAAACACTGCGAATTTGAAGAAGTGGCACATTTGCTCATTCATGGTCATCTGCCTAATAAGCATGAGTTAAAAGCCTACAAAGCCAAACTTCAAGCCCTACGCAATCTGCCCATGCGTGTCCGCCATGTGCTAGAAAACCTACCTGCACACACGCACCCCATGGACGTAATGCGTACAGGCGTATCGGCACTCGGCTGCACCTTGCCTGAGCGTGAAAGCCAACCAGCCAGCGAAGCTAGAGACACCGCCGACCGTCTCATTGCTTGCCTTGGCAGTATTATGCTGTACTGGTATCAATACACCCAAAATGGCAAAGTCATTGACTTGGACAGCGAAGAAGAGAGCATTGGCGGACACTTCTTACACCTATTGCACGGCAAACGCCCCACGGAATCACAAATCAAAGCCATGCACGTGTCATTAATCCTGTACGCAGAGCATGAGTTTAATGCGTCCACCTTTGCCGCACGAGTGATTGCAGGCACTGGCTCGGACATTTATTCGTGTATCGCAGGGGCGATTGGGGCATTAAAAGGCCCTAAACACGGCGGTGCAAACGAAGTCGCCTACGACATTCAAAAACGCTACCGCAATGCCGACGAAGCCGAAGCGGACATTCGTGAACGTATTGCACGCAAAGAAATCGTCATCGGCTTTGGACACCCTGTCTACACCATCGCCGACCCACGCAACGTGGTGATTAAAGAAGTGGCGCGTGAATTATCCATGGAATCTGGCGATATGCTGCTGTTTGATATTGCCGAGCGTTTAGAGACCTTGATGTGGAACGAGAAAAAAATGTTCCCAAATCTTGACTGGTTCTCCGCTGTCTCCTATCAAAAACTGGGCGTACCCACGGCAATGTTCACGCCGCTGTTCGTTATCGCACGCACCACAGGCTGGTCGGCACATGTAATTGAGCAACGTGCGGACGGCAAAATCATTCGCCCATCTGCCAATTACACTGGTCCTGACGATGTGGCATATGTGGCGATGGAAGACCGCTAACCACCCAAAAAACTGGGTGAATAACCAAAGCCCAATGCGTCATGTATTGGGTTTTGTTGATTTATCAAAGTTTTTGTAATAAAGAATAGGGTCTGTTGACATTTCGTCTTTGTAGATAAAAATGAGATAAATCGTAGTTCTTTCAAGGAAAAAACGCAGGTTGATAGTTATTCTATCAAACAAGTTTTTGACGATGAAAGACAAGATTTAGCCATTTTTAGCACAAAAGCCGTGTATTTACCACAAACTTCAAACTTAATTGTTGGGCGTGATGAATTATCGGCAGACCCTACATGCTAACAAATCTAGCCAAGCAAGATTTTGTATCATGCACACTCGTTGCCAGTCGTTCATAATACAAAACCAGCCAGATTAAGCCAATGACAAAAAGCACCATTAGTTATTTTAAGGAAAATTCATGCCAGCCAACAGCCAGTTTTTAAAATCCTTACCCAACACCGACCTTGCCTACTACGACGCACGTCAAGCGGTGAACGACATCAAGCCTAATAGCTACGACACACTGCCCTATACCAGTCGCATTCTTGCCGAGAACTTGGTAAACCGTGCCGACAAGGTGGATTTGCCAACCTTGCAATCTTGGCTTAGACAATTGATTGAGAGCAAACAAGAGCTGGATTTTCCGTGGTTTCCTGCGCGTGTGGTCTGCCATGATATTTTGGGACAGACGGCACTGGTGGATTTGGCGGGATTGCGTGATGCGATTGCCGAAAAAGGCGGCGACCCATCCAAAGTCAATCCTGTGGTGCAAACCCAGCTTATCGTTGACCACTCTTTGGCGGTAGAATGCGGCGGCGATGACCCCAACGCATTTGCCAAAAACCGTGCCATCGAAGAGCGTCGCAACGAAGACCGTTTTCATTTTATCAATTGGACAAAAACCGCTTTTGAAAACGTCGATGTAATCCCTGCAGGCAACGGCATTATGCACCAGATTAATTTGGAAAAAATGTCGCCTGTCATTCAAGTCAAAAACGGCATTGCTTTCCCCGATACCTGCGTGGGTACAGACAGCCACACGCCGCATGTGGACGCTTTGGGCGTGATTTCGGTGGGTGTGGGCGGCTTGGAAGCCGAAACGGTCATGCTGGGGCGTGCGTCAATGATGCGTCTGCCCGATATCGTGGGCGTGGAACTGACTGGCAAGCGAGAAGAAGGCATTACCGCCACCGATATTGTGCTGGCTTTGACCGAATTTTTGCGTAAAGAGCGTGTGGTTGGGGCGTTTGTCGAATTTTTTGGCACAGGGGTCAAAGGTTTGTCCATTGGCGACCGTGCAACCATCTCCAACATGACCCCCGAATACGGTGCAACGGCAGCGATGTTTGCCATCGATGAGCAGACTTTGGATTATCTGACCCTTACAGGGCGTGAAGCCGAGCAGGTCAAACTTGTAGAAACCTATGCCAAAACCGCAGGCTTGTGGGCGGACAGTTTGACAAATGCGGTCTATCCACGTGTGCTGAAATTTGATTTGTCCAGTGTGGGACGCAATATGGCAGGGCCTTCCAATCCGCACGCACGTTTTGCGACCAAAGATTTGACCGCCAAAGGCTTGGCACAACCCTATGAAGTGCCAGCAGATGGCTCGATGCCTGACGGTGCGGTGATTATCGCCGCAATTACGTCCTGCACCAATACCTCAAACCCACGCAATGTGGTTGCCGCCGCTCTCTTGGCACGCAATGCCAATCGTCTAGGCTTGACACGAAAACCTTGGGTCAAAACATCGTTTGCCCCCGGCTCAAAAGTGGCAGAAGTGTATCTTAAAGAAGCAGATTTGCTGCCCGAATTGGAACAATTGGGCTTTGGTATCGTCGCCTTTGCCTGCACCACTTGCAACGGCATGAGCGGTGCATTAGACCCTAGCATTCAGCAAGAAATCATCAACCGTGATTTGTACGCCACTGCTGTATTGAGCGGCAACCGCAATTTTGACGGACGTATTCACCCTTATGCCAAGCAAGCGTTTTTGGCTTCACCGCCTTTGGTGGTGGCTTATGCGATTGCAGGCTCAATCCGTTTTGACATCGAAAACGACGTATTGGGCGTGGCAGATGGTAAAGAAATTCGCCTAAAAGACATCTGGCCGACAGACAGCGAGATTGACGAGATTGTCAATCAGTATGTGAAACCACAACAATTCCGTGATATTTACATTCCGATGTTTGACACAGGGGCGGCGGTTAAGGCAGCCAGTCCGCTGTATGACTGGCGTGAACAATCTACCTATATCCGCCGTCCGCCCTATTGGGAAGGGGCGTTGGCTGGCGAACGCAGTCTCAAAGGCTTGCGTCCACTCGCCATTTTGCCCGACAACATCACCACCGACCATCTCTCGCCGTCCAATGCGATTTTGCCAACCAGTGCGGCAGGCGAATATTTGACAAAAATGGGCTTGCCAGAAGAAGACTTCAACAGCTACGCCACCCACAGGGGCGACCATCTAACCGCCCAACGTGCCACCTTTGCCAATCCCAAACTTTTTAACGAAATGGTAAAAAACGCAGACGGCAGCGTCAAACAAGGCTCATTGGCACGTGTCGAACCAGATGGCGAAGTCATGAGAATGTGGGAAGCCATCGAAACTTATATGAACCGCAAGCAGCCCTTAATCATCATCGCAGGGGCGGATTATGGTCAAGGCTCTAGCCGAGATTGGGCAGCCAAAGGCGTGCGGCTGGCAGGCGTAGAAGTGATTGTCGCAGAAGGGTTTGAACGCATTCACCGCACCAATCTGATTGGTATGGGCGTGTTGCCGCTGCAATTCCAAGCAGGCACAAGCCGCCGAACGCTCGCATTAGATGGTACAGAAACCTATGACGTTATAGGAGAACGCACGCCACGCGGTGAGTTGACCTTGATTATCCACCGCAAAAACGGTGAAGTGCTGGAAGTGCCTGTCAGCAGCCGTTTGGATACCGCCGAAGAAGTGTTGATTTATGAAGCTGGCGGCGTATTGCAACGCTTTGCACAAGACTTTTTGGCAGGCGAAATGGCTTAGTGGCTTGTGGTGGCTCAGTGGTTTAGTGGTTTAGTGGCTTGTGGTGGTTTAGTGCCATCACACCAAGCCAAAACCCCAGCACCAAAAAAACCCTTGATTGACATACAATCAAGGGTTTTTATTCTGTTTTTATTCCACGATTTACAAAAGAAGGTTTGCAAAAGAATTTAGACTGTACTGCTTTAAATTACTACATTATCAAGCTCGCCATCTACTTTCATCATGCAACTTAATTCTTCATATAAGAATTAGGCTTCTTTTTTTGCAACCAATTTTTCACGGATACGTGCAGACTTACCAGAGCGATCACGCAAGTAGTACAATTTGGCACGGCGTACATCACCACGGCGTTTTACTTCGATACTGTCAATCAATGGTGAGTGCAATTGGAACGCACGCTCAACACCAATGCCGCTAGAAATCTTACGCACGGTAAAGGCAGAGTTCAGACCACGGTTACGCTTAGCGATAACCACGCCTTCATAAGCCTGAAGACGCTCACGGTCGCCTTCACGAACCTTAACTTGTACCACAACGGTATCACCAGGGGCAAAAGATGGGTGGTTTTTTAGCTGGCTGTTTTCGATGTGCTGAACCAAAGGGTGTTTGTTACTCATGGATATTCTCCAACAAATGACATAGGCTATCCCCTTTTTTTAAAAATGGCTAAAAAGGTCGCTTATCATTACAATAAAATAAATAGGTGCGTGCAAAATAACACAAACCGCAAATCCGAGCCACACGGATAATAAAAAAGCAGGGTATTTTATAAAATTCCCCACAAAAAGTCAATCAAATTTTGGCAGATGATATAGTCGATTAAAATAAAAATAAGGCAAGGCGA
>JAUNUB010000065.1 GCA_030538375.1 Moraxella sp. | reverse complement strand
ATATAGTCGATTAAAATAAAAATGAGACAAGGCGACAACGTCCGCGGTGTACAAGCAGTACATAAGGACGTTGGCAACACAATATCATTGCAATTTTAATTGACTATAACGCCACAAGTTAAATAATTTTTAATATGTAGTACTAAGGATAAATATATGAGTATCGCCATTCACATTGAACACAACCCCTTTACCATTGAAACAACTTTTTTGATTGATGGTGTTGAACCTGCCGATAATACATTTGAGCATTATAAAAACAGTCGGCTACAAGTCTGGATTGAACGCTTATTTGAAGGATTGCACAACTATTGTAATGGTGCAAAAGATTTTGACATCACTTTCAAAGGCGTAGAAGCAGATTTATTGGATTTGCAGGCAGCTAAGGAAAATGCCTGTGCACAGGGTATGAATATTCAATTAAATTACATTCCTTGTAGAGACAGTAATGAACGTTTAAGTGAAGTGCAAGCACTGATGCGTGAAGCGGAGCGGAATCCGATTTTTGGTGAAGAAATTGCAAAAAACCAGCAAATTCAAAAGAATTTTGCAGAGGCGGATAACCGTGATTTTGATGTCTATGTTGCAGCTACCATGTCAGCAGGCAAATCGACTTTTATCAATGCGATGTTGGGCTGTGATCTATTGCCAGCAGCAAATGAAGCAACAACTGCTACTATCGCAACCATTACTGATAATGATAAATACAACATCGGCGAATTTACCGGAACTCGTATCAACAAGACAGGAATGGTGATAGATGAAAAGCAATCGGTTGATTTGGCAATCTTGCAGCAATGGAACAAAGATGAAGATACCAAATTAATCGAATTGGAAGGTAATATTTTGGGCATTAAAGAGCGTGAAGAAGTACGCCTAAAAATAACCGATACCCCAGGACCCAATAATAGCCAAGACCCTGAACACGCTCGTGTTACCATGCAGCACATTCGTGATTCGGAACGCAATCCTTTGATTATCTATTTACTCAATGGAACACAGCTTGGTGTCAATGATGACAAGCAAGTATTAACTGAAATTGCAGAAATCATGCAAACAGGAGGTAAACAAAGCAAAGACCGCTTTATTTTTGTCCCCAATAAACTGGATAATTTCGACCCTGAAAAAGGCGAGTCCATCGAAAACTTATTAAAAAATATTCGAAACTACTTAGAAAGTAACGGTATTCAAAACCCACAAATCTATCCTGTTTCTGCCAATACCACTAGATTGATTCGAAAAAGAGCTGCGAATGCAGATAGCTTAACCCGTTCAGAGCGGGGTGATTTAAATAAATTAGAAGAACTGTTCACAGAAGAACCCAGCATGGATTTTGTGCAATATATGCCGATTAGCAGCACAGTACAACAAAATTTAGCACAAAAGAATCTACTTCAGGTGGAATACAGAAGCGGCGTACCTGCAATTGAAGCCATGATTGATGAATATATTGCTAAATACAATCTTCCAAACCGTGTCAATCGTGGCTATCAAGCACTATCCAATGCCATTGAACGCACCACGAATGCTGCAGAACTGGCAAAAGCAGTAGAGCAGTATGCGGTAGATCTACGCCAAGCCGAGGAACAAATTAATCTGTTGAAAACTGACAAATCCCGTGCTTCACGTCTTGAAGAAGAAATTAAGCAAGATTTGATACACCGTAAAGAAAGTTTTATCAGTGAAAATATTATGACGATTGATGAGCTTGAAGTCAAAATACGTCAGCATATACGGGGGTTTTCAGGTAGATTTTCCGAGTCTGAAAGAGTGAGTGAAAGTCATGCGAGAAATATCATTCAGGAGCTGGTTGATGTTGTAAATATGCGACGCAATCGAATTATCAATGAGTTGGAAGCATTGATTGGTGATGCACAAAAAAACATGCGTAACCAACTATCGGATATTTTTCACAACAAAGTACAGCAGGAATTAAAGTCCTTGAAAGATTTGCCACTGCCTTTGCTGGAGGGCATCAAACATCAATTTGAGGCATTGGAGCAACTGTCGGGGTTGGGGTTGTCAAACCAAGATGTTAATGAAAGAGAAGAAACAAAAAAAGTAAAAGTCGGTACGCGTACAGTAAGCACTTCAAAATGGTGGAATCCGCTCTCTTGGGGAGATACAGAAGAAAAAGATATTTACGAAACCCGTTCTGAAACCATTCGTGAGGTGAATTTACGTGAAGTATGGCGACGCCAAGAAATAACAATCCGTGCAAACTTCAATGAATTAATCAAAGCTGCAACAGATAAGTTGATTGAGGATACGGACATCTTGGCCGATGAATTTACGGAATTTATGGGCAAGGAGTTTATCAAACACATCGATATACTTATGTCGCATTTACTAGAGCTTGCCAATAATAGTAAACAGCTCCAAGTGGAGAAAGATAAAGCAGAAGCGGATTTAATTGAAATTAATCGCTTTAAAGAAAAATTGAATGCGGTATTGGCACTTTAATAAGGATTTCGATATGAAAACAATGCTTTTAGAGACACTGCAAAACAAGCAATCGACTGCAGCAGAAAATTTACGACTGTTTGAGGAAGCGATTGCTGGCAATCAGATCCAATTTGATGATTTTGACGACAGTATTTATAGCGAATTACATACAGAAGAACACCGTTGGGATTCAGCTTATTTTGCCGAATGTGCACAAGATTTGGCACGCAATTTCAGCAAAGAACGTTGCCGACATTTGATTCAGATAAAAGATAAGCTGCAAAAGCGTAAGGAAAAAGGCTTTGTCAATCATGCCGTTGAATCAACAATCGCTCCAACAGCCGAGCCAAAAAGCGAAACCAACTCCGAATCAGTAACAGGCAAGAGATGTGATAAGTCTATAGATTTGACTGGATTTGTTCCTACAAAAGAATTGTCAGCCTGTTTGGTGCAAGGGAATTTAATGCAGATTCGGGCACAATTGGAGGCTTATCTAAATAATATGGATTTGAAATTAGACGAGTATATCAAATCTGTTTATTACATTCTTGAGAAAAAGCCCAAGGTTTATGAAGAGTATCGTGTCTATTCTGTTGCCAAAGATATTGGATTAGATGAAAAAATATGGAGTTGGGATTATTTTAATTTGCAGCAGGTGTACTTAAACCGTAATTTTTCTTTGGAACGATTACTGCATTTGATTAACGTCCGAGAAGCATTAGCCAATCAAGATGTAAAAGAATTTCAAAGAAGTTCAGAACCAAAATCATTGGCGAAGCCAGCAATTCCGAAGTCAATATCGCCACATAGTGCCCAGTCAGAACAAAATTTGCATGACAACCATTATGAAGAAACTAACAATAATAAGTTTTTTAAAGCTTTGGCGATAGTAGGAGGAGCTGTGGCTGCTTTAGCTTTACTTTTAGTAATTGTGCGATAAGGATAAAATGATGAGTTTGACTAAGGTTGAAGCAAGGCAAATACGCCAAGGGGCATTACAGGCTTTAATTGATAGCGATCAATTATTAAACAAAAGTTATTTGGCTGAGTTGGGTTGCTATCCCTTGCAAAAAGCTGAAAATTATGCACTTGATACAGTTAATGCCTATACGGATATCCGAATTTTTCAGATTGAACGTATTGTCATGGAAAACAAACAATCGGTGCTGGAGAGTATTGCTGCTGCCTATGCCGCCATGGGAGCGGCTGGCTATACGGTATTCACCTTATTAAAATCTGACGGCAAGGAAACCATATTGTATCTAGGGACGCGGGGAGAAGCCAAAAAATCATCAGGTAAAAATGCTGGCGATTTGCTAGAAAAAACATTTAAGGGGCATTTTCCGGGCAGTCGGCTGACGAATATGAGTGGTGACACAGTGCAAACCATTCTACATGGCATTCGTGATTACACTGCTTCTAGCAATGCCACCGCAGTCAGTGCGGTTACAGGTGTGCCATCGCTTTCAGTTGAAGAGCGTGAGCATTTTATGCAAGGCTTAGAGCGATTTATTGATGCGGCGGAAGGGCGTGAATATCAGGCGTTGATTCTAGCAAAGCCTGTATCTGGAATGGACCTAAATACTATTCGTATAGGTTATGAAAATGCCGCTACCCAACTTTCACCACTATTAAAGCAATCTCTTTCATTCGGTCAAAACGAAAGCGACAGTATTGGCTTGAGCATCAGTCAAGGCTTGAGCGAATCATTGGGTGTAAGCTTAGGATTGACAGAAACAAAAGGCACATCAGAGAGCATTACACACACTCATACATCAGGCACATCAGAGAGCATTAGTGCACAAACCAAAGGGGCAAAAGCAGGTATTATTGGTGGCGCGGCTGTAGGGGCGGCAGCCATTATGATGGCACCTGTAACAGGTGGCATAAGCTTAGCTGCTACTGGAGCAATCATCGGCGGTCAAATTGGCAGCACTTTATTTAATAAAACCAATACCACTGGTACAACCAAAAGCACTTCCGAAGGCACTACGACGGGTTCCTCATTCAGTTCTGCCTCGTCAAATACACAAAGTACAACTTATACTACCAGCCATACTGATACCCATTCCAACACTCGCACCCAAGGCAGTAGCCGTCAGATAACTCTGGAAAGCACGGACAAAAGCATAGGACAGATGCTAAAAAAAATCGACCATCAGCTTGAGCGGATTGACGAAGGGCAACGCTATGGTGCTTGGAATACAGCAGCCTACTTTATCAGCGATAGCACTGCTGCTTCGGAGTCGCTGGCGAGTATTTTTTTCGGTTTGATGCGTGGTAGTGATTCCAATAGCGAAAACTTCGCCATTACTACTTGGAATGCCAATGACTGCAAGCAGGTATTGGCTTGGTTGGGTAATTTATCGCACCCACGTTTAAACCCTTCGTTTGGCGATAAGCTACCTATTCCATATCTGACACCAGCCACACTGGTGTCGGGCAAGGAAATGGCGATTCAGCTTAGCTTGCCACGTAAATCAACTTCAGCAGTAACCGTTATTGAAGCTCAAACATTTGGTCGAAAAATTCAAAATGTGAATGACAACAACCAATTCAATGCAGATGAACGAATTATTAAGTTGGGTAATATTCGCCATTTGTGGAATGATTTGCCACAACAAGTTGAATTAAAAGTAGATAATCTGACAAGCCATCTTTTTGTATCAGGCTCAACAGGGTCGGGCAAAAGCAATACGGTTTACGAAATTTTAAATCAACTTTCTACTTATAACATTCCTTTTATGGTTATTGAGCCTGCAAAAGGTGAGTATAAAAATATATTCGGCCACCGCAAAGATGTTGCAGTTTTGGGAACAAATCCAAAACATACCGCACTTTTAAAAATCAATCCGTTTAAATTTCCGAATGAAATTCATGTTTTGGAGCATATCGACCGTTTGATTGAGATTTTTAACGTCTGCTGGCCGATGTATGCCGCTATGCCTGCTGTGTTAAAAGAAGCAATGTTGCAGGCTTATGAAAGATGTGGTTGGGAGTTAACCAATTCAATCTATCAAGATAATGTTATTTTTTATCCAACATTCATAGATTTGCTTGAAAGTTTAAATCAAGTGGTTGAACAATCGGCATTTTCCCAAGAAGTAAAAAGTAATTATATCGGTGCATTGGTAACTCGTGTTAAATCATTAACCAATGGTTTAAATGGTCAAATTTTTACCGCTGATGAAATTGATAATACAATATTATTTGACAGTAATGTGATTGTGGATTTGAGCCGTATCGGTTCACAAGAAACCAAGTCATTGATTATGGGAATTTTGGTCATGCGATTGAGCGAATATCGCATGGCAAAAGGTGCAATGAATCAACCGCTCAAACATATCACGGTGCTAGAAGAGGCACACAATATCTTAAAGCGTACCTCAACCGAACAAAGTACGGAAGGTGTGAATGTGGCTGGCAAAGCCGTCGAAATGCTCGCTAATGCCATTGCTGAAATGCGTACCTTTGGCGAAGGCTTTATTATTGCCGACCAATCACCCAATGCGGTGGATATTTCCGCTATTCGCAACACCAACACCAAAATCATTATGCGTTTGCCAGATGCACAAGACCGCAGATTGGCTGGCAAGGCTGCAGGGACAACAGATGAGCAGCTGGAAGAAATTGCCAAGTTGCCACGCGGTGTGGCTGTCGTCTATCAGAATGATTGGCTAGAGCCTGTGTTGTGTAGCATTAAAAAATTTGAAAACTGTGGTGAAAGTTATTCCACGCCAACAAATGCAGATATCATAGACACAAAACGCATTCATACTGAGATTACAAAATTTTTGCTGTTTGACAGATTAGGCAATGTCGAGACTTTTGATGTTGAGATGATTAAAAATCATTTGGATAAGCTGGTATTGCCAACGCATATCAAAAAAGCGTTGCGATACAGTATTGATGAATATGAAGCAGATAAAAGTCCAGCCATTTGGCATGTGCAAAATTTTTCACACCTATCACGAATGCTCACATCACTATTGGATATCGAATCAGCAGCACAAAAAATCATAAAAAGACATGTTGGACGAGCAACCGTTGAAGCGATGTCGGATTCATTAAAGACCTTATTATGTTCGAGTTTGACTGATACCAACCCAAAATTAATTTTTGCAGTGGAGCATTGTGTGATGAAACATCTAAGCCTACAGCAAGATGTCTATCAGCCAATTTATGACATTTGGCATAAGCAAAAATCAGAAGGAGTGGCATAATGCATAACTTACTTCTTGACGCACGAGAGCTGTCTGTTAGTAAAGATCTATTGATAGATGAAGTCAAGTCTTGGATTAAGGACTTGCAAACAGATGTATTTTCTTCTAAAATTGATGCAAGAGACTACCCCTTTGATGAAAAAAATACCGTCTCATCTTATATCAATGCACCGGAGAGTTCTTCTCAATCTTTTTATTCTACACCATTAACTCAAGAAGTGAAAGAAAATAGTGGTTATCCCAAAGAAATAACAGATAATATCAACAGTGTAGAAGAACTGGACATTTATCAAACTGCCAATATTGAACCTGCTAATGTGAATGACAAACCCGTATTAACCAGAACAGATATTGATGTAGCCAAAACTGATGACTTTGGAAGAAGTAATCTTGAACGAATGGAACAGGGACTAGCACCATTAGATAAAGATGGCAGACCAATTGAACTGCACCACATAGGGCAAAAAGCAGACTCGCCACTTGCAGAACTAACCCAACCAGAACATCGTGGCAAAAGTAATGATATTATCTTGCACGACAAGCAAAAAGAATCCGAGATTAACCGTGATCAATTTGCCAAAGAACGATCCGAACACTGGAAAACTCGTGCCGAACAACTCAAACAAGAAGGAAGTGTGTAATGCAGCTGTTATCCGAAAGATTAAAATCCGTCAATGCACTAACCAAACCTGCAACAAAAGAACAAATTGAATATGCACAAAAAGCACTGAACATCACTTTTTCTAAGGAATATCAAAACTTTTTAGAAGAGTTTGGTGTTATTTCTTATGAAAGTAATGAAATATTTGGTCTTGGTATTGACAATCATTCATATCTGAATTTGTTGCAAATTACACCTGATTTAAAAAACTATGCAAACTATCCAAGCCAAGCCGTACCATTATACGACATTGGAGATGGCCATTATTATCTTTATGATAATTTGAATCAAAAAATATTAAAATTCGCCTTACCGAATGCTGGTGTGTATGAATACATTGATACACAGCTTGAGCAATTTTTGCTTGATTTATTATTTCGCTAAGTTTTGTCCAACACAAGTTCATCTTATTTTATGTAAAACTTTCGGTATTAGACTTATCGCCACGCTGTCTGCATGTGTTTGTCTTGTCTTACTTCTTGATGTATTTCCCACAAAAAAGCACTTTTTACAAGTGCTTTTTGGATATGCTCAGCCCTCCCCTTGCCATTCATCTCCAAACACATTACAATAACAACAGCTTGACGGAGTGTGATTGTTTGTCGGATATCCTTGACCATCAGTCGCTGAGATTGCTTGCAAAATCCGTTGAACCTGAACAGGCTCATACCTGCGTAGGAATCAAGCCTGTAATACAGAATGACCAAGCCCAGCACTCTACGATGTTTTGGTGTGGCAGTGGCATTCACTGGCGACATGGATTTCCTTGTTGATATGGCTTGTTTCATAAAATCTGCCAAACCCACACAAACCCAACAAGGACAGCCATGACCACCAACGCCACCAGCCACATCATCGCCCAACACGAACAAGAAGCCCAAGATTTGACACGCACCTTGCCTGCGTCTACCAAAGTCTATGTACAAGGCTCTCGTGCGGACATTCAAGTACCCTTTCGCCAAATCAGCCTAACCGACACCCCCACAGGGCTGGCTGATGGCGGACTAGAAAAAAACCCCCCCGTCTTGGTATACGACACTTCTGGCGTATACACCGACCCTAATGTGCAGATTGACCTAAATCAAGGCTTGCCCCACGTTCGCACGCCATGGATTGATGAACGTGGCGACAGCGAAGAGCTGCCGACCTTGTCATCGGCATTTGGACAAGCACGGCTCAAGGATATACGCACTGCCGACATTCGTTTTAACCACATCGCTCGCCCCAAGCGTGCCAAGATTGGCAAAAACGTGAGCCAAATGCACTATGCTAAGCAAGGCATTATCACTCCTGAGATGGAATACATCGCCATTCGTGAGAACCAACGTCAGCAAGATGGTGTGGATATGCGTCAGCATGCAGGGGAGAATTTTGGGGCAAAAAACTTAACCGAAATCACCCCAGAATTCGTCCGTCAAGAAGTGGCGGCTGGGCGTGCCATTATCCCTGCCAACATCAATCACCCAGAGTGTGAGCCGATGATTATCGGACGCAATTTTTTGGTAAAAATCAACGCCAACATCGGCAACTCCGCCCTAGGTTCTAGCATTGACGAAGAAGTCGCCAAAATGACGTGGGCGACACGCTGGGGAGCGGATACCATCATGGATTTGTCCACAGGCAAAAATATCCACGAAACACGAGAATGGATTATTCGCAACTCGCCTGTACCGATTGGCACAGTGCCGATTTATCAAGCCCTTGAAAAGGTGAATGGCGTGGCAGAAGATTTGACGTGGGAGATTTTTAAGGACACGCTGATTGAGCAAGCCGAGCAGGGCGTGGATTATTTTACCATTCATGCTGGAGTGCTGCTGCGGTATGTGCCGATGACGGCAAATCGCTTGACAGGCATTGTCAGCCGTGGTGGTTCTATCATGGCACAGTGGTGCTTGGCTCATCATCAGGAGAATTTTTTGTATACGCATTTTGATGAGATTTGCGAGATTATGAAAGCCTATGATGTGTCGTTTAGCCTAGGCGATGGGCTACGTCCGGGCTGTATCCAAGACGCCAATGATGAAGCCCAATTTAGCGAACTACGCACCCTAGGCGAGCTGACGCACCGTGCGTGGGAGCATGATGTACAGGTGATGATAGAAGGGCCGGGGCATGTGCCTATGCACATGATAAAGGAAAACATGGACTTGCAATTAGCGGTTTGCAAAGAAGCCCCCTTTTATACTTTAGGTCCGCTCACTACCGACATTGCCCCCGGTTATGACCACATCACCAGTGCCATTGGGGCGGCGATGATTGGCTGGTATGGCACGGCAATGCTTTGCTATGTTACCCCCAAAGAACATCTGGGACTGCCGAACAAAAAAGACGTGAAAGACGGTATCATCACCTACAAAATCGCCGCCCACGCTGCCGACCTTGCCAAGGGACACCCAGCCGCCCAAGTGCGAGACAATGCCTTATCCAAGGCACGCTTTGAGTTTCGATGGGAAGACCAGTTCAACCTTGCCCTAGACCCCGATACCGCACGCAGTATGCACGATGAGACCATGCCAAAAGAAGCACACAAGTCCGCTCACTTTTGTTCTATGTGTGGTCCAAAATTCTGCTCGATGAAAATTACCCAAAACGTGCGAGACTATGCTAAAGGGCTCAATGCCAAAGGACTGGACGCTAAGGGCTTAGACAGCGAAGTATCAGCAGTGCAAGCAGGCATGGACGAGATGAAACAAAAATATCACGACACAGGCAGCAAGCTGTATCATGAAGTGTGAGTGTATTCTTATTTGATTATACCCCAAAAATAGGTACAACCATATACCAAATAAGATAAATTTGCCATGAATATTGACGGTAAATTTCACCCTGTTTGGTAAGATTTTGGTGTTTTTGGGTCATTAATGAGCATGTAGCGTATTAACCCACGATGATACAAAACAGCTTCATCATGCTGGAGCTGTTTTTCATTGCGATTTTTTTGTAAAAAAGTCCTTGTTCTCAATTTGCCCCAATTTCTTATAGATACTTGAGTTTGAATTTTAGGACTGACGTAGATTAGCCCTAAATCAGAAATACACCCCAATTCAATCATCAAACCCAAAAAAGCTCACCAAAATGATGAGCTTTTTTGTAGCTGTATAAAACAGGGGTCATAATGGATAGCGTGCAAACACCAAGCTGCCATTTGTGCCGCCAAAGCCAAAGCTGTTGCTAAGGGCGTAGTCTAGCCCCTGCACTTGACGGGCAGTGTGGGCGATATAATCAAGAGTGCAGCGTTCGTCAGGGTTGTCAAGGTTGATGGTGGGCGGCAAGACTTGATGTTGTAGTGCCAGTACCGAAAAAATCGCTTCTACCGCCCCTGCCGCTCCCAGCAAATGCCCTGTCATGGATTTGGTGGAGCTGACCAAGATTTGATTGCCAAATAAACGCTCAATCGCTGTGCTTTCTGCCACGTCGCCTGCTGGCGTAGAAGTGCCGTGGGCATTGATATAGCCAATCTTATTAGGGTGAATGCCTGCATCATTTAGGGCGTTGTGCATGGCACGCTTTGCCCCATTGCCGTCTGCTGGCGGTGCGGTGATGTGGCTTGCGTCATCACTCATGCCAAAGCCTGCCACTTCTGCCAAGATGGTTGCTCCACGAACCTTGGCGTGTGCCAAACTCTCCAGCACCAATGCCCCTGCACCATCGCCCAACACAAAGCCATCACGGTCTTTGTCAAATGGGCGGCTTGCCTTGGTAGGCTCATCGTTGCATGTAGATAGGGCGTGCATTGAGCCAAAGCCTGCCATACCAAGTGGTGTTGAAGCCTTTTCGCTGCCGCCTACCAGCACTGCATCCAAATCTCCATAGGCGATGAGCCTAGCCCCCAGCCCAATGGCATGTGTCGATGTGGTGCAAGCCGTCGCTGTCGCCAAATTCGCCCCTTTTAATCCATGACGAATGGCAATCAAGCCTGCTGGCATATTGACAATCGCCCCCGGAATGATAAAGGGTGATACTTTTTTTGCACCGCTGCTGACCAGTGTATCACGGCTACTCTCAATCGTCTGCAAGCCGCCAATGCCAGACCCCATCACCACCCCAAATCGCTCGCCATTCACATTAATTGGCAAGCTGTCGCCCTTGATGTCGCAGGTCAGTCCTGCATGGTATAACGCCTTCGCTGCTGCTACTTGAGCATAGTGCATAAATTCATCATAACGCCGCACTTCCTTGGGATTAAGATAATCCTTGGCATTAAACCCTTTGATAAGCCCTGCAATCTGCGAACGAAAATCATCTATTGCCAAATCGCCAAAATTCTCAAGTTTTGTAATGCCACTTATGCCACTTGTCAAATTCTCCCAAATCTCATCAAGCTCATGCCCCACAGGGGTAATCGCCCCCATACCTGTAATGACCACACGCATATGGTCTGGGCGTTCGTGATGTGGGGGTTTTGCGGTGGGGTGATTGGCTGTCATGGCTATTTTCCTTAAATAAAAAGAACACTTGTTAAACTCGACTATATTAGCACGATTTATGCGTGATTTGAAGTTTATGCTTTTTCAAAAAAATGGGGCGTATTCGCCTTTTGGCTTTTTAAATTAAAACAAGGCGTGCTAGGCATTTATCTTTTGCTAAAACTTGAGCAAAGTTGTAAAGTTTTAAAATTTCATGCCCTGCTATAATTTTGCGTGATAAAATTTGGACGCACTCTTACTCATCAAACCCACTTACGGTTGAGTCATCAAGCAAAGCACACCACGCCCAGCACCGCCGCTGTGCTTGCCCCTGTTACCATGGGTAGATTGCCTGCTTGCATGAGCATGGTTTGGCGAGCCAGCCAGCCAAATGCCACCGCTTCTACCCATGTCGGCGAGATACCAACCGTGTCCGTGCTGTGAATGGCGAATGTAGGCAGCAGCTCAGCCAGTCTGCCAAGCAAATGCCGATTGTACGCACCGCCACCACATACCAAAAGTTCGTCATGTGTATCGGCAAATTTGACAATCTCACGAGCAATGCTCACTGCGGTGAATTCGCACAAAGTCGCCTGCACGTCAACAGCTTCAACCTGCATGTCGGTCAGTATGCTGTCCAGCCATGGCAGATGAAAGTCTTCTCGCCCTGTGGATTTTGGGGCGGATTTTTGAATAAAGTCGTGAGCCATCAGCTGAGCAAGCAATCCACCGTGTACCGTCCCCATGCTTGCCCACGCACCATCTTGGTCGTACCACTCCGCCTTGTGGCGGTGTATCCAGCCGTCCATC
>JAUNUB010000064.1 GCA_030538375.1 Moraxella sp. | reverse complement strand
AACTTGCTTGATAGAGAATAACTATCAACCTGCGTTTTTTCCTTGAAAGAACTGCAATTTATCTCATTTTTATCTACAAAGACGAAATGTCAACAGACCCTAGTTATCCATGGCTTGGACTGGATAACGGTTAAAAATTACCTGATGGTGTCATTATTTTTGCTATCAGTAATAGCTTATTAATACTCTATCAAAGACGGCTTAACAAGCGATTTAATGTAGATTTTGTCGGTTTCACAGGCTTTTGCCTAATTCACTGTCTAGGCACTTGGTTTTTATACAAAATCAAGCACTTAAGACCAATCATAAGGAAATTATTATGTCAGATATGCTAACTCAATATCGTGCCCATGTCGATGAGCGTGCGGCTTTGGGCGTGCCGCCACAACCATTAACAGATGCACAGACTTCTGAACTGGTCGTTTTGTTAAAAAATCCACCAGCAGGTGAAGAAGCATATTTGGTTGATTTGCTTGAAAATCGTGTGCCAGCAGGGGTAGACCAAGCGGCATATGTCAAGGCAGCATTTTTGAACGCGGTGGCAAAAGGCGATACGACTTCACCCCTTGTCAGCAAAGAGCGTGCAGTGTATCTGCTTGGCACAATGCTCGGTGGTTATAACGTTGCTCCATTGATTGAGCTGCTTGACAATGCAGAATTGAGCGGCTTGGCAGCAGAAGCACTCAAAAAAACCTTACTGGTATTTGACGCATTTCATGACGTAGAAGAAAAAGCCAAGGCAGGCAACGCCAATGCCAAAGCCGTGCTAGAATCGTGGGCAGCAGCAGAATGGTTCACCAGTCGTCCTGATGTACCAGCAGAGATGAAAATCACGGTATTTAAAGTAACAGGCGAAACCAACACCGACGACCTATCGCCAGCACAAGACGCATGGAGTCGCCCAGACATTCCACTGCACGCCAATGCTATGCTAAAAAATGAGCGTGATGGTATCAAGCCAGAAAAAGCAGGCGAAGTTGGTCCACTTAGCCAAATCAAAGAGCTTATCGCCAAGGGCAATCCTGTCGCCTATGTGGGCGATGTGGTAGGTACAGGCTCAAGCCGAAAATCAGCCACCAACTCTGTGCTGTGGTTCTTTGGCGATGAAATTGCACATATCCCAAACAAAAAAGACGGCGGCGTGTGCCTAGGCAGCAAGATTGCACCGATTTTCTTTAACACCATGGAAGACGCTGGGGCATTGCCTGTTGAGATTGATGTGGCTGAGATGAACATGGGTGATGAGATTACCCTAAAAGTTGACCATGCAGCCGCCACAGTTACCGCTTTCAAAGACGGCAAAGAAATCGCCAAATCTGCCCTAAAAACCCCTGTGCTGCTTGATGAAGTGCGTGCTGGCGGTCGTATCAACCTTATCATTGGTCGCAGCTTGACGGCTAAGGCTCGTGAAGCCTTGGGCTTGCCTGTATCTACGCTATTCCGTACGCCAGAACAACCTGTCGACACTGGCAAGGGCTTCACTTTGGCACAAAAAATGGTAGGGCGTGCCTGCGGTCTGCCAGAAGGTCAAGGCATTCGCCCCGGTACATACTGCGAACCTAAGATGACCACTGTTGGCTCACAAGACACCACAGGTCCAATGACTCGTGATGAACTAAAAGACTTGGCTTGCCTAGGTTTTTCATCAGACCTTGTTATGCAGTCATTCTGCCATACCGCTGCCTATCCTAAGCCAATCGACGTGGTAACGCACCACACCTTGCCCGACTTCATCATGAACCGTGGTGGCGTGAGCTTGCGTCCCGGTGATGGTGTCATTCACTCATGGCTAAACCGTATGCTTATGCCTGATACCGTGGGTACTGGCGGTGATTCGCACACTCGTTTCCCAATTGGTATTTCGTTCCCAGCAGGTTCTGGCTTGGTGGCGTTTGCAGCAGCGACAGGCGTTATGCCACTGGATATGCCTGAGTCGGTATTGGTGAAATTCAAGGGCAAAATGCAGCCCGGTATCACCCTAAGAGACCTTGTACACGCCATTCCTTATTATGCCATCAAAGAAGGCGACTTGACAGTTGAGAAAAAAGGCAAAAAGAATATCTTCTCTGGGCGTATCCTTGAGATTGACTTGACCGAAATGGAAAATGACTTAACCGTAGAGCAAGCATTCGAATTGTCTGACGCTTCGGCGGAGCGTTCGGCAGCTGGCTGTGCGATTACCGTCTCTGAAGAAAAAGTGGCGGAATATCTGCGTTCTAACATCGTCATGCTAAAATGGATGATTGCCGAAGGTTATGGCGACGCACGCACCTTGGCTCGCCGTGCCGAAAACATGCAAAAATGGCTGGATAACCCAAGCCTATTACAAGCCGACGCAGACGCAGAATATACCAAAGTGTACGAGATTGACCTAGCCGACATCAAAGAGCCAATTCTATGCTGTCCTAATGACCCAGATGACGCAAAACTGCTGTCTGATGTGGCAGGCGATAAGATTGACGAAGTGTTCATCGGCTCATGTATGACCAATATCGGACACTTCCGTGCGGCAGGCAAACTGCTACAAGAAGTGCCAGCAGGCAGCTTAACCACTCGCCTGTGGATAGCACCACCAACCAAAATGGACGAACGTCAATTGATGGACGAAGGTTATTACAATACCTACGCCCAAGCTGGTGCAAGAACCGAAATGCCCGGTTGTTCGCTATGTATGGGCAACCAAGCTCGCATTGCACCGAACTGTACAGCGGTTTCGACTTCTACTCGTAACTTCCCAAACCGCTTAGGTCAAGGGGCGAATGTATACCTTGCGTCGGCGGAACTGGCTTCGGTGGCTTCGGTACTTGGCAAATTGCCAACGGTTGAAGAGTATATGTCTTATGCAGGCAAGCTCGAAAACATGCAAGCTGAAGTGTACAACTATCTGAACTTCGACAAAATGACGGATTATACCGACAAGTCGGACAAGATTAGCGTAGCTCAATTGGCGTAATAACCATTGACTACTTAATAGCCCTTTGTAGCAAAAAAAGCATCGTTTTTGACGGTGCTTTTTTGTTGGATTGATGTTTGTCGCTATATCGCTGAATTTGGTGTGTTAAGTATTTTTATTATTTTTTGAATGAGGTGTTTTTGATTGTTGCTGAGTTGTTTAGTAGTTTAGTGGCTTAGTAACTTAGTGGCTATACAAACTAAGTACCAGCTCACCTGCTGTTGATGAATGCAATAAATACACCCCAATCACCGCCTGCACTGCACCCCCGTCATCTCGCCAATCGCCCAAGACCAAGCGTGTCTTGCTATCCAAAGAATGTAAGGCAGGGCGGTGCGTATGCCCATGAATGAGTACGTCATGATTTAAGAGTGCCTGCTGTACCGCAGTGGCGTTCACGTCCATAATGGTGCTGGATTTTTGGGTTTTGTCGTTTTTGGATTGGGATTTGATGTTGCTTGCTAGTTTTTGGCGTGTGCTAAGTGGTAGTTTTAGCAGCAACCAGCGGATAATGGGATTGCGGATAATTTTGCGATAACGCTGATAATACACATCATCAGTGCAGAGCAAATCACCGTGTTCTAGGCGGTAGTTTTTTTGATTAAGGGCTAAGTGATAGGGTTCATTGATGAGCTTGCCGCAAAAAGTATCGCACAACTTCTGCTCAATGGCAAAATCTCGATTGCCGTGCATGACGTAGATTTGACAAGTGTGGCTAAGCTGCTTAAGCTGAGCTATGATGGGCTGCAACCAGTGATGGGGATTGGCAAAATATTCATCATCACCCAGCCAACCATCTAGCCAATCGCCCAAAATGTATAATGAAGTGAGATTGGGTAGGGCAATCAACTGATTTAATAAATGAATAAAGGCTTGATTGAACTGCGTGGTGTTTATCGACAAATGTAAATCACTGACAAAGACCGCACGAATGTCATGCGGTCTTTTGTTTAACAATTCGTCAAATGTGATAAAATCCGTCATGATGACTGATTTTGGCTTATTGTTGGACGACTTTGGCGGAGTTAATCACCACAGGCTCGGTAGGCACATCGCCGTGAAAGCCATATTTGCCAGTAGGCACGGCTTTGATTTGATTGACCACGTCCATGCCAGTGATGACTTTGCCAAACACCGCATAGCCCCAGCCTTGTGGAGTTGGACTGCTGTGGTTCAAAAAACCATTGTTATTGACGTTGATAAAAAATTGTGCCGTGGCAGAATGTGGGTCGTTGGTGCGAGCCATGGCAATTGTGCCAACTTCGTTGGACAGACCGTTATCCGCTTCGTTTTTGATGGGTGTGCCTGTGCGTTTTTCTTTCATGCCAGCTTCAAAACCACCGCCTTGAATCATAAAGCCATCAATCACACGGTGAAAAATTGTACCATCATAATGACCTGATTGCACATAGTCTAAGAAGTTGGCAACGGTAACAGGGGCTTTTTCTTGGTTGAGTTCGATGACGATTTCACCATAATTGGTGTCAAGGGCGACAACTGGCATATCCATGGGTGTTCCTAAATTAAAAAATTGAGCGGCTATTGTAGCAAAAAATTTGGCTTTTGTGGTTATTTTTGTCGAGTTGTGATAAAATAGGCATTTTGACATTTATATAGGGTCTGCCGACAATTCATCACGCCAAACAATTAAGTTTGAAGTTTGTGGTAAACACACGGCTTTCCCTAAGCAAGATTGAATTTTTTGGGGATATGAAGATGAGCGAACAAGATTTTGAAAAAAACAACTTTATCCGTACCATTGTCCGTGATGATTTGCAAGCTGGCAAATATCCGAGCATTGTTACGCGTTTTCCGCCAGAGCCGAATGGCTTTTTGCACATTGGGCATGTCAAGTCGATTTGTTTAAATTTTGGCTTGGCAGAAGAATTTGACGGTGCGTGCAATCTGCGATTTGACGACACCAACCCCACTGCCGAAAAACAGGACTATGTGGACAGTATCAAGGCAGACGTGGCTTGGCTTGGCTTTGAGTGGGCAGGCGATGTACGCTATGCGTCTGCTTATTTTGAACAATTGTATCACTGGGCGGTGCAACTTATCAAGCAAGGCGACGCTTATGTGGATTTTCAAACGCCTGAAGAAATCCGTGAACATCGTGGTGGTTTTGGCAAGCCGAGTGTGCCATCGCCCCAGCGTGAGACGAGCATTGATGACAATTTAGCACGCTTTGATGACATGAAAAACGGCAAATACCGTGAAGGGCAAGCCGTGCTGCGTGCCAAGATTGATATGAATCACCCCAATATTAACATGCGAGACCCTGTGATTTATCGTGTAATGCACGCCCATCATCACCAAACAGGCGATACATGGTGCATTTATCCGATGTACGACTATGCACACCCCTTGTCGGACGCATTGGAAGGCATTACGCATTCTATCTGTACGCTAGAATTTGAAGACCATCGCCCATTTTATGATTGGGTGGTGGCGAAGGTTGGTTTTGATGTGCCGCCGCACCAGTACGAATTTAGCCGCTTAAACCTTGACCACACCTTGACTTCCAAGCGTAAACTCAAGCGTTTGGTAGAGATGGGGGTGGTATCTGGCTGGGACGACCCACGCCTGCCAACCATCGCTGGTATGCGTCGTCGTGGTTATACGCCTGATGGTTTGCGAGATTTTTGTGAGCGTATTGGTGTGAGCAAGGCGGACGGTGTGGTGAATTTTCGTCAGCTGGAATTTAGCATTCGTAATTCGCTTGAGCACACCGCCAATCGTGGCATGGCGGTACTGCGACCCTTAAAAGTAACCATTGCCAACTTTGCCGAAGCACTGGCACAGGTTGAGACGCTTAAAAAACCAGAAGTCAAGGCGGCTTTTGATGGCGAAGTATTGTGGCTTAGCCAGCCCAAACACCCACAGGCGGACAATGGCGAGCGGCAAATTCCTTTTAGCAAGACCATTTATATCGACAAATCGGATTTTGAGATTAATCCCCCAGCAGGCTACAAACGCCTATCGCTTGACAATCGTGAAATCCGCCTGCGTAACAGCTATGTGCTAAAGGTGGAAGAGCATATTACCGATGAAGCTGGCGAAGTGGTGGAGCTGATTGCCAGCATTGACCCTGCCACGCTTGGCAATAATCCCGAAGGGCGTAAGGTCAAAGGGGTAATTCATTGGGTGTCGGCAAGTCATGGCGTGCCTGCTAAGGTGCACACTTTTGAGCATTTGCTGCTTGAAGATGATGAGCTAAATGCCGATGAAGTTGCCAAAATCAAAGCGGACAATCCGAACGCCGATGATGACAGCTTGTGGGTATTAACGCACGTTAATGCAAATTCGCTACAAGTGTTCGATGCGGTAATCGAGCCATCATTGGCACAGGCGGCGGTGGGCGAGCGTTTTCAGTTCGAGCGTGAAAGCTATTTTGTGGCGGACAATGACCACACGGCAGATAAGCCTGTGTTTAATCAAATCGTTAGCTTAAAAGATGGGTTTAAGGCTTAATAACCGACTGACCCAACACCAAATCAAACCAAATAAAACCAAAGCAAATATTGTTGCTTTGGTTTTATTTTACCTAACTACACTTTGTTTTTTTGGGTTTGGCGTAAAGTAGTTTGGTATTGGTGTAAAGTAAGAAGTGCCTAGCAAATTTTGAAAAATTGTCAGTAAGTTTGAAATTTGTTATAATAGCCAGTTATCTTACAAGCAACGACAGAAAAATCATGACCATTCATAATACGCTACTCGATGACAATCAAGGGCTGTGGGCAGCTGATGACCAAGACTATCAAACCGACGACACAACAGATGAGATGATAGCAGACGAAAGCACTGCACATGATTTTGATGACGGTGTCAAGTCTACACGTTTCAAAAAACTACAAAAAAAGCTACGCAAAGAAGTGTCTTGGGCGATTCGAGATTTCAAGATGATTGAAGATGGCGATGTCGTCATGGTCTGTATTTCTGGGGGCAAGGACAGCTTTACCTTATTGGATATCTTATTGTTTCTCAAAAAAATTGCCCCCATTCATTTTGATGTGGTGGCGGTCAATCTTGACCAAAAGCAGCCTGATTTTCCTGAAGACATCTTGCCGAAATACTTATCCGAACAAGGCATTCCCCACTATATTCTGGAAAAAGACACTTATAGTATCGTGAAATCTGTCGTACCCGAAGGCAAGACTTATTGTTCTGCCTGTTCACGATTGCGTCGTGGCTCGCTGTATGGATTTGCCAAACAGATTGGTGCGACCAAAATTGCCCTAGGACATCATCGTGATGATATTTTGGCGACGTTTTTTTTGAATTTATTCCATGGTGGCAGTCTAAAGGCAATGCCGCCAAAACTGCTGTCGGACGATAAGCAGAATGTGCTTATTCGCCCCTTGGCTTATGTGGCAGAAAAAGACATTATTAAGTATGCCAATTACAAAAAATTCCCCATCATTCCTTGCAATCTGTGCGGCAGTCAAGAAAACTTGCAACGAGCCATGATTAACGACATGCTGCGAGAATGGGACGATACGCACCCCAAACGCTTGGCGAGTATGTTTAAAGCCCTACAAAATGTTGCACCCAGCCAGCTTGCAGACCGTGAATTGTTCGATTTTGAAAGTCTGACAACCAGCCGTACCGACGATGAACGACTATTCGAAGGCGACCATATTCAAGTTGGTGAAGCGGCACTGCTACACGAAATGGGGCTGCCTACCAATCCACAAGTTCAGACATTCAATCCAAAATTCCAAAAAATCCCTGTCATCAATCCAGTGCTTGATTGATGGTGCTGATGGTGAACCAAACGAATTCGCAATAAACAAGTGCGAGCGAAAACTGTACGGCTTTATTGAGTGTACAAGCGTTGTGTATATGTGAACGGACTAAAAGTCCAAATTTGGACTTTGGATTTAACAAAAGTTGAGTGTGCGAGTGTTGGGTGTATGTGAACAGACCTTATCAAAAGCAGGAAAACTTTTAAAATTTCAGTCCTGTATATTTTGCATGATAAAAGATAAGCACCCTGTATTTAAACAATAAATCGCTTGCATATTACCTATAACATTGTATTATAGTGCTTTTATTGCATTATTAATACAACCAATGACCAGCTTAATTGACACCAGCGACATACAGCCAAACGACTCGGAGTTTAGCACCTTTGCCCAGTTACCAAGCATTTATCTGATTGGACCGATGGGTGCAGGCAAAACAACCATTGGCAAACTGCTTGCCAAACAGCTTAATCGTGAATTTATTGACTGCGACTGGTATATCTGCGACCAAACTGGTGCGGACATACCTTGGATTTTTGAAAAAGAAGGCGAAGCTGGGTTTCGTGAACGAGAAACCAAAGCCTTGATGGAATTGACAGAGTTGCCAAATATCATCATGGCGACTGGCGGTGGTGCGGTTGGTTCACAAATGAATCGGGCACTGCTCAAAAAAGGCTTGGTGGTTTATCTTAACGCCAGTGTTGATGTTCAGCTCGCCAGAACTAAGCGAGATAAAAACCGACCTTTGTTACAGCAAGACAACCCAAAAGCGGTGCTAGAACGACTGTATGAAATCAGGCATCCGCTATATATGCAGATTGCTGATATCGTGGTGGTTACAGGCAAGGCGTACCCAAAGCAGATGATGACGGAGCTAATACAGGTGTTGTCAGATTTTGCCAATAGCCAATATCAAGACAATCTTTAATCAGTATTTATTCAATATGAGCCACTAAAAGCACCCCTAATTTAGATTATGAATATCAATGGTCTAAATTAGGGGTTTTTGCTTGGGCTTATCAGATTAGGATTGTAAGATTTGGCTTATAAGATTAGGATTGTGAATTGGGGTTGTGATTAAACATACCCCAAATAAACACACCCCCAAAGATTTTGAGTGATTATTCCTTGGTATTGTCGGCGGTGGCTTGGGCTTCATCATCGGTTATGGTGTTAATGCTATAGGCAATTAAAATTGCAATGATACTGCGTTGCCAGCTCCCTTATGTACTACTTGTACACGGCGGTCGCTGTCGCCTTGTCTCATTTTTATTTTAATCGACTATATTATCATCGATGTCATCAACGACTTCTTCCACGTCTTCATGTTCCACACACGCCACACTTACCAGTGTTTCGCCATCAGCAATACGAATTAGTCGCACGCCTTGTGCGGCTCGTCCAGTACTGGCAATTTCAACCACTGGTGTGCGTACAAGCGTACCTTTATCCGAGATTAAAATCACATCTTCATCATCAGCGACCAGTACCGCTGTTACCAGCTCGCCATTACGCTCGGAAGTCTTGATAGCGATGTTGCCTTGTGAGCCACGGTTTCCACGCAGGGTAAACTCACTAATCGGTGTACGCTTACCAAAACCATTGGCACAGGCACACAAGACTTGGCGTGGGCTATCGGGGGGTGCAACCAACAATGATACCACACGGCTGACCGCCACAACGCTGTCATTTTCGCTGTCATCGGTGTTGTCGCTTTCTATTTCTTCTTCGTCTGCACCAAGCGTGGCGGCAAGGCTCACTCTCATACCACGCACCCCAGCGGCAGTACGCCCCATGGCACGAATAACAGACTCTCTAAAGCGAATGGCTTTGCCTTCGTTGCTAAATAGCATGATTTCTTGATTGCCATCAGTTAATGCCACACCGATTAAGCTATCTCCATCTGCCAAATTGATGGCTTTTAGCCCTTGATTACGCAGATTGGCAAATTGAGACAACGCCACACGCTTCACTGTACCGCTGGCTGTCGCAAAAAAGACAAATTTATCATCATCTTTTAGGCTGTCCACAGGCAAAATCGCCGTAACCAGTTCGTTCTCTTCAAGATTGATTAGGTTGACCAATGGGCGACCTTTAGCCCCACGGCTGGCAATCGGCACTTCAAACCCACGCAAGCCCAGCACTCGCCCAGTATTGGTAAAGCACAAAATGGTGGCGTGCGTGCTAGTTACCAAGAGATGTTCAATCACGTCATCTTCTTTCATGCTGGTGGCAGAGCGTCCTTTGCCGCCACGTTTTTGGGCTTGATAGTCGCCAATCGGCTGTGTCTTGGCATAACCTGTGCGAGAGACGGTCAAAACAACGGTTTGTTCGGGAATCAAGTCTTCACGGTTAAAGTCATGACGTGCGTCCACGATGTCGGTTTTGCGTTCATCGCCAAAGTTATCACGGATTTCACTTAATTCCGCCTTAATGACACTCATTAATCGGTCAAAGTCAGACAAAATCAGCATAAGCCGTGCAATCTCCGCCAAAATCTCTTGGTATTCTTTGGAGAGCTTGTCCTGCTCAAGTCCTGTCAAGCGGTGCAGCTGCATGTCCAAAATCGCATTGACTTGGTCGGGGGATAGGCGATAATTTTTGTCGTTATCAATCAAGCCGTAAGGGGCGTTTAAATCTTCGCCTTCGATAATTTCAGGGCGAATGGACGTTGCACCAGCGGCTTGCAACATCGCCACCACACCGCCTGATTGCCAAATGCGAGACAGCAGATTTTCACGAGCTTCGCTGCGGTTGGCGGATTTTTTGATGGTGTCGATAATCTCATCAATATTGGCAAGGGCAATGGTCAAGCCTTCTAGCAAATGCCCCCTTGCACGTGCTTTATTGAGCTCAAAAATCGTGCGTCTGGTTACCACTTCTTGACGATGGCGAATAAAGGCAGCGATTAAATCTCGCAAAGTCAGCTGCTTGGGTTGTCCGTTATCAAGAGCGACCATGTTAATACTAAAACTGCTCTCAAGCGGTGTCTGCGAAAACAGGTTGTTCACCACCACTTCGGCATTCTCGCCACGGCGTAGGTCAATGGCGATTCGCATACCTTCTTTGTCGGATTCATCACGCACGCCTGTGATACCATCGATTTTTTTGTCGTTCACAAGATGGGCAATTTGTTCGATGAGCTTGGCTTTATTGACTTGGTAGGGAATTTCGGTGAAGATAATGCGTTCACGGTCTCGGCTTGAGCCTTCCATGTTTTCGATGGTGTAACGCCCACGAATGTGCAAACGCCCCTTGCCAGTGCGATAAGCGTCTATAATGCCACTGCGTCCATAGATGATACCGCCAGTCGGAAAATCAGGACCAGTGATGTGGGTAATCAGTTCATCGCCTGTGATGTGCGGATTGTCCGCATAGGCAAGGCAGGCGTTAATCACTTCGGTGAGATTGTGCGGTGCCATGTTCGTCGCCATGCCCACAGCGATACCTGTCGCCCCATTCACCAGCAAATTTGGCACACGAGCAGGCAGTACAGATGGCATTTGCTCCGAGCCATCGTAGTTGTCTTCCCAGTCCACGGTGTCCTTGTCAAGGTCGGCAAGCATTTGGTGCGTGAGTTTTTGCATACGCACTTCGGTATAACGCATGGCGGCAGGTGGGTCGCCATCGACCGAGCCAAAGTTCCCCTGTCCGTCCACCAGCATATACCGCATACTAAAGGGCTGTGCCAAGCGGACGATTGCATCATACACCGCCGTGTCGCCGTGTGGGTGATATTTACCGATGACATCACCGACCACACGGGCGGATTTTTTGTAGGGCTTATTATAATCATTGGACAGCTCGTGCATGGCATACATCACACGGCGGTGTACAGGCTTTAGCCCATCTCGCACATCAGGCAAGGCGCGAGAGACAATCACGCTCATCGCATAATCAAGGTAAGACTGCTTGAGCTCATCAACAATACCAATGGGGGTAACGCTATCGGTCATGGAATATCCTTGTTGGAATATCGGTTGCATTATCGAAAAAAAACAGCACATTATAGCATAAATTGGGGTGCTTGTGGGGCGAAAGAACACAGAACCTGCGTCATAAAATCTGTAAAAACGCTTGTGATTTGGTGAATTTTTATGCACGATAATGCTTGGCATACAAAGGGTGATTTTTTTATCAAAATGCGGTAAAATATCAATCTTTTGATTTTGTGTTAAGGCTTGATTGCGTGGCTTATAAAGATTCTCAAAGCTATCATTTTTCTACGGCAGCTCCACGCCGTGATATCACCTTGCCAATGGCGATTGCGATTGCCCTTGGCGTACATGTGTTGGTGATTTTTGGTATCAGTTTTAGCACAGGGCAAACGCCTGCCGAAATGGCTCAAGAAGTGGCGACTGTACTCACCCAAAACATGCAAGAAAACGAAAATGCACGCTTTATCGCCAACGCTTCTCAAGAAGGCAGCGGACAAGTTCGCCAGCAATTACGCCTTGAGACCAACGATTTGTCCCCTGCCACCGCCGAAGAAATGCAAGACACACAGGACATTCTCAACTTACAAAAACAAATACGCCAGCAACAATATCAGCAGAGCTACCTACGCACCACTTTGAGCATTCGCCACACCAAAAGCGAAAATGACAACAAAACCGACAAAGAACAAGATGATTTGATTGCCCAAGAAGAACGCATTCGCAAACAAATCCAAACGCTCGAAGCACAATTGTCTCAAAAACAACAAGTATTCGCTTCCAAAACCAAAATCGAAACCGTGGACAGCAATTCCACCACGCACGGCAAAGCAGCGAGTTATCTTGAGAATTTTCGTCAGCATGTCGAACGTGTTGCCAATCAATATTATCCAGAGCAAGCACGACTACAAAATATCACAGGTGATGTACGATTGATGGTGGTTATTAATGAAGATGGTTCGGTAAAAGCCATTCGTCTATTAGAATCATCAGGTTCTGCGATATTGGACGAAGCCGCCAAGCAATCGGTGCGACAATCCGCCCCTTATGGCGGATTTGATAAAGACATGAGAGATATTCTTGAGCTGCGTGTTATTCGCACGTGGCGTTATTCCGACCAAATTGAAGTTACTTTTTA
>JAUNUB010000063.1 GCA_030538375.1 Moraxella sp. | reverse complement strand
ATGTGAACATATAATCAAATTATCAATAAATCTGCACTCAAAAACACATCAATACCACATTAGGACCACCGCAATGCTTTATCCCGTTGCCATCACCCAAAAAGACCACGAATTTTTTGCACAGATTCCTGATTTGCCAGAACTGCACGTCGTCGGTAGCAACATGGCAGACACCATTGCCAAGGTACGTGTGGCGATTATTGAGTATTTACAACAACTGTCTAACAGCAACCAAGCCATTCCCATCGGGCAGCCACTCAACAATCATCTGACCAATCCTGTGTATTTTGGTTGCACATGGGCGATTATCAGCCTTGATTCCTTGCGATTTCTTAGCGAGAATTTGCCGCTTACTGTCAATATCCCAAAAACACTCATCATGCCAATGCAGCAGGCTTTGCTTGACAGTTGTACCGTCTCCCATATACACGAAATCACTTCTTTGCACCTAGAGTCTTATATTTTAAAAATACTCACGCAGCACTTCACCGCTCAAAAGTCATAGTCAAAATCTTAGTCAAATGACAAATTATAGCTGGTTAAAAAATAAGGCAAAGCAGCAAGAGCTACCTGTATTGTTAATGCAATAAGGGTGTCCGCAATGTTGTATTGTTGCAATTTTAATCGCCTATAACTCATTAAATTCACTTAATAAGCATATCATTATGACGAAATAATGACAAAATAATAACAAAATCAACTTTTAGCAAGGTCGGTTACAAAAAAATTTTGGATATCCTGCCCAATGGTGGTATTATAAGAAAAAGTTATTTTTTGTAGTTGTTTTGACACTAGGCTTACGTAAAGCTAGCATAAAATCAATCTCAACTGCGGATTGGCACAGATGTTGCAACCGTATACGTTACGCTTGCAAGCGGTCGTTTTGTTGGCTTTTTTAGCAACGGTACTGCGTGCTTTCTTAATTTTTTTATTAGATAAGGTTGCATGGTTTTATATGCGTTTTATGCACCTTATCTAATAAATAACACCCCTTGCGAACAACATAAGCACATGTAAATATAGGCAAATCGCTTCGTTGGTTTGACAGACCTGTCAATTTATCGCACGGCATTTAATATGAGGTCGTTATGAAACACTGGCTAACTTACACAACCATCACACTCACAGCAATGCTTGCCATGCAAGCAAATGCAGGCACCGTCTCCGACAACGCCGACATTGAGCGTGTACTTGGTGAGCTAACTCGTCAGCAAGATGGTGCTTCGAGCCTTGTGCGTGCTGCTCGTGAACCTGCCACTTTGGCACTAAGCAGTCCCTTGGTTTCTCAATCAACCCTTGAACAAAGCAACGACAAAGACGTACTTAGTCAGCTGTCTGCTGTTGCTTCTAATACGGTGAGCAAATTTAGCCAAACTGGCTTGGCATCTTGGTATGGTCGCCAGTTTCACGGTCGCAAGACTGCCAATGGCGAGCGTTTTGACATGAATGCCATGACCGCCGCTCACCGCTCACTACCCATGAACTGTTATGTGCGTGTTACCAACAAAGACAACGGCAAATCCGTTGTCGTGCGTATCAACGACCGTGGTCCATTCCACGGCAATCGTGTGCTTGACCTATCCTATGGAGCTGCCAAAGCCATCGGTATCACCCAAAAAGGCGTGGGTAACGTTAGCATTGAACGAGTTTCAGGTCCTTAATTTTTATACCAGCACCCAAAAAGACCGTCTTGATAATGGACGGTCTTTTTTGTGGTTGGCGATTTTTATAGTCGATTAAAATAAGAACAAGACAAGCCGACAGACCGCTGTGTAGCCGTAGTGTGGGTGTGAACCCACGTTTATTGGTGGGGGAACAAAGCACCCTACTAATATCACGAATGGGTATGTATCGTTTTATTTTAATCGACTACACCGCCTAACTTCTTGCCACCCAACTTCTTACCACCAATTACCGCCAAGTTTCCTACACAAGTCCCATTGCGTCTCGCCGCATAGGTCTCACCGTTCCAGCTCAAACGCCTTACTAAGTGCCGTATCCAATCTATCCACAGCAATGATTTCAATACCAGCAAAATGACTGTCGCTATCCTTTGGGGCGTTGGCTTTTGGGACGATGGCGTATTTAAAGCCGTGTTTCATCGCTTCTCTAAGGCGTTCTTGTCCGTTTGGCACTGGGCGAATCTCCCCCGACAAGCCCACTTCCCCAAACACGCACAGTCTAGGCGGCAAGGCTCGCTCACGAATACTGGACGCACAAGCGAGCAGCACCGCCAAATCCGACCCTGTCTCCATCACTTTGACACCGCCCACCACATTGACATACACGTCTTGTCCACTCATATGAATGCCACCATGACGGTGCATGACCGCAAGCAGCATGGCAAGCCGCTGATAATCCAAGCCCAGTGCCATACGCCGTGGCTGTCCGTGTGCGTCATCGACCAATGCCTGCACTTCGACAAGTAGCGGTCTTGTGCCTTCACGGCTCACCATCACCACCGAGCCTGCGATGGGTTTTTCGTAGCGACTTAAAAATATCGCCGATGGATTGGCGACTTCTTTTAGCCCTGTATCCGTCATGCCAAAAATCCCCAGTTCGTTCACCGCCCCAAAGCGGTTTTTTACCGCACGAATCATGCGAAAACGACTGTCCGACTCCCCTTCAAAATACAGCACCGTATCCACCATATGCTCAAGCACACGGGGACCTGCGAGCGACCCTTCTTTGGTTACATGCCCCACCAAAAACAATGCCGTACCAGTCTGCTTGGCATAGCGAGTGAGTATGGCGGCGGATTCACGAATCTGTGCCACGCCCCCCGGAGCGGATTGAATGGCTTCGGTGTACAGCGTCTGAATAGAATCAATGACCGCTATCGCAGGCTGCTCGGTCGATAATGCCAAACAAATGGTATCGACATTGGTCTCCGCCAGCACTCTTAGACGGTCAGTCGGTAGGCTTAGGCGTTTGGCACGCATGGCGACTTGCGACAGGCTCTCTTCACCTGTGATATACAGTGCCGACCCCGACAAGCTCCCTGCCTGTGCCATATGTGCCGCTGTCTGTAGTAGTATCGTGGATTTGCCAATGCCGGGGTCGCCGCCTATCAGCACCACCGACCCTGCCACCAAGCCACCGCCCAGCACCCTATCAAATTCACCGATACCAGTCGGCATTCTGGTCTCAACAGACACCCCCACATCGTCCAAGCTCATTACGCCAGACACCACGCCTGCATAGTTGCCGTGCTTGGCAGATTGGCTGCGTGCGGTGCTGATGGATTTGCCTGCACTCGCTCTGTGATGGGGCATGGCGGTGTTTGGCACTTCGATTAAGCTATTCCATTCTCCGCAATCAGAGCATTGTCCAGACCATTTGCCATAATTTGCACCGCACGATTGACAGACGTAGCTTGATGTTTTTTTTGCCATGGTAAATCACTGATGAATAAAAAAATGCACGCATTGTAACAGCTTTGGCGGATAAAATCATCTGCTTATATACAGTCAAATACATTCACTTTAAGACAGAAAAACCAGTAGCAAATAGTGTAGCAAGCGAGTTTGACAACATATTAAAGTGAATTTAAAAGACTATAAAATCTCACCTAATACCAACCAATACAGCCCTATAGCACTGCATAAATATCAGCGTCTTGTGCTTCGCCGCCTTGACGACCATCACCGCCCAATGAATACAAATCATAGGGCTTGCCATTCGCTCCGGGGGAAATATACTGCAAGTCATTGCCCCAGCCGTCCTTTGGATAGCCGCCTTTGATATAGCCTCCAGCAGGGGCGGTTTTGGGGTTTGGTGGGTTGGACAATGCGTCTAAGCCTTGGGCTGCTGTGGGATAACTGCCATTGTCCATGCGGTACATGTCAAGGGCGTTAGATACGGTGGCTAATGCCGCTTCGGTGGTTTTAATCCTTGCTTTGTCGGACTGCCCTACCACACGTGGCACAACCAAACCTGCCAACACCGCCAAAATCACAATCACCACCATCACTTCAATCAGTGTAAAACCTGCTTGTTTATTCACCGATTTGTGTGAATTTTTGGCAAAATTAGCACAAGCACCGTCTACAGTTTGTGCTGGGGTTTGGTTTTGTGGCAAGGTGTCTTGCTCTGTTGTACATTGTTTTGTCATACGATTTCCATAAAGTTACAAATAATTAACACAAATATTAGGGCGAACTCCACAACTGTCGCCACACAAAATTCTACAATCTAAGCTAAATAATACCAAACAATCAATTAACCAACCAAATCATTCATCGCAATCATTGGCAACATCACCGCCATCACAATCGTACCAATCACAAGACCCATTAGCACAAGCATAATCGGCTCAAGCAGTGATAATAGACTGCTAATAAAAGCACTGACTTCATCTTCGGTCAAGCGTGCAGCTCGTGCCAGCATAGATGACAACTCACCAGAACGCTCGCCAGAATGTATCATCTGCACCATCATCGGTGCAAAATAATCATGTGTGGACAGCTGACTGGTCATGCTCGCCCCTTCGGATACCTTGAGTGCCATTTGTGAGATGGCACGGCTGATGTGTGAGTTGCTCACCACTTGAGCGGCGATATTCAAGGCTTCCACCAAAGGCACGCCAGACTGCGTCAATATCGCCAAGGTGCTGGCAAAGCGTGCCGAATTGATACTGCGTGATAATTTGCCAAACAAAGGCAATTTCAAAATCAGTCCATCTAGCCACGATTGCCCTGCCACAGAAGACACAAATCGCCCAGCAAAGACAACAAAGCCCACAAGCAATAACAGCAGTAACCACCACCATGTCGTCAGCAGATTGGAGATTGCCAGTACCACCTGCGTGATAAACGGCAGGCTCTGCTCCGACTGTTCAAATACCGCCACAATCTTTGGCACAACAAAAGTCATCAAGCCAATCACCACAACCAACGCCATTAATGCCAACAGGCTGGGATAAATCATCGCTGTTTTGATTTTCTTTTGTAGGATATGCCGATTTTCGGTGTAGTCTGCCAACTGTGCCAAGATAGCATCTAAATACCCAGAACGCTCGCCCGCCCCAATGGTCGCAACATACAAAGGTGGAAATGTCGCCGCCAGCTCAAAGGATTTTGCCAAGCTATGCCCTTGTAGCACATGACTTCTGATGGTATGCACTAGGCTTTTTGTGCTAAGTTTGGTAGATTGACGTGCTATCGCCTGCAACGCTTCTTCAAGGGCAATGCCCGAAGCGGTTAAAATGGACAATTGACGTGTCAGCAACGCCAACTCATAGGCGTTGGGCGGACGGGTTTTTTTTGTGGATTTTTCGTGCACTGCTTGAATGTCTATCGGTAGCCACGATTTTTCACGCAGAACTTCTCGCACTTGGCGAGCGGAATCTCCTTCCAGCACGCCTTTTTGTACTTTGCCTGCAGCATCCAACGCCTCGTATTGATAAGCTGCCATACTCACCCCAATAAATTAACGCTCGCCCATACCCTCGGATAAGGTCTTGGTGATGGGTTTGGTAAGATAGGACAATACGGTACGCTCCATCGCCTTGATGTCCACGCTTGCTGTCATACCAGGGCGAATAATAATCTCATTGGCACGACCTGCAAATTGTGCCCCTGCAATACGAATCTGCACACGATAATACGGCTCTTCGCCACGCTCGGTACGCTCCATCAGCGTATCTGGCGAGATATAAATCACTTCACCATTCATCGCCCCAAAGATAGAATAATCATAAGCGTCAAGTTTGACACTGGCGGTCTGCCCTTCTTTGACATAGGCGATGTCCGCAGGGCTAACCTTGGCTTCTACCACCAAATCGCCACTGGTCGGCAACAATTGCATAATCACGTCCCCCGGCTTGACCACACCACCGATGGTTGTTACTTCGATATTGTTTACCTTGCCGTCTGTGGGAGCGTACAGGCGTTTTTCTTCGAGAACTTGTGTGCGGTCTCGTAGCTGTTCTTGCTCTACTTGCAAATCTTCTTGGGCTTTGGTCAGCTCGGTTTGTGCCTCTTCAAAATATTTGTTGCGTTTATTGGTAATCTGTGCCTCAAGGTCTGCCACTTGACGACGCAAACGTATCACTTCGGCTTGACTGACATCACCATACTGCAACAATGGCTCATTGATGGACAATTCTTGATTGGCAAGTTTTAACATGTTTTGTAAGGACGACACATCTTGCTCAATCATCTGACGGCGACGGTTGTACAATTCGGTTTGGTTGGCGATATATTCGGGGTATTTTTTGACATTGTCCGAAAAATTCAACGCCTCATCAAACATCTCCGCCTGCAAGCGACTTACCCTAGCTTCAAGCGCGGCAACCTTGGCGGCAGAATTGTCCACCGCCGCTTGTGCTCGCTCTTCTTCTAGCACAAGCAGCAGCTGACCACGCACCACATCATCACCTTCTTTGACCCTCAATTCGGTCAATACACCCCCTTCTGACGCTTGAATCTCTTGGGTGCGTGCACTGGCAATAACCGTTGCCTTGGCACGAGTTACTTGGTCAATCTTGGCAAATGCCGACCATGTAACCAACACCACCACAGCAACCAGTGCCACCATGATGATGATACGAGCACGTTTTGTATCAGGTTTGTTGGGTTGATATTGATAGGCTTGAGACATAAAAAATTCACTCATTGTATTGGGGCTGTTAACAATTCATTACACCGCTTTTTATTACATCGCTTTATTTGAATTAACTGTGCAATAATTTTTGCGGTTTTTGTGCAAAAAATAGCTAAATCTTGTCTTTCTGCGTCAAAACCTTGACCGATATTGTAAACTGCAAAAACAGCGATTATGTTTAGGCGTTAGCTGTTAAGGGCGTGTCCCTATTTTTATATGTTAGATAATACCACTAAAAACAGCTAAAGCCATGAGCCAAACCAGCTAAATTTGCTGCAAATATCGCAACATCGACTACAAATTTAATGCTGTTTGGCAAGATTTTGGCATTTTTAGCACATTAAATCAATACTATAAATTGGCGACACCCTAGCCTTTAGGCGGTGCTTGCTGTGCTTGTGCCAATTTGGCTTGTTGTTCTGCGGTAAGCTGCGCGCGTTGCCTTGCTATTTCTTCGTTTTTCATCAGTTGGTCTAGCACCGCTTGCTTAGGTCCGTCCATCACGATTTGGCTATTTGCCATGATAATAATCCTATCCACCAATGCCAATAAACCCATTTTGTGTGTCGAAACAATCAACGTCTTGCTGGGGTCTTTGAGTTCTTGAGCAAGGACTTGCAAGCACTGCTGTTCTTGCATATTGTCCATGCTGGCAGTGGGTTCATCAAGCAGCCACACCGACGGCTGCGTCAATACAAGCCGTGTGAAGGCAACCAGCTGTTTTTGCCCACCAGACAGCCCCTTGCCCCCTTCGCTAATCGGCAAATCAAGCCCACTAGAATGACCAGACACCAAGCGAATCAGCCCAGTACGACGCAAGGCATTATTTAGCACATCATCGGGCGGCGTTGGCATACCGATGAGCAGATTTTCACGCAGTGTGCCTTGAAATAGGCGATGGTCTTGCTGTAGGTAGCCCACTTGCTCAGCAAGACTCTCACGGCTAATCTGCCCGATGTCTAGCCCATCAAGCAAAAGATGTCCCGAAGTGGGTGCATACAGTCCCGATAACAGCTTGAGCAGTGTAGATTTGCCAGAGCCAATCGACCCCAAAATCGCCACTCGCTCACCTGCTCGCACTATCAAATTCTGCACCTGTAGTGCTGGGCGGTCGTTGCCTGCATAGTTAAAAGCTAAGTTCTCACATTGATAGTTGCCATAGATTTGGCTTGGCGACAATGGATAGCTTACGCCTTGGTTGTCTTGGGACAGCTCAAAGAGTTTTTCGATATTTGCCTGTGCGGATTTTGCATGTGAATATTGCACCAATAAATTTGGCAAATTCATGATTGGTGCTAAGATACGCCCACCCAAAATGGTACTGGCAATCAGTCCACCGATGGTCATATTGCCACTCATGACAACAAAAGCCCCAATAATCACAATGCCAATATAACTGACTTGTTGCAACATCTGTACACTATAGTTCAGATTGTCATTGAGATGTCGCATTTTTAGGTCGTTGTTGGTGGTGGTATTCATCACGTTTAGCCAGCGTGATAAAAATTTCCAGTTGCCTGCCCCTGCCTTGATGGTTTCGATACCTTCAACCGCTTCCACCAAGATACCTGTTTTTTGGTAAGACGCAGCCGCACCTTCGGCAGATACAGCGTCCATTTTTTTGCGGCTGCTCACACCCAAGAATATACCAATAATGGCAGCGACGACAGGCACTGCTGCCAATAGCGGCGAACCAATCACTCCGATAATCACGATGAACAAAATACTCATCGGCAAATCTACCAGTGTAAACAGCGTACTGGCAGTAAAAAATGAACGCACCTGTTCATAGCCACGCAGCTGTGCCGCCAAACTACCCACCGAATTGGGCATTTGATCCACACGCACTTTCAGCAGTCGCTCAAAAATATCTCGAGATAAATTTTGGTCCAGCCCTACCACCACCGTGTCCATCACCTTGGAACGGGCAAATTTCATGGCGGTCTCAAACAGAATGATGAGTGCCACGCCTGTCGCCAATACCACCAAGGTTGCACTGCTGTTGGTAGGAATGACACGGTCGTACACCTGCATCGAAAACAGCGACACCGCCAACGCCATTAGGTTAATCACCAATGACGCAATGACCGCAAGCACCAGTGTGGTTTTATGCTTTTTTAGGTTCTGCTGCAATAGACTTTTAAAATTCGTGCCACGCTGTGCCATGTGAGCGTCGGTCAGCACCACCTTTGCCACCATGTCAAAATCTGCTGCTTGACATCGGTGCTGTTCTTTGTTTTGTTGTAACAAAAATTGACCAGCATTCAACTGCTGAACGATTCTGCCATAGCCATGCTCCTTATGGTGAGCAATCAATGGCATGTAGGCTGCGTCTGGTGCGTCCATCACAATCGGTGCGTCTTGAACCCCCAAAATCTGCAACATCATCGCCAATTTGGAATAAGGGTCATTAATCGCCACCACGCCACCCAAGGCACTTTGTAGGCGATTTTTGTCCACAGGAAAGCCTTGCTCTTTTAAAATAATAGATACAGCACCTGCCAATTCTCTTGGATTTGAGCTTGGCGTAAGTTGATTATCGTGTGGTTGAGTTTGATTTGACATGCCTTTACCCAGTTTTGTTAGGGTCTGCCCCTATTTATTTTAGATGATGTAGTTGATTAAAATAAACAAACCATACACCAAACAAGGCAAATTTACTGTGAATATTGGTAGCAAATTTAACGCTATTTGGTAAAATTTTGGTATTTTAAACCATTAAATATTAGGGTCTGCCGACAATTCATCACGCCAAACAATTAAGTTTGAAATTTGTGGTAAATGTACGGCTTTTGTGCTAGCTTTTGTGCTAAAAGTGGCTAAATCTTATCTTTCATCGTCAAAAACTTGTTTGATAGAATAACTATCAACCTGCGTTTTTTCCTTGAAAGAACTGCGATTTATCTCATTTTTATCTACAAAGACGAAATGTCAACAGACCCTAGAACGCACCCCAATATTATCCATTAGGAATACAGCCTAATTTTTTTAAAGTACTTATCAGTCATTACTGATTATTCTCCAAATTATTCTCTAAAGTAACGTCATCGCCCAAAGGACTGGTTACTAATGTAAAATTTGTCGCTTGTCTTGTGGTGGGATTTTGTAGGTTCTCTATGCTTATCTCATCAAGCACAAAGCCTTCTTCATCTGCCAAAAAATACTCTTCGAACTCATCTGGACGTGCGGCAGGCGTGTCATCTGTGCCAGTATGCACGCTTAGCCAATCCGACAACTTGGCAATGGCTCGAAATTCACTCACAGGCGTTGCCATCATGCCATTATTGGTCTGCTGCCAAGGCATTGAACCAAAATCCACTTGAAGTTTATAAAAATTTGCCACCATCTGTGCTTGCACTTGCAATAGCTGCTGCTCGTATTGAGATTCATCACGCACCGCATTGAGTACTTCTAGCCAGCTTTTACGCCCTGCGATAAATTGACGGCGGTATGAATTGGTTACGATTTTTGCCCCTGCAACCGCTGCAGTCAATGACAGTTCTTGGTCACGAGATGACACAAATTGCTGATACTGTGTCTGAATGGCTTCCATGGCGGTACGTCTTGCGGCTTCTTGGGTCTGTAGCAGGCTATGTACTCTGGCTTCGGACGCTCGTGCCAAGGCAAGGTTAGAAAACCCCGCCCCCGGACTATAGCTCATACCCACAGAAAATTGCCCATTGTTTTCGCCTTCTTCCAAATAAAAATCATGGCTATACTGGGCATATACGCTAGGATAACGGCTGGCACGCTGGGCTTTGTGTTCATGGCGTGCCGCTTCCACTTGAAATCTTTGACGCATGACGGCAGGATTGGTTTCACTGACATCACCAAAGGCAAGCTCAGCAAAGGGGCGTGATTGCTCCTTGGCGTATCTTACCAGCAGAGCCATGGGTACTTTGGCGTTGGTTGAGTTGATGGGCTGTCCGATTAACTGCTCCAAACGAGCTTCGGCGATAGCTTGCTGTTCTTTAGCCCCTTGGAATGAATTTTGGTCTTGCAAGATACGGTTTTTTACCAAATCCAGCTCAATCCTAGCGGAGACCCCTTGTGCCACTCGGCGAGTCATTTGGGCTTCAAACTCTGCCAAACGTGCCAAGTTATCCAAATACAAATCTTGTAAAGCAATGGCATAAATATAGCTTTGCCAAATATCAATGGTGTTTTTGGCAACAGTATTTTGCTGCTCAAAGATGTAAGCGGTGGCAGCTTTTTCGTCATAAATCGCTTGATTGATATTGGCGGTCAATTGTCCGCCTGTCCACAGATATTGACGGACAGTTGCTGTGGCGACCATACCACGATTGTTGTCATGCGTGGTGGCAATGCTTGGGGTTGGCAACAGGTTGAGTTTTGCCGCCGTAACACCTTCGGCAGCGGCCTGCTCATCGGCAATCGCCGAGCCAATCAAAGGGTGTGTTTGCACCGCTTGACCGATAAGCTCATTCACTTCTAATGGGTTGATATTCGCCCACGCTGGCAACGCCATCATCAGCATAGCCAAGCTGCATGCAGAAGTTATACCTTTTCCAAAAGACAAACTGGCTTTGTGCAGCTCGCTTGCCGCACTACTTACACCATTTAAGTTTGTTGTCCGTGCTATTTTGATGTTTGGGTTTGGCATGAAATGTACACGCTTGGTGTTTGGTTGTTTTTTGGTGATTACCATCGTGCCTGTCGCTCGCTACAAAATTTTTTTAAAAAATATACCGTATAATAGCAAATTTCACCCACGTTGTCGCAAGTTTTATCAGACTAATAGCTCATTCTTGGCTTTGTATGGCAGAATTTATTTTTGGCAATTCTTAATATCAAGATAAATGCAATTTTTTGTGGTACTTTGGTTGAGGCACGGTTAGGCTACGTCCAGCTTTCATTACACAAATTTTAAAAAGCTTCCTTGTCTTTGGCTGGTACACTCACTCATATCTTATCCACGCCATCAAAATCACACCAAAGAAATCACACCAGCCACGGTACAATCACAGGGGCGACAAAAGCCGTCATGACCCCATTGACAATCAGCCCTACCGTACCATAAGCCACATAACGCTGACTAAATGGCATAAGTGCAGCAATACCCAAAGCGTGCGAACCTGTCCCCATCGCCAGACCCTTGCCAATATGACTTTTTACCCCTACCACACGAAAAAACCACAGCCCTATTATCTGACCTACCACGCCTGCAATCAATACCGTAGAAGCGTTAATGCCCACCACACCGCCAACATTTTGGGTAACTTCTATCGCAATGGGCGTGGTTACAGATTTTGCCACCATGGACAAAACCGCCTGCTCGCTACCACCAAACCACTGCACCAGCCACACCCCTGTTACAATCGCTGTGATACACCCCACCGCTTGACTGACGATAATCGCCAGCCACTGTTTTTTGATACGCTCCCATTGCAGGTACAAAGGCACAGCAAGACACACCACCGCCACCTGCAGCCAAAAGGTTAAAAAACCACTGGCGTATTCGAATTTTTCGTAAGGCGTGTTGCTAAGCAGCAAATAGCCAATCATACCAAAAGTCGTAAACAGCGTGGGATTAATCCACGGCGAACCACCCAACCTTGCACGCAGCCAAATCGTCGCTTGAAACAGACCTGCCAATATCAATAACAACAAAAACGGACTGGACAACAACTCATAAAAATCGGCATCAACCATCATCATTCCTTAATATTTGTTGAAGCATTGCTTTGTTTGATAAGCCTTCTCACAATCTGATAACTGTGGGCTGTCGCAAACAATACCAACAATGTGCCAAACACAGTCGCCCCAATAATCGCCCAAAAATCCATCTTAATCACCTCAAAATACTGCATGAGCGAAATGCACGCTGGCACAATCAAAAACGCCAAATAATCCAGCAGCACCCTTGCTAAGCTCTGCACCTGCTCAATCTTGACCAGCCTGCTTTGTAGCAAGCCAAAAAGCAATAGCAGCCCTATGATACTGGGCGGTAGGGGTAATTTTGTCAGCCAAATTATCACCTGCCCTACAAACAAACAGCCAAACACAATCAAAAATCCCGCCAAACGCACCGCAAACTCCTTGTTTTTAACAAACTTTTAACAACCTTTTCACAACATTATAATACTGATACTCGTATTGTGCATGAAAGCGTAACATTTGACAACCTTATTCATCAAAAACTTGTACTTAGCTCAAAAAATCATACCTATTTTCTATCTTTGAGAGTAACAAACGAAAAAACATGCAGGATTTTACTTTTTTTAAACAATC
>JAUNUB010000062.1 GCA_030538375.1 Moraxella sp. | reverse complement strand
GTAGTACATAAGGGAGCTGGCAACGAAGTATCATTGCAATTTTAATTGACTATAATTGTTTGGCGTGATGAATTGTCAACAGACCCTAATACCCTGCCATAATACCCTAAAACGCTCGTAAATTCAAAAATTCCAAGCTATAGCCATCATTTATTTAAAAAATAGTACTATGCTTGTTATTAAATGATAATGGCTATTAATTGGCAGTTTCGTCATTCTTTTTGGGCGGCACTGGAGCAAAATACCCCACCACAAGCAGCAGCAAACCCACGCCAATAAAGGATACAATCCGAGCCACACCGCCACTGTTGCCCAAATCTACCAAGAACAATTTAATCACCACCACGCTCATCAGTGCCGCTCCCATCAGCCAAAACAGACGTTCTGCTCTGCGATTGCCAAGCACCATCAGCACAATGGCGGACAACGCCCACACCAAAGACAAGCTAGATTGCACGCCAAATGACGCAAGCAATGCAGGTAACTCCCACGCAACACCGCCATAAAAATACCACAATCGCATAATCTCGGTATTTAAGACAAAAAATGCCACCATCGTCATCAGAATAGAAGTATAAAAATGATAACTCTCGTCTAATATTTTTGGCAATTGTCTAAAGCTCATAAACAATACAGCCACGCCAATTATCCCCAAAGGATTGATAATCGGCAAATAAGGCAGCGGCAAGAATATAAACGTATAAGGCGTTTGCCAATTTAGATAGACCAATATCATCACGGTTAATACCGCCAAACTTACCGCACCAAACTTATGCAAAGGCTCTTTTAACACAGATGGTGCTGGCAATGTTCGATATAGGCACATCTCCCAAGCAAATAAACTTGGGAAAATCATCGCTATTTTATAATCTTGATAATCATAATAGCTGGTTTTAAAATACACATACCACGTCCATAGCAATGTGAATATGATTAAGGCGGATTTATAGGTGAATGCCAATACAGAATTCGCTTTTTGTGTATTCGGCTGATAATATAAAATAAATCCATAAAACAACGTCGCCAGCAAATACAATAAAAATGTTGAAAATGGATTAGAAGTAGATGATAGCAATATATCAAGAAACAACAATGCCACCACTAATAAATAACACAAACTTAGCCTTTTAGCTTCGTAATAGTTGGCGAAGTAAGCAAATATCACCATCGGCACAAAGCATAAGCTGGCTGCACGCACAAAATCAATATCCAAGTTATAGGTAGCATTTAGTGAATACACGCTAAATAATACCAATAGCAGATGAATGATTAACAAGCCATAACCTGCCAAAAACTGCACATTTTTATCAGCACCGTCATTATCATCGCTACTATCGTCATCACTGTCTCGATGATAGACAAAGGCGGACAATAAGGTCATCATCATGGATATGAGTGCCAAGAGACTGGCATAACCATCACTTACATTGGTGCTATAGTTTATAAATAATATCTTGTATAAAAAAACAACCGCAGTAACATTCGCAATCATTACAAATACTGAGAATAACAAATGGTGAATATAACGATTTGCCACAGACAACAGCAAAGCAATCACCGTCAAAGAGACCATTGACCCCGCATAACCAAATATCAGCATTGGCAAGATGAATAACAAGCCAAGCGTTGCGATAAGTGCAGTGTTGTTGGTGTTATTTTCCCATAATGCCAATTGAGCGTTTGCATACCACTCTTCATTGTTATCATCTAATATTTCATCATCTTCATATTCTATATTGACAGTATTTTCTTTAATATAAGTTAAAAATATCATCGCACCACAGATAACAATAGCCAGTGTATGTACAAATAACCCCAGCAATAGCGTGTCGGTAACAATTAGGTTCTGTGATATGCTTTGATAGCATAATAATGCTGAGGCAAAAAACAGAGCAAGGGCAAAAACCCTAAAATGCGGCTGTTGTTGCTTCATCGCAAACACATACAGCAGTGCCGCCTGTATCGCCCATGTGCTGCTCAGCCAATTACCATCTAATAATAGGCTAATACCGATGGTAATAAATACCAAGCACAGGCTTATCAAAGCCTGCCTTAGTATGGCAAAGGATTGCCCCATATTGTTGGCATACAATCCCAAGAGCAAATAAACAACGGCAAAACCAAACGCAGCGATGGCACTGCCATACTCAAGATAGCGAGTAATGCTGTATTGGAAATAAAAACCTATTAATGCTGCACCAAACAACAAACTGCTGTCTAACTTGCCGATATATAGACCATGGTTTTTTATATAATCCATAATTTCTAATAACGTGGCATTATTGGCAATGCGATTTGGCAGATGATTGGACAAATCTTCATCGCTATTTTTGGCGTAGAGTATCACAATCACATTAAATAACAACCAAAATGCCAATAAAAAAGCCTGAATAACAAGATAATTATCATCTTGATACATAGGCGACCAGAAATAAGCAATCAGCACTACACCAAAAAACGTACTGATATTTAGACTTCGCCATGCCTTAATACTGGCAATAATAGCCACACCCATGGTGATTAATAGTAGATATGAGAATAACAATACATAGGCATTTGACCCTGTGGCAGTTAGTATAGGCACAGCCATCGCCCCCACAACAGAAATTTGAGCGAGCATCTGACTATCATGCTTCATGGCACGATAGATAAGCAGTGCCATCAATAGCACCATAAATACAAAAGCAGGCACGCTACCGACCAAGCCATGAAGTTTTAATGCAGCCAATGTTGTCAAATACATTACCGCAATACCAAAGCCTTGCATAGCCAATGAAAATACTGGCTTTTTGTCGTATCGCTTAATGCCAAATAGCAACGCACCCAAACCAAACAAACCCACAGCAAGATAACGCAAAATAACAGGAATTACGATTTTGGTAGAAACGAATTTTAACAAAAAGGCAAAACCCAAAAATAGCACAATCATGCCAATCTTTAACAAGGGATTGGTATTGATAAACCATTGAACTAATTTGTTTTGACTAAAATCAAACTCTGATGATAAGCTATTATCAGTTTCATTGTTATCATGTCTGGATTTTTTGATGAATTTGACTTTTTTATTATTGGTTTTGTTGCCCAGTTCGCTATTTATTCTATTATTGGCTTTGTTATGAACTACATCTAAAACCGTGGATAATGTATTCGTTGTCTGATTTTCTAAGTCTTCTATAGGCTGAATATTGTCATTAATATTAGTATCATCTAATCCTTGAATGTTATCTTGGCGGAATATTTTATCGATATTGGAAGAAGTATTATATTCAATGATTGATGACTGTGGCTGATTTGAATTATGCGGTGTGGTATTTAATGGCTCTTGTGATGAGTGATGAACTATTTCGCTTAATTTTTCAGTTAAAAATTCATTGTGCGATTTTAATTCATCAAGCCTATTAGACAATTGATTAAACTCATCTTCTTGGGACTTTAGCCTATGGGCGATAAAACATAGCACCAAGCCGAGTAAAGCACCCAAGCCAATATTTTTACTTGCCAGTGCAATCAGCACTGCCAGCACAACCGCAAAAAACATCATGAGAAGCTCATTATTTTTATGATTATCAGCTTTAGCATAACACATCACGCTACACCAAACAACAATTTACACCGCTTTTGTGGCGACTTTGTGGGGCGTAAATTAACCATGATGACAAGCTAGATTTTTGCCCAAAAATATCGTAAAATAAGCGGCACAAAACAGCCCAAAACACCCCTTGAGAATGCCATGACTACTGTCCAGACCTACACTCCAGAAGCTCGCCCCGCCCCAAAAAAAGCCGTACAAGGCGAAAAATTGCGTGGCTATGACAAAGTGGCTCGCATTCCGATTAAGGTCATTCCGACCATCGAAGCCCCAAAAAAACCCGACTGGATTCGCGTCAAGCTCTCAAGCCCTGCCGAAGTAGAACGCATTAAAGGCACACTTCGTAAACAAAAGCTATACACCGTTTGCGAAGAAGCCGCCTGCCCCAACCTGCCACAGTGCTTTGGTGATGGTACGGCGACTTTTATGATTATGGGTGATATCTGTACACGTCGCTGTCCATTTTGTGAAGTGGCTCACGGCAGACCTAATCCACTAGACACTGATGAGCCACGCCACACCGCCGAGACCATTCAAGGGCTTGGGCTAAAATATGCAGTCATTACATCTGTCGATAGAGATGATTTAAAGGACGGTGGGGCTGGGCATTTTGTGAATGTGATTAACGAATCCAAGGCACTAAGCCCAAACTGCTTAATCGAAATTTTAGTACCTGATTTTCGTGGGCGTGAGCAGCTGGCACTTGAGCTACTCACCGAAACCGCACCCGATGTGTTCAATCACAATATTGAGACCGTGCCACGTCTGTACAAGGCGTTTCGCCCCGGTTCGGATTATCAGCATTCTTTAGATTTGCTCAAGCAATACAAGGCACGTCGCCCTGATGTGGCAACCAAATGCGGCTTTATGGTGGGGCTTGGCGAGACCGAAGAAGAAGTCTACGCCTTGCTTGACGATTTAAAAGCCCATGATGTAGACATCATCACCATTGGGCAATATCTTGCTCCTAGTAAAAATCACGCTCCAGTGGACAGATATGTACACCCTGATGAATTTGCACGTTATACCGAATACGGCAAAAAATTAGGCTTTTTTAACATTTGGGCGAATCCGATGGTACGCTCCAGCTACTTCGCTGACCGTCAATATTATGGTGAAGACTGTCCACCGCCTGTACGCTCTAGCAAGGCATTGGCTGCCGAAAAACTCGAAAAAGCCGAACGTGGTGAAAAAGCTGGGTGTTTTTGAGTGTTTGCATAAAAAAGTTTTTGTGATGAATGCAATAGGGATATATATGAAGATTTTGAAATCTGTAATCACCCAAGTGTTCAAAACAAAATAAACGGCATAACCGCTTATATGGACGAACAAGCTATTAAGCAAGCCATTGAAAATAACTCAAGATAAGCAATCAAGATAAACAGCATAGTAACCATATGACCCAACCCATACTCTCTAGCAATGGCGTACACCGCCTGCACCATACGTTTTTTTATCCACTTGGCGATATTAAGGCGACCTTGCTTATCGTGCATGGCATGTGCGAGCATAGCGGACGTTATGCCGAATTTGCTCAATTTTTGGCAGATAACGGCATACTGGTCGCCACTTATGACCAATTGGGGCATGGTCAAACCGCCAAAGACATGAATGAGCTTGGCTTTATTGATGAAAAGCACCCAGTGCAAGCTCTGTGTAAAGACATGGTGATTATGGCGGACAAGCTAAAGACATTCGCCACAGATGTGCCGCATTTTGTGATGGGGCATTCGATGGGGTCTTTGGTGGTGCGTACCGTACTTGCTCATCATGCCAGTCAATTTACTGGGGCAATCATCATGGGGACAGGCAACGGTGTCGGTATGCTTGGCACATTGGCAAGCCCTGCCCTTGCCCTGCTCAACACCTTGTACCCCAAGCTCAAAAACGAACGCCTTGCATGGGGCTTAAACCAATACATGCTCAATCAAATCCGCTCGCCTATTAGTGCCTCACCTTTTGCGTGGCTTGCCGAAAACGTGAACGCCGTCAAAGCCTTTGAAGCTGACCCCTTATGCGGATTTACTTTTACCAATAATGGCTTTATTGCTTTGTACACTCTGATGAAAAAAGCCACCCAAGACAGCTGGTATCAGTCTTGTGGTAGTGATTTTGGGGTGCTTTTGGTGAGCGGCAAAGATGACCCTGTCGGCAATATGGGGGTAGATGTTGCTTTATTGCACGATAAACTGCTTCGTCATCAGATAGCGACCACATCACTGCTCTATCCCAACATGCGGCACGAGCCTTTGCATGAGTTGAATAAAGAACAGGTGTACCAAGATGTGCTGAGCTGGCTGAATGCTCGTATTGCCAAGGCTTAGCCCAAAACAAGATGAGATAAGCCAAGTCAATCTATAATGAAAGAATTTGCCTTGTGCCTGCTTTTTTAATCGTATTTTTTAACTTCTTTCACTGTCCATTATATATCTTTTCATCAATTCATTCATACAAGGAACAATACCATGTCTTTACAAACCATTATCGAAACCGCCTTTGACAATCGTGCCAATTTTGGGGCGAATGATTGCCCAAACGATGTGCGTGCTGCTGTCGAAGAAGTGCTGGTAGGGCTGGATAACGGCTCTTTGCGTGTTGCCGAAAAAATCAACGGCGAATGGGTTGTACACCAATGGGTCAAAAAAGCCGTGCTGCTGTCTTTTAAAATCAACGACAATCGCCCTATGGACGGCGGCGAAGACATTCGCTATTTTGACAAAGTGGATACCAAATTTGCAGGCTGGAGCGAAGATAATTTCAAACAAGCTGGCGTGCGTGTTGTACCACCTGCCACCGCTCGCAAGGGTTCATTCATCGCCAAAAACGTGGTGCTAATGCCATCATACACCAACATCGGAGCGTATGTAGATGAAGGCACAATGGTAGATACATGGGCGACGGTTGGCTCGTGTGCCCAAATTGGCAAAAACGTCCATTTATCAGGTGGCGTGGGTATCGGCGGAGTACTTGAGCCACTGCAAGCCAATCCCACCATTATCGAAGACAACTGCTTTATTGGGGCAAGAAGTGAAATCGTTGAAGGGGTAATTGTCGAAGAAGGCTCGGTCATTTCGATGGGTGTGTACATCGGTCAATCCACCAAAATCTACGACCGTGAAACTGGTGAAATCCATTACGGACGTGTGCCAGCAGGTTCGGTGGTGGTGTCTGGCACATTGCCATCAAAATGCGGCAAATACAGCCTATACGCCGCCATCATCGTCAAAAAAGTCGACGCACAAACTCGTGCTAAGACCAGTCTAAACGACTTATTACGTGATGAGTAATCACCAGTCCCTGCATAACAAATAATCAGAAGCCATTCTTTTTTGAATGGCTTTTTTAATTTTTAAGCCCAGCTTTTCAGCCAATCCTACCACATCAAGCACAAAAAATTAAAACAACACAAAAATCGGTAGCAGTTAGGGGCTGTTGATGAGTTTGGTGAAATCAGTGAAGTGGGTTGGTTTTTTTGGAAAAATCATCACTACAGTACACTGAACACTGATTACTTTTTATACAAAATTTAGCTTACAAAAAACTTTTTTTTCTAACTGATTGTTTTGTCAATAAATTAAAAAATCAAGACTGGTAAAAAATTTTTTTTATGCTATATTGTGCGTTACAAAAATTTTGACACTATATGTTGTGATTATTTTTTGAATAGTCCACACAATCTAATTAGGGTCTGCCGACAATTCATCACGCCAAACAATTAAGTTTGAAATTTGTGGTAAACACATGGCTTTTGTGCTAAAAATGGCTAAATCTTGTCTTTCATCGTCAAAAACTTAGCCGATAGAATAACTATCAACCTGCGTTTTTTCCTTGAAAGAACTGCGATTTATCTCATTTTTATCTACAAAGACGAAATGTCAACAGACCCTAAAAAGTCAAGGTATTTTTGTCAGTTTTACGCCCTTAGTTTAAAAAAAACAGTGAGAAACGTTATGACCCATATTGATAAAATCAAAGTTACCAAACGCAATGGACTGCTCGAACTCATCGACCTAGAAAAAATCCACAAGGTCATCAATTGGGCAGCCGAAGGGCTAAATAACGTCTCTGTCTCACAAGTGGAATTAAAATCCCACATTCAGTTTTATGACGGCATTGCCACCAAGGACATTCACGAGACCATCATCAAGGCAGCCGCCGACCTAATCTCCGCCGAAACGCCCGATTATCAATATCTTGCGGCACGCTTGGCGATTTTTCATCTGCGTAAGATTGCCTATGGGGATTTTGAGCCGCCACATCTGTTTGAGCATGTACAAAATTTAACCAAACAAGGCAAATATGACGCACATATCTTGGCGAACTACAGCCGTGATGAATTTGATGAATTAAATGCCTACATCGACCACGACCGTGATATGAACCTTGCCTATGCCGCTGTTGAGCAGATGATGGGTAAGTATCTTGTGCAAGACCGTGTGAGCAAGCGTGTGTTTGAAAGTCCCCAGTTCCTATACATCTTGGTTGGTATGTGTCTGTTTGCAGGGTACGACAAGGCGGTGCGGCTGGATTATGTCAAGCGTTTTTATGACGCAACCAGCAATTTTTATATCTCCTTGCCCACCCCCATCATGTCAGGGGTACGCACGCCCACTCGCCAATTTAGCTCGTGTGTACTGATTGAATGTGATGACAGCCTTGACAGTATCAATGCCACCACTTCCGCCATTGTGCGTTATGTGTCGCAGCGTGCTGGTATTGGTGTCAATGCAGGCAAAATCCGTGCCCTAGGCAGTCCCATTCGTGGCGGTGAAGCCCAACATACAGGGTGCATTCCGTTTTTTAAAATGTTTCAAGCGGCGGTCAAATCCTGCTCACAAGGCGGTGTGCGTGGCGGTGCAGCAACGTTGTTTTATCCACTGTGGCATTTGGAAATCGAGAGCCTGCTTGTACTCAAAAATAACCGCGGGGTAGAAGACAACCGTGTCCGCCACATGGATTATGGGGTGCAGATTAACAAGACCTTGTACACTCGTCTCATCAAAAACGAAGACATCACCCTATTTTCGCCATCTGATGTGACAGGGTTGTACGAAGCCTTTTTTGCTGACCAAGCAGAATTTGAACGATTGTACACTATATATGAAACCGACCCCAACATTCGCAAACGCAAAATCCCAGCGCGTGAGTTGTTCAGTCTTATGTTACAAGAGCGTGCCAGCACAGGGCGTATCTACATTCAAAACGTAGATCACTGCAATACGCACAGCAGCTTTGACCCTGCGGTTGCACCGATTCGCCAGTCCAATCTGTGCATGGAAATCACCCTGCCTACCAAGCCACTTGATAACATCAATGATGAAAATGGCGAGATTGCTCTATGCACCCTATCGGCGATTAACCTTGGCAAAATCAATGACTTAACAGACATCGAAGAGCCAGCCGAACTTATTGTGCGTGCTCTTGACGCACTGCTCGATTACCAAGATTATCCTGTGCTTGCCGCCAAAAAAGGCAGCCTTAACCGCCGTACATTGGGCGTGGGTGTCATCAATTATGCTTATTACTTGGCAAAAAATGGCACAAGCTATTCTGACGACAAAGCAATGGGGCTGACACACCGCACTTTTGAAGCTCTGCAATATTATCTGCTCCAAGCATCTAATAAGCTCGCCCAAGAGCAAGGGGCTTGTCCGTGGTTTCATGAGACCAGCTACAGCCAAGGGGTGTTGCCGATTGACACTTATAAGAGCGACCTTGACAAGATTTGTGATGAGCCGCTACACCTTGACTGGGAAGGCTTGCGTGCTAATATCAAGGCACACGGACTACGCAACTCCACCCTATCATCACTTATGCCGTCCGAAACTTCGAGCCAAATCGCCAACGCCACCAACGGCATTGAGCCACCTAGGGGCTTGGTATCGGTCAAGGCTTCCAAAGATGGCATTCTAAAGCAAGTCGTGCCCGACATCGAAACTCTGGCAGGCAAATATGAGCTGCTATGGCAAATGCCTGATAACAACGGCTATTTGCGTCTCGTCGGCATTATGCAAAAATTCATTGACCAAAGTATCTCCGCCAATACCAACTACGACCCAGCCAAATTTGAAGATGGCAAAGTCCCCATGAAAGTGCTGACACAAGACCTGCTTACCGCCTACAAATACGGTGTAAAAACCCTGTATTATCACAATACTCGTGATGGTGCGGACGATACCCAAGCAGACATGGACGATTGTGCAGGCGGTGCGTGTAAGATTTAAAATGATTTATTTTAAGTCCTGTATATAAGACAAATGTAAGTAATAGTAATAGGTCATAGCAAATACTGTTTTTGTTATGACTAATTAGCACTTATTAACACTTGCAAACATCTCATTCACCCAACAAGATAAAATAATTATGAACTATTCTATTTTTTGCCAAACCAAAAATAATGCACTCACCGAACCTATGTTTTTTGGACAACCTGTTAACGTGGCACGTTACGACCAACAAAAACACCCAATTTTTGAACAGCTTATCGAAAAGCAATTGTCCTTTTTTTGGCGACCTGAAGAGATTGATGTCAGTCGAGATCGTATCGACTTTGCCAACTTATCCATTCATGAACAACATATTTTTTTGAGCAATCTAAAGTATCAGACACTGCTAGACAGTATTCAAGGGCGTAGTCCTAACGTGGTATTGTTGCCATTAGTTTCTATTCCAGAGCTTGAAACTTGGATAGAAACATGGTCATTTAGCGAGACCATTCATTCTCGCAGTTATACACATATCATTCGTAATGTCGTGAATAATCCCAGCGTGATATTTGATGATATCATGGACAATGAATATATTTTGGCACGAGCCAGTGATATTGCCAAGTATTATGATGATTTATATGCCGCTTCTCAGTTATATACTCTGCACGGTGAAGGAGAGTTTCGCACTGTTTGTGGCAAGACATTCACCGTCTCATTAAAAGAACTCAAGAAAAAACTCTATCTGTGCCTAATGGCGGTGAATGTATTAGAAGCCATTCGTTTTTATGTGTCATTCGCCTGCTCATTTGCCTTTGCCGAACGCAAGCTAATGGAAGGCAATGCCAAGATTATCAAAATGATTGCCCGTGATGAAGCCCTGCATTTAAACGGCACACAGCACATGATTAATCTTATGCAATACGGCAAGGACGACCCTGAAATGGTTGAGATTGCCAAAGAATGCGAAGCCGAAGCCATTAACATATTCAAAACCGCCGCTATCCAAGAAAAAAACTGGGCACAATATCTGTTTAAAGACGGCTCGATGATTGGTTTGAACAAAGACATTCTGTGTCAATATGTCGAATACATCACCAATACACGCATGACAGCGGTTGGTTTAGAACCTATATTCGCCACAAAATCCAATCCTATTCCATGGATTAATACTTGGTTGTCATCAGATAACGTGCAAGTCGCTCCCCAAGAAACCGAAATCACCACTTATTTAGTAGGGCAAATAAAATCCGACTTGGACGATGCGGATTTAGACGATTTTGAATTATAAAAAAATCACACAGGTAATCTCATGAGCTGGGTGATAATTAATGATGATAAGTTTTATCTGCATGATGGCGAGACTTTATTACAAGGATTAATCCGTGCAGGTTTTTCACCAAAATATGAATGTTGTCAAGGCTATTGCGGTACTTGCAAAACTTCGATTATCGAGCAGACAGGTACAATACAGCACACCTTGCCACCATTATGCTTATTGGCAGATAATGAAGTATTGGCATGTTGTTGTGTGGTGAATGGCACGATAAAACTCGCCAATTGTGATATTGATGTGCAATTGCCATTGTTTGAAATGGGTGATACATCTTTTTAAATATATTTCATAAGCCAAAAAATCACCTAACGAAATCAAAGTTTGTTAGGTGATTTTTGATGGACTTATTTTGCTTTATTCATTTTGATTAATTGACGCAGCACCATTCATGTTTGGACGCTGTGCCAAGGTTACGTTTATCGACTGGGTATTTTCACCACGTTGAATATCCACGCTTAGCACACTGTTTGGCGATTGTGCAGAAATATACTGCACCAAGGCACTGGGGGTATTTATCTTTGTGCCGTTAATGGCGGTGATAATGTCGCCTGTTCGCATGCCTGCATTTGCCGCAGGACCATTGGGCTGCACACCTGCAATCAATACGCCATCGGCAATCTCAAGATTGGTGGGGTCGTTCACGGTGTTCGCCATCTCAATACCAAGCCAACCACGGCTAACCACACCTGTATTAATCAAGTCATTCATCACCTTTTCGACAATGCTGGTCGGAATGGCAAAACCAATCCCCATCGAACCGCCAGAGCGAGAATAAATCACCGTATTAATGCCAATTAAATCCCCATTAGCGTCAGTCAATGCACCGCCAGAGTTACCGGGGTTAATCGCTGCATCGGTCTGAATAAAATCTTCAAAGGTGCTCACCCCAAGCCCTGTTCTGCCTGTCGCCGACACAATGCCCTGCGTAACTGTCTGTCCCACGCCAAAGGGGTTGCCAATCGCCAGTGTTACATCACCGACACGAATGGGCGAGCTACGAAATGCCAATGGGGTAAGTCCTGTCATCTCCACTTTAATCACCGCCAAATCACTCTCGGTGTCTGTGCCGATGACGGTTGCACGACCTTTTTGACCATCGCTCAACATCACGGTAATCTCATCTGCCCCATTAATCACATGGGCGTTGGTAACGATATAACCATCGGCAGAGACCACCACGCCGCTGCCTAGGCTGGTATTGTCTTGACTTTGTGGGGCATTAAAGCCATACTGCTGTAGAAATTCACGAAACATGGGGTCATTGGCATAAGGGTGCTGTGCCGCACGCTGTGCGGTATAAATGTTCACCACCGATACAGATGCCTTGGCGACCGCATCATGGTATGAGCTGACAGGCTTGCTGTCTGCGATGACAGGCTCTGCCACTGTGGCGATGGCTTGTGGCTCTTCGGCTAATGAGCTGCTTGGCGTGGGTTTTTGACTGGTTGCGAACCACCAAAAAATCACCGCCAAAGTAACGAACAACAGCCACGGCAATATCGTCCACGCCGACATGCCTTGCTGATGGTTTAAGGGGGATTGTTTCATGTTTTCTCCAAAATTTTAATGCCACTTATATATAGGTACAAATTCAAAAAACTCAAAGTCGATAATACTATTGATAAAAGCGTGCCATTATACCAAATGGTACGCTTTCATGATTTGCTCGATTGTAGATTTTTCATAAAAAATTCTGTATCTTATTTTATATCTTATACAGCTAACTATAGTCGATTAAAATAAAAATGGGGGCTGTACTAGATAACAATCATGTTATACTAGTTTTATGAAGATAACTCATTG
>JAUNUB010000061.1 GCA_030538375.1 Moraxella sp. | reverse complement strand
CTTAGAAAATACAATGGCATTGACAAGAAAAACTTTCATCTTTTTATCAAAGAATATGAGTTTAGATTTAACTACGGCACACCATCACAAAAGCTGAAAATTTTGGGGATGTGGTGTGGGGTTTAGGGCTGATTTGGTGTAGTTCCATTACTATCCATAACAAGCTGGTGCAGCTTGGCGTGCCTAAGTCTTGTCAGCTCATCACCGATTGCTTTGCCTGTAAGAGAGCTATCGATATTTTGAATGCCAATGCTTTGATAGGCGAGAATGCTGTCTTGGATAAATGAGCTGGTGCACTGCGTGGGAGTGATGTACCCAGTTGCTTGTAGTAATTGAAATATGGTGCAGTCTGCTTTGTGTGCTGTGTGTGCTTTGGTGCTTTCAAGCAAGGCGAGCAAGCTGTCTGCCGAGACATTAGGCAGGTGAGTGAGCGTATCAAAATTACCCAGAAACAGATGTGCAAAATTAACAATGTGCCTAGGAATAAGCAATGCTTGTGCGGTGCGTTTTAAAAGCTCCAGCTTATCAGTGCAATCCAAAAAAGATGACAGCAGCAGGGCTGTCTTGACGTTGAGCGTGCTATCTTGAGCGGCGTGCAAGGCGGTAAAAGTACGCTGCTTGCATGCGTCATCTTGTAGGCTGCTTGCCAAATCAGGGAGAAATTTTGCCAAAATGCCAAGTTGATACAAGATATCGAAGTAAGCAAAGCTATGTTTTTCTTGGAGTGCCTTGCTGCTTTCTGCCCACAAGCGCTCTCGACTTAGGTGAGACAGCTCGCCTTGATTGGCGATTTGCTGCATAAGATGAACGGTTTCATCGGCGATGGTGAATGATTGACTATGATATCTGGCATAAAAGCGGGCGGTTCGTAGCACTCTTAGTGGGTCTTCACTAAAAGCAGGCGAAACATGCCGCAAGACTTTATTTGTTAAGTCTTGTTGTCCATGATAGGGGTCGATGACTTGGCAAGAGATGGGCGTGCTGTCAAACAATCCATGCACTTCAATTGCCATGGCATTGATGGTTAAATCTCGGCGTAACAGGTCTTCTTCAAGTGTGATGGACGGGTCGGCATGTACACTAAAGCCCAAATGACCATGCCCTGTCTTGCGTTCGGTGCGAGCTAGGGCATATTCTTGGTGTGTGTTTGGGTGTAAAAATACAGGAAAGTCCGCCCCTACTTGATGAAACCCCTGTGCCAGCATTTCGTGAGCGGTTGCACCAACCACCACAAAATCACTGTCCTTGATAGGGATGCCGAGCAATGTATCACGGACAGCACCACCAACCAAATAAACTTTCATAATTTGCCTTTGTGTGAGTTTTTGATGTTTTGTATCGCCTGTGGCTGATAGCTTATTGTAAACTTAAACCGCTTTAAATTGTATGGTTTTTTAAGAGATATTCACATCGCATTTTTTAATTTAAAAAAGATGAATGCTTGGTACACCCAGTTGTTTTTTAATTGGTTGTCTTTTAATTAAAAGTAAGCAGGGTTTTGATATTGTTGGTTTGGCGTGGTTTCAAAACGATTGCAATCAAAATGGCTGTAAAGAGTGTGTTCATCAAAATCAACCCAAAAAAACCGACTTTCTTAAAAGTCGGTTTTTATCATGCACATTATAACAACAAGTTAATCAATTAATCGCCTTGATAGCCTTTGAGCTTGAGACGAGCGGCGTGGAGTAGCGGCTCGGTGTAGCCTGATGGTTGGATTGCTCCTTTGAATATCAAGTCTGCTGCGGCATTAAAGGCGATGTTGTTGTCAAAATCATCTGCCATGGGGCGATATTCTGGGTCGTCCGCATTTTGTGCGTCCACGACTTTTGCCATGCGGCGTAGCACTTCTTCGACTTGTTCACGGCTTACCACACCGTGAGCCAGCCAGTTGGCAACGTGTTGGCTGGAGATACGCAAAGTGGCACGGTCTTCCATCAAGCCCACGTTATTAATATCGGGCACTTTGGAGCAGCCCACACCCAAATCTACCCAACGCACCACATAGCCTAGGATACCTTGGCAGTTATTCTCAAGCTCACGCGTTTTTTCTTCGTCAGACCAATTGGTGTCGCTGGCAAGTGGAATGGTCAGTAGCTCATCAAGGCTTGGTGTGGCGGTGGATAGCAGCTCTTGCTGACGGTTCATGACATTGCACTGATGGTAGTGAATGGCGTGAATTACCGCACCGCTGGGTGATGGTACCCATGCACAGTTTGCCCCTGCTTGCGGATGTTCGATTTTGCTGTTGTACATATCTGCCAGCATATCAGGTTTTGGCCACATGCCTTTGCCAATTTGAGCCTTGCCACGCAGTCCTGCCGCCAGCCCAATCTTGACGTTACGCTCTTCATAGGCATTAAACCACGTCTGTGCCTTGACTTCGGTCTTACGCACAAATGCCCCAGCGTGCATGGCGGTGTGAATCTCATCACCTGTTCTGTCCATAAAGCCTGTATTGATAAAGATGGTGCGGTCGTCCGCAGCTTTGATACAGTTTTTAAGATTGGCTGATGTGCGACGCTCTTCGTCCATGATACCCATTTTGATAGACTTGGCAGGCAAACCAAGGGCTTGTTCGGCACGAGTGAACAATTCTACCGCAAAGGCGACTTCTGCCGAGCCGTGCATTTTTGGTTTCACGATATACATCGAGCCTGTGCGAGAGTTGCGAAGTCCGCCGATGTTGTCGCCACGAATGTCAATGGCACTTAGCATGGGCGTAACAAGTGCGTCCATGATACCTTCAAAAATCTCTTCGCCATTGACCAAAATCGCAGGGTTGGTCATCAAATGCCCTACGTTACGCAGCAGCATGACAGAGCGTCCGTGCAGTACTTTTGTGTTGCCAGCTAGGTCGGTGTAGCTGCGGTCGGGGTTTAGGGTGCGAGTGATGGTTTTGCCATTTTTTTCCATGACTTCGGTCAAATCACCCTTCATCAGTCCCAGCCAGTTGCGATAGCCTTCGACTTTTTCTTCGGCATCTACCGCCGCCACGGAGTCTTCTAAGTCTTGAATGGTGGTAACAGCCGCTTCTAATATCACATCTTTTACCCCTGCTTTGTTGGTTTGACCGATAGGGCTGCTAGGGTCGATGACGATGATGGCGTGTAGTCCATTGTTTTTTAGGATAATTTCTGTGGGTGCGTCGGTATTGCCATTGATACCTGCCAGTTGTTCGGCGTTGGCAAGGGTGCTTGTACCAGTGGCAAGCGTTGCCACAAGTTTGCCATCAGCCACAGCATAAGCCGTTACATCAGCGTGCGAACCTTCGGTCAAGGCAAAAGTTTCATCAAGAAAATTTTTGGCAAAGGTGATGACTTTTTCGCCACGCACAGGGTTATAGCCTTTGCCCTTGTCCGCACCGTCCGCTTCGCTAATCACATCAAAGCCATACAATGCGTCATACAGACTGCCCCAGCGAGCGTTGGCGGCATTTAGGCAGTATCTGGCATTACGCACAGGCACAACCAACTGCGGCCCTGCAATGGTGGCAATCTCATCATCAACATGCTGCGTGCTGATGGTAAAATCGTCCACAACTGGCTCAAGATAACCAATCTCGCTCAAAAATGCCTTGTAAGCAGTGAGCTCATAAGTGTTGTTCTTGTGCCAGTCATCAATCTTGGCTTGCAGCTCATCACGCACGCCAAGCAGTTGTTTGTTTTTTGGGGTGAGTTCTAACACCACTTGTTCAAAGTTTTGCCAATAAATATCGCTGTTAATTCCAGCCACAGGCAGGGCTTCGTTTTCGATAAAATCATACAAAACTTTGTCGATGGCAAGCGTGCCTTTTTGAATGCGTGTGGTCATGTTTTGTCCTTAAAAATTTGTCGTAAAAATATCTATCGCTGTATTATAAAAAAGAACAAGACGGTGTCTTTTTGACTAGGGACAATCAAAAAGACACCGTCTCGTTACTTGGTATAGCAATTATTGCAAAGCAATTAACCGCCAAATTGGTTCATGGTGTTTTTGCTTGCGTCGCCAGCTTTTAGGGCGTTATCCCCAGAGAAAATCTCTTTGTGGTCATCGCCAATGTCGCTGCCTGCCATGGCTTGGTGCTTGACGCACGCAATACCGCCACGGATTTCTTTACGCTGAACACCAGCCACATAAGCCAGCATACCTTCATCACCAAAGTAACCCTTGGCAAGCTCATGGGTAGATAGAGCCGCAGTGTGGTAGGTTGGCAAGGTGATTAGGTGATGGAACACGCCAGCTTCACGCGCTGCGTCGGCTTGAAAAGTGCGGATTTTTTCATCGGCATCTTTGGCAAGTTCGCTGTCGTCATACTTAGCGTCCATTAGGTTATCACGCTCGTAGCTTGACACATCTTTGCCTTCTGCTGCCCAACGGTCGTAGGCTTGTTGGCGGAAGTTGATGGTCCAGTTGAACGATGGTGAGTTGTTGTATACCAACTTAGCATTTGGCACTTGTTTTTTGATGTCGTTGACAAAGCCTGCAATGCCTGCCACGTCTGGCGTTGGGGTCTCAATCCAAATCATGTCCGCACCGTTTTGTAGGCTGGTTACGCAGTCTAGTACCACACGGTCATGCTGCGTGCCTTCACGGAACTGATACAAGCCAGACGCTAGACGAGTTGGGCGGTGCAATTTGCCATCACGCTTGATAAGGATTTCGTCTTCTTTGGCGTCAGCGATGTCAATCTCGGTGGTCTCAAGGTAGCTGATGTACTGAGAAGCCAAGTCGCCTGCTTCACGCACCACAGGGATTTTTTGGGTAAGGTCAGCACCTTCAGAGTCTGTGCGTGCCACGATAACGCCATCGTCTACGCCAAGCTCCAAGAACGCATAACGCACGGCGTTGATTTTGGCTAGGAAGTCTTCGTGTGGTACGGTTACTTTACCTGCTTGGTGTCCGCACTGCTTAGCGTCTGACACTTGGTTTTCGATTTGAATGGCACATGCACCCGCTTCAATCATTTGCTTGGTGAGTAGGTAAGTGGCTTCTTCGTTACCAAAACCTGCGTCAATGTCAGCGATGATTGGTACAACATGAGTTTCGAAATTGTCGATTTTGGCTTCGATTTCTTTGGCTTTGGCAGCATCGCCAGCGGCTTCGGCTTTTTGCAACGCACGGAATAGGTCGTTCAATTCTTTAGCGTCAGCTTGACGAAGGAAAGTGTAAATCTCTTCGATAAGTTTTGGCACGGCGGTTTTTTCGTGCATGGATTGGTCGGGCAGTGGACCGAATTCAGAGCGAAGTGCTGCCACCATCCAGCCTGATAGGTAGATGTAGCGTTTGCTCGTTGTGCCGAAGTATTTTTTGTTGGCAATCATTTTTTGCTGCGCAATAAAACCATGCCAGCAGCCGAGAGACTGAGTGTATTGGCTGCTGTCAGCGTCATATTCTGCCATGTCCTTACGCATAATAGCAGCGGTGTATTTGGCGATGTCTAGTCCTGTGGTGAAGCGGTTTTGTACAATCATGCGAGCCGCATCTTCTGGGCGGATAGCGTCCCATGTGCCGCCTAGTTTTTCTTTTACATTGCGAACGTGCTGTAGAGCGGATTGATAAGTCATGATAACTTCCTTAAAATGTCATGGGCAAAAATGCCGAAAAACTTATAATTACCAACTACAAACCACACCTGCCACAATCAACCCAACATCAGCAAATCTTGGTGAGTGCGATTTATGGGTCTAGCATACCCAATACGGCATGATTAATCCAATATCCTGATAGAATGTTGGGTATTTTTTAAATAAATGATGGGATTTTTTTTATATATAATATGGGGTGTGAGCGGTTTTTGTAAAAAATCTTGTCATATTTTGATACATTTTGTTATGAATAATGGTTGCAAATGTAGGTTTTGGGTATGCTACAGTCTTTTAAATTTACTTTAATGCGTTGTCAAACTCGCTGGTAAGTATTATCTACGTTCGTTTTCCTTGGCTTAAAGTGAATTTATTTGACTATAAATTCACTTTAATGCGTTATCAAACTCGTTGGCTGTACTACTTGCTGCTGGTTTTTCTTGTCTTAAAGTGAATTTCTTTGACTATAATTAAATTATTTTGTTATTGAATAATTGTGTGCATTTTAGTAAAGTGTGATTTATTTTTTATTGCTGAGGTTATCCATAACTATCATGTCTGATGACAATTCTAGCGGTTGGACAATGCGTGGGCTAAAACGCTGGCTGTCCACCGCCCCCGAAACTCGTGATGAGCTAATCAAACTGGTGCAAGACTCGCACAAATTTTTAGAGCCTGATACCGTAGACATGCTGGAGGGTGTGCTAGAGTTGCCAGCCACCCAAGTGCGTGAGATTATGACCCCACGCACCCAGCTGGCGTATATTGACAACAGCGATGAGCTGGACGCTATCATTCCGCTGCTGCTCGAAACCGCCCATTCTCGCTACCCTGTGTTCGACACCCAAGATGGCGAAGCGGTACTGGGGATTTTGTTGTCCAAAGATTTGATTCCGCTTTTGGTCGCACGCAATCGAGCGATGTTAAAAAACGAAACACCACCCATACTCAACCTAAAAGAGCTGGTGCGAAAGCCCCTATACATCAGCGAAACCGCACGCTGTGATACGCTGCTGCGGCTGCTGCAACGGGCTCAAGTGCATATGGCGGTGGTGGTAGATGAATTTGGCGGCGTGTCTGGCGTGGTAACGATGGAAGATTTGCTCGAAGAGATTGTGGGCGACATTGTCGATGAGCATGATGATATTGATGAAGACAGCGATATTAACAACATCTTACCACACCCAACCAAATCTGGGGTGTGGATAGTGCAGGCAGCGACTTTGATTGGGGATTGCAACGAAATCTTGGGCAGTCATTTTGATGATACCGATGTGGACACCATGGGCGGACTGGTCATGCAGGCACTGGGTGCGGTGAGTAATGTGCAAGACGAAGTGATACAGATAGGCGATTGGCAAATCACCGTTACCGATGTCGAAGGGCGATATATCCGTGTGTTGGAGCTTGTGCTTGTGCCGCAGTTACACGAATGAGTTGCATGAATGAGCTATACGAGTGAATTGCATGAGCGATAGCAAGACGTGTCCCAATTTAACACATTGCGTTGCATGGTATCAAAATCTCACCAAATAAGCTAAACTTGCTGTCAATGCTTTGATATATACCAACAAACTTAGCTTGTTTGGCTGGCGATTTTGGCTATAATAAGTAGATTGAATAAGCGGATTTATGATAATAGGTAATAATAATGACTGATGATTTTAAGGGCTTAACCCTAGCCTTATCCAAAGGGCGTATTCTAAAAGAAACGTTGCCACTGCTCAAGACGGCAGGCATTGAACTCACCGAAGACCCAGACAGCTCACGCAAGCTCATATTCCAAACCACTCGCTCTGATGTGCGTATTTTGATTTTGCGTGCGTCTGATGTGCCGACCTATGTGGCTCATGGGGCGGCAGATGTGGGCGTAGCAGGCAAAGACGTGTTGATGGAAGCGGCAAGCGATGTGTACGAACTGCTGGATTTGCAGATTGCCAAATGCCGCCTAATGACCGCAGGCGTGGTGGGGGTGAGCTTGCCAAATCGCCGCTTGCGTATCGCCACCAAATATGTCAATGTCGCCAAAGCCTACTTTGCCAGCCTTGGCGTGCAGGTGGACGTGATTAAGCTGTATGGCTCAATGGAGCTTGCACCGCTCGTGGGCTTAGGGGATTTAATCGTTGATGTGGTGGACACAGGCAACACCTTGCGTGCCAATGGGCTTGAGCCTTTGGACGAGATCTGTCAAGTGTCATCTCGCTTGATTGTCAATAAGGTGAGTTATAAGCGAAAACTGGCATTACTGTCGCCGATTTTGGCAAGTTTTGAACAGAGTATTGGGGCGTGATGGGCGATGATTGAGCATTTATTTGTCTATGGCACGCTTGCGCCAAATCGAGCCAATGCTCACATCTTGGCGGACGTGGCTGGCACATGGCAAGGTGCGAGCGTGCGTGGACATTTGCACGCCGAGGGCTGGGGAGCAACGATGGGCTTTCCTGCTATTGTCCTAGATGACATGGCGGACGATGTGGCAGGCTTTGTATTGACTTCAGATGAGCTACACCAGCATTGGCAGCGGCTGGACGACTTTGAAGGGGCGGAATATCAACGTGTGCTGACAGCGGTACGCACGGCTGATGGTGAGATGTTGCAAGCCTATGTGTATGTATTGGCAAAGGGTCTGCAAGCTGATATAGTCGATTAAAATTGCAATAATACACGTTGCGGGCGTCCTTATGTACTACCTGTACACCACGGACGTTGTCGCCTTGTCTTATTTTTATTTTAATCGACTATAAATCGACTATAATTTGTGATGTTTTTTGGTAATGATTTTTTTGATTTGGGAATTAACGAATGTTAAGATTGGACAGTCGCAGTGCGGATTTTGAGACGCAGTTATCTAAACTACTTGCCTTTGAGACGGTAACAGACGCTGCACTCATCGAGACGGTGAATGAGATTATCGCCAAGGTACGAGCTGATGGCGACAAGGCGGTGCTTGCACTTACGCAGCAATTTGACAGACACCCTGCCAGCACAATGGCAGAATTGTTCGTCGGTCAAACGCAGTTAAAATCTGCATTTGATGGGCTTGATGACACCGTGCGAGCCGCATTGGAATTGTCCGCCAAGCGTATTTTTGAGTTTCATCAACATCAGATAGAGCAGGGCTTTCGCTTTACCGACAGCCTTGGCAACATGCTGGGGCAAAAAGTTACGCCGCTTGACAGTGTGGGTATCTATGTGCCGGGGGGGCTGGCGTCTTATCCGTCTAGCGTGCTGATGAATGCCATTCCTGCTAAAGTGGCGGGCGTGGGTAATATTACGATGGTTGTACCAGCACCCAATGGTATGCTTAATCCCTTGGTATTGGCGGCAGCACATTTGGCAGGCGTGGACACGGTGATTACCATTGGCGGTGCTCAAGCGGTAGCGGCACTGGCATATGGTACGGACAGCATTGCCAAGGTGGATAAAATCACAGGCCCTGGTAACAAATACGTGGCGGCTGCCAAGCGTGCGGTGTTCGGTCAAGTAGGCATTGACATGATAGCAGGGCCATCAGAAGTGTTGGTCTATGCCGAAGGCGAGATAGGGGACAATGCCGATTGGCTTGCCATGGATTTGTTAAGCCAAGCCGAGCATGACACGGTGGCACAGGCGATATTTGTAACCACCAGCGAAACTCAGCTAAATAAGGTAGCACAGGCGATTGATAAGGCATTGGCAGATTTGCCCAAGGCGGATATTGCCCGCACCGCCCTTAGCAATCGTGGGGCATTAATCCTTGTCAAGGACAGAGTACAGGGCATGGCGGTGATTAACCGTGTTGCTCCAGAGCATTTGGAATTGTCGCTTGATGACCCCGAAGCGGTGCTGGGTGAGATACGTCATGCAGGGGCGATTTTTATGGGCAGACACACGCCAGAAGCGATAGGCGACTACTGTGCAGGGAGCAATCACGTCTTGCCAACATCAGGCACGGCACGCTTTAGCTCACCACTTGGGGTGTACGACTTTGTCAAAAAATCATCACTCATCTATTGCACGCCTGCTGGCAGCATACCCTTGGCACAGGTGGCGGACACCTTGGCAGTCGAAGAAAATCTGGACGCACACGCTCGCTCGGCACGTTATCGCCATATAGACGGCAGTAACTGATGTCGTTTGCACAGGTTTTTACACGCTCGGTGGTGGGCTTGCACGCTCCAGAAGTTACTGTTGAAGTGCATTTGTCCCAAGGCTTGCCTGCTTTGACGATTGTGGGTTTGCCAGAAGCCAGCGTGCGTGAGAGCAAAGATAGGGTGCGTTCGGCGATTTTAAACAGTGGTTTTGAATTCCCCAATCGCCGCTTAACGATTAATCTTGCCCCTGCGGACTTGCCAAAAGATGGGGCAAGACTGGATTTGCCGATTGCCATTGGTATTTTGGCGGCAAGTGGTCAGATAGATGAGCGAGTGCTGGCTGATTTTGAGTTTATCGGTGAACTTGCCCTAAATGGTGAATTGCGTGATGTGTCAGGTGCATTGGCGGTGGCACGAGCCATGAAAGTCGATGGCGAACGCAGCCTAATCGCCCCCAAAGCAAGTGCGACAGAAGCCGCCAAAGTGTCAGGTGTGGCTGCCTTGGGAGCGGATAGCTTGGGGGCGGTGTGTCGGCACTTAGAAGTGCTGGCAGGCATAAACCAAAATCCAGAAGACAGGCTAACACCTGCGGTGGCAGCAAGCGATGTCAAGCCTGTATATCGGCTGGATTTGGCAGATGTCAAGGGTCAGTATCATGCACGCAGGGCTTTGGAAGTGGCAGCGGCTGGCGGTCATTCGCTGTTGTTTAAAGGTGTACCCGGCTCTGGCAAGACCTTGATGGCTTCACGCTTGCCAAGCATTCTACCGCCTTTGAATGATGATGAAGCCCTAGAAGTGGCGTCTACTTATTCGGTGGCAGATATGATGCATGAATATGGCGTGCGACCCTTTCGAGAAGTACACCACACCATCTCGGCGGTGGCACTGGTGGGCGGCGGTTCTCGTCCCAAGCCGGGTGAGATTACGCTGGCAGATAAGGGCGTGTTGTTTTTGGACGAATTGCCAGAATTTGACCGCAGGGTGCTAGAAGTGCTGCGTCAGCCTATCGAAGCCAAAGAAATTATCATCAGTAGGGCAAATTCACAAGTGCGATTTCCTGCCAATTTTCAGCTCATTGCCGCCATGAATCCTTGTCCGTGTGGCTATCATGGCGATACATCGGGGCGTTGTCATTGCACGGCTTTGGCGGTGCAGCGTTATCAAGAAAAGCTGTCTGGACCACTACTTGACCGAATTGACTTGCATGTGTCCGTGCCTGCCTTGCCGATTGATGACTTGCAAAATGCCGCCCAAGGTGAATCATCGGACGTGGTGCGAGAACGTGTCGTTGCAGCACGCAATAGAGCTACCTTGCGTCAAGGCAAATCCAATAACGAGTTGTCGCCCAGTGAGCTGGATAAGCACGCACGCCTAGGCGAAAGTGAGCAAGCCTTACTAAAATGCGCCACAGCACGGCTCAATCTATCGGCACGCAGCTATCATCGTATTGTGCGTGTGGCTCGCACCGTGGCAGATTTGGCAAGCAGCGAATACATTGCCACTGCTCATTTAGCGGAAGCTCTTAGCTATCGGTAGTTATGGTTGATTAAAGTCGCAATGATACGGCGTTGTGGGCGAACTTGTGTACCGCTAGTACACAGCGGGCATTGTCTCTTTTTTATTTTAACCAACTATATATACATTCATCATGCTTTGTTTGACCCATTACCATCGCACAAATAATCTGCCAATGCCTTAAAGTCATCGAAGGCTCTATCAGGCTGGCTGTTGGTGATGGGTTCGTCATAGTTATAGCCATAGGTGAGTGCAAGGGTGGTGATGCCAGCATTTTTGCCTGCTTGCACATCGTTCTTGCTGTCGCCTATCATCACCGCCATGCTGGGGTCAATGCCAAGCTGTTGACAGATGTGCAGCAGTGGGGCAGGGTTTGGTTTTTTGACCGCTAGGCTGTCGCCACCCAGTATCATTTCAAACAAGTCCTGCCAATCCATGTTACGCATAATCTCTGGCAAAAATTGCACAGGTTTGTTGGTGCAAATTGCCAAGCGATAGCCATACGCTTTAAGCCGTGTCAGCCCATCATGCACCCCAACATAAGCCACGGTATGCGTGCAGGTATCGTGAGCGTAGGCGTTCAAAAACAGCTCATGAGCGATGTGCAGATGACTTTCATCATGTGGCAGTACTTGGTCTATCAAGGCTCGCTCTACCAGTTTTACCGAACCATTGCCTACCCAGCCACGCACTTTGTCTTCGGCGACTGGTAGTCCACTAATTTTGCCCAACATCATGTTAATGGCAAGGGCGATGTCTGGCACGCTGTCGATGAGTGTGCCGTCCAAATCAAAGATAAGTAGTGATTTTTGCATGAGCAGTCCTAATGAATAAGAAAGCATGATGATAACAAAGTTCGGTCAGAATTACCAAACTTTGTTGAATGACGAGAATTCATGCAGGTTTTTTGGGCTTATAGGCAGATGAACGGTGGATTTATTCGGATTAGCTGTTAATCTTGTGCAATAAATGGCGGAATTTTAGGGTGGATTGCAATAATTGTAACAAAAGATGTCAAAAAATCTCCGATTGTATTTATAAAATCCATAAAATTTGCAAAACTTAACGTTCAATCTACCGAACACGCACAGTCAGTATGAAATATTTTGTTACTATATGCCCATCACCTAAGCCAATCTGTCAAAAAAAACACAGTTGCTTGCGTGACTTAATGCTTTAATACACACCAATGGAGGTAATCATGAAAGCATATCAAAAAACCCTAATCGCCCTTGCTGCCACTTCTGCACTTGCGATGAGTGCCAATGCTGCAGTTAGCTATGGCGGTAGCAGTGCAGGACAGCCATACATCGGTGTAAAAGTGGGTCAGTTTGACCTTGATACCAATCTTGCCAACGCCAAAAACCCAACCGCATACGGCGTGTATGGTGGCTACAACTTCGACCAAAACTTCGGTGCAGAAGTAGAATACGTGGGTTCTGATGACGCAAGATTCGACGCAGTAGACAGCAAACTTAGTGCCAAAAGCTACGGTGCATACGGTACTTATCGCTACCACTTCAACAATACCCCAGTTTATGCCAAAGGCAAGCTAGGTATTGCCAGAACCGAAGCCAAGGCAACGGCTGTTAATCTTAATACAAAAGCATCAAGCACTTCACTGGCAGGCGGCGTAGGCTTGGGCTTTAAAGCAACCGAAAACTTCAACATCGAAGCAGGCTATAACTACCTAGACTCTGATGCAAACATGTGGGCTGTCGGTGCTCATATCAACTTCTAAGATGAATTGAATACCGTATCAAAAACAACCGCTTATCAAGAGTGAGCGGTTGTTTTTTTATTATTGTAGTCAATTAAAATTGCAATAATACGTGCGTTGTGGGCGACCTTATTACTATAGTCGATTAAAATTGCAATGATACAGCGTTGACAGCTCCCTGATGTACTACCAGTACAC
>JAUNUB010000060.1 GCA_030538375.1 Moraxella sp. | reverse complement strand
ACAGCTTTTGAAAACACGGCTTTTGAAAATTTTGTCATCTTTTATGCCTTATTCAGTGCGTCAATGGGGTTCATTTGGGCGGCACGGTGAGCAGGCATAAAGCCAAACACCAGCCCAATCAAGCTAGAACATGCCACCGCCAGCACTATCGAGCCTACCGAAAACAACACCTTGATATCAAACAACGTCAGCAGCCCACCCACCAAAAACGCCAGTGCCACACCAATCACCCCACCCACAAAACACACCACGATGGCTTCTATCAAAAATTGCTGAATGATGTCCCTGTACCTTGCCCCCACCGCCATACGCACCCCAATCTCGGACGTGCGTTCGGTTACGGACACCAGCATGATATTCATCACGCCAATGCCGCCCACCAAGAGCGAAATCACCGCAATGGCGGATATTAGTAGCGTCAGTGTCGTGGCGGTTTTTTCGATGGTTTTGGCAAGGCTGTCGCTGTTAAATATACTAAAATCTTTTTTGCCGTGCCGCTTGGTCAGCAGATTGGTAACCCCTTCCACCGCCAATGCCGATGAATAGCCCTGCTGCAACGACACCGTGATACCGCTTAAATGATTGCTCGCCCCACTAAAGCGTGCTTGAAACGTGGTATATGGCAGCCATACCGCAAGGCTGCGGTCTTGATACATGCTACTTTGTTTAAGCACGCCCACGATTTTACTCGGCACGCCATCAAGCAAAATCACCTTGCCAACGGCTGTCTGTGTGCCAAAAAGCTCCTTTTTGGTTCTGTCCGAAATCACCGCATACTGGCGAAAATTACTCAAATCCGCCTGCGTAAACATACGCCCTGAGACAAATTGCACGTTTTGCAATTTATCATAGCCAACGTTTACCCCACTGACTTGGGCGGTGCGTTCCACGTTGTCTTGTCTGATGGTCATGGCAGATGACAGCTCTGGCGACACTGCCTTGATGTAGCTTTGTTGCCCCAAAACGTACATGTCGTCTAGGGTGAGTGTTTCTGTGGCACTGTTGTCCTTGCTGCCGATATTCGCCCCAGCACTGATGGACAGCGTGGAAGTGCCTGCTTGATTAATATCCTTTAGCACCTGCTGTTTTGAGCCGTCGCCCAGTGCCACAATCAGCACCACAGACGCAATGCCGATGATGATACCAAGCATGGTCAAAAGCGTGCGTACCTTATTCATCACCATGGTGAGCAGTGCCATACGCAAGGCTTCTTTTAGCCCTGTGAATACAGGCGTGTCAAAACCTTGGGGCAAAGACTTGCTTGGAATAGGGGCTGCTTGGTGGGCGATGTGGTGGGCTGGCTGATGGGTGGGATTGGCTTGGCTGATGGGTGAGCTATCAAAAGTGTTATCAAAAGCACCATTAGAAACGTCATTATAAATGCTGTCAGAAGTGTCATCAGAAATACTATTAGCAACGCTGTCAGAAGTACCATCAGAAGCGTTGTCGGTCAGCTCATCAAGCGGAGTATCAGCCGTTGGCAGGCTTTGGGTTTGCTGTATATCGCTTAAAATACGACCGTCTTTAATCTCTATCACACGGCTGGCATAACGTGCCACTTTTGGGTCATGCGTTACCAAAATCACCGTATGCCCTGCGGCGTTTAGCTCGGTCAAGATTTGCATAACGTCCAGCCCACTTTTGCTGTCTAATGCCCCTGTGGGCTCATCAGCAAAAATAATCTGTCCGCCATTCATCAATGCCCTTGCGATACTGACACGCTGCTGCTGTCCACCCGACAGCTGTGTTGGCAAATAGCTGCTGCGTTCACCCAAGCCCAGCTTGGCAAGCAGTGCCTTAGCTCGTATCAAGCGTTCGCCCTTGTCCGCCCCAGCATAGATGGCAGGCATGGCAACGTTTTCTTCGGCACTTAGCAGATTAAGCAGTTGATAACGCTGAAAAATAAAACCAAAATACTCACGCCGCAGACTTGCCAATTGCTCCTTGTTCATTTGGCTCGTGGTACGCCCATTGATAAGATATTCGCCCCCACTCGGCACGTCTAGGCACGCCATGATGTTCATCAAGGTGGACTTGCCAGACCCCGAAGCCCCAATGATGGCAACCATCTGCCCTTGATACACTTGCAAGTCAATACTGTGCAACACCTGCACCTGCATATCGCCATTACGAAAAATTTTGTCAATGCCTTTGAGTGCAAGCAGTGGCGGACGCTCGTAATTCATCTCGTCATTCATCATAGGTGCTTGGCTGTGCGTGTCTGTCATAAGCCTATCCATCACATACCAAATTCTTCGCTGGACAAGGTCTGTACCTCGCCTGTCGATTGTGATATCACCACTTCATCGCCCTCGGCAAGCCCAGAGATGACCTCCGCCAAGGTGTCGTTTTGTAGCCCAATTTCAATCTCTTTGGTGGTGGGTAGTGCTGCTGTACCAAAGGGGCTATTTTTGGTGTTTTTTGGCATAATCTCAACCTTGTACACGTTATCGCCCATTTTTTCGCCCAATGCCGTGATAGGAATGGCAAGCACGTCTGTTTTGGCTTGGGTGATAATTTGCACATTGGCGGTCATGCCTACATACAGCTCATGATTGGGATTAGGAACGCTAAGCAGCCCTGTATAATACACCGCACTTTGGCTCGTGCTGTCTGATTGTGCATTCACTGGCAACAGCTCCAAGCTCTCAAGCACCGTTTCAAAACGTCGGTTTGGCATACCCAAAATCCCAAAATACGCAGGCATGCCTATCTTGAGCCTTGGCACGTCCACTTCCGAAAACTTCGCCTTGATATACACGCTGTCTATCTGTGCTAGGCGTATGATGGTGGGGGCGGATTGGGCGGCGTTCACCGTCTGCCCTTGCTTGGTAACGATGGCTGCCACCACGCCGTCCATGGGGGCGGTGATGTGCGTATAGTTTAGGTTGTTTTTGGCGGTGCGGATTTTTAATTTTGCCTGCTCAAGCTGTAGCTGGCTGGATTTTAGTTCGTTGTCTGCGACTTTTAGGGCATTGCTGGATTTTAGGTAGTCCATACGAGACAATAGCCCATTGTCGTACAGTATCTTTTGGCTCTCATGCTCGCTTTTGGCAAGTGCCAGCTGGCTTATGCGTGTCTTGTGCTGGGCTTGCAAATTTTGATAGTTCAGTTCTTCTTCTTGCAAGGCGGCAAGCTGTCCTGTGGCTTCGATGTCGGCAATCACATCGCCTGTTTTGACGCTCTGCCCTAGGCTCACATAGAGTTTTTCCACCCTACCTGTCGCCTGTGCACCCACGTCCACCAGCTCCACGGCATTCACCACGCCGCCTGCCAGTACGGTATTTTCGATGGTTGATATTTTGGCGGTCTCGGTCATGTATTGCACTTGGGGGGTGCTGCGGTATTGCCAAGCCATCACCGCCAATGCCAACATGACGCATACGCCGATTATCAAAAAAATTTTTTTGTTCATGGTCGCCAAACATAACAATTAACAATGCTTGGTAGTGTAGCATAAAATTATTACAAGATTTTATGTTTTACGGACAAAATACCCATCAAGGTGGCGATGTACATCTGTATGCGTGATTGGGCTTATTAAAAGCGGTGGGCATGCCAAGCATTTATCAGCCTAGATATTGGCAACGATAAGCAATCCGCCCAACATCACCAAGATACTGCCTATCACCTTGTTAATCATGACTTGCTGATTGAGCATTTTGCTCCTTAAATGCTGGTGAGAAAAGAAAAAAGCCATCAATACAAACCACAGCAAATGTGCCAACGACATAAATACGCCATAACCCACCAAGATGTATGTAGGCGTGGTCGTGCTGACTATCTGTGTATAAGTGCTGATGACAAACAAGGTTGTCTTGGGGTTTAGGGCGTTGGTGAGCAAGCCATAGACAAAGGCTCGCCTTTTGCTGATGACGGCGGTTGCATGGGTGTCAATGATGGGCGACTGCACAAACGTTGCATAGCCAATGTACATCAAATAAGCCGCACCAACATACTTCACGATACCCAAAAAATTTGGGATATACGCCATAACAATCGCCAGTGCCACCAAGGTATAAGCCACATGCACCAACACGCCGCAAGCAATGCCGATGGCGGTCAAGATTCCTGTGGTTCTGCCATATAGATAGCTGTTCTTTGTGATGATGGCAAAATCCGCCCCTGGGCTAATCACTGCCAAAATGGTGATGAGTGCGACTGCCAAAAATTCAATCATGACTTTATTTCCTGTATAATGCTTTGGGCTATGCCCCAAAAAGTGTTGTGCGAGCGGTTTTTTTGATGGTAATGACGATACTTTGTTGTCAGAGCTTAGTACCATTGTGATGAATGTTGTATTTTGTCATCAGATTGCCTACAATAAAATCCATTTATTCTCATAACAATGTATGAGTTTTTTTCATGATTGAACGCCTGTCCCTAAATGCTCTAAAGTTTTTTTATTTTTGTGCCTTGTACGGCAGTGTTACACTGGCTGCAGAAAAACTGTGCTTAACCCAAGGTGCGGTGAGCAAGCAAATCAAAAACCTAGAAGCCGCCTTACACACCAAGCTGTTTGTGAAAACTGGGCGTAAGCTGGTCTTGACAGCACAGGGCGAAGTGTTGTTTCGCTGCTGTGAGCAGGTTTTTGGACAATTGCGTGAATGCTTGGACAGCCTTGCTCATACCGATAACACTCATCGGCAACTGGTGCTGTCGTGCGAACCTACGATTTCGATGAAGTGGCTAATACCCAGATTGGTTGAGTTTCATCGCTTACATCAAGACATTGAGATTGTCTTGTTGACAGGTGGGGGTCAGGTGGATTTTGCAGAAAAAAACATTGATTTGGCGATTCGCCGCAATGACTTTGAGTGGCATGAAGATTTGTACGCAGTCAAGCTGGCTGGCGAATATATTGCGGTGGTTGGCAGGCAGGAGCAAGCCATCAATCATCAGCCAAAATTGATACTCAGTGCGTCTCGTGCGGATTTATGGAAACGTTTAAACATGCACAAGCTGGTGAATAAACAAACTTTACAATACGAAAAAATCGTCTTGGAGCATTTTTATTTGTGTATCGAAGCGGCATTGGCAAACCTTGGCGTGTCTGTGGTATCAGCTTATATGGTCGAAAAAGAAATCAACAGCGGCGTGCTTAAATACATCTCTGCACCAGTTGCCGATGGTTCGGCTTATTATCTGCTGTCAAGGGGAGGTTTTGACAAAGACGAGCGTAAGGCGGTGTTTAAGGCATGGCTTAAAGCGGAATTTATGGCATCAGAAAGGCGGATATTGGCTTAGGTTGATTTGGGGTTAATTTTACAACCATCACTTGCAAGCAATATCACAAGATAACAACAAGACAATAGCAAGACAACAAAAAGCAGCCTTGATTGTTCAAGACTGCCGTTACACATCACAGCAAAACCCATGCCTTCACCAAGACAAACAACCTACTTTATGTTGTTGGATTGGTGTAACGCCTACAGCTTACCATGGCACTGCTTATACTTCAAGCCAGAGCCGCACGGACAGGGGGCGTTGCGATTGGTAGGCGGTACAACAGCGTCATCGGCTTGTGTTTCATCGCTTGGCATGTCGCTATTTGTCTTATCAATATTCACCTTGTCAATCGTCGTCTTGTCAATGCCTGTCTTATCAAGATTGACATGATGATTAAAACTTTGCGGTGCTATCGCCCCAAAGGTAATCGTGGTATTTTGCGTGCGAGTGCGTGCAGGCTGCTCGGTGATTTCGTTCACTTGACTGCCGTCCAGTGCCACATCATTATGCTCAAAGTGCATTTGCATGGCTTCGGTTTGTAGACGGCGTTGCTCTTCTAGGGCGGCAAGCTCGGCAGGCGTTGGGATATGCACCCTTGACAGGTCTTGCACCGTGTCGGACTTAATTGCCCCCAACATAGAGCGGAACAACTCAAACGACTCACGCTTGTACTCTTGTTCTGGTTTCTTTTGGGCATAGCTACGCAGATGGATACCCTTACGCAAATGGTCCATCTGGGTGAGATGTTCTTTCCAGTGGCGGTCAAGGTTTTGTAGCATAAAGTGCCGTTCAAAGCGTGCGGCATTGTCTTCGCCCAATGTGGTACGGCGTTCGTCATAGCGAGTGATGGCGGTATTCACAATCTTCTCACGCAAGCCATCTTCATCAAGGCGGCGGTCAGCGTCCAACCAGTCATTAATCGGCATATAGTAGCGGAAGGCTTCTTCGATTTCGTCTTCTAGCCCATCAATGTCCCACTGGTCATCTACCGAACCCCTAGGCACGAATTGGTCAATCAACGCATTATACACCTCATGGTGCATGGCTTTGATACTGTCTTCTAAGTCCGCTTCTGCAAGCAAATCATCACGCTGGCTATAAATCACCTTACGCTGGTCGTTCGCCACATCATCGTATTGCAATAAGTTTTTGCGTGCGTCAAAGTCTCTGGCTTCTACTTTGCCTTGGGCGTTTTCGATAGAGCGAGACACCATTTTATGTTCAATCGCTTCGTCTTCTTTAAGCCCCAATGCACGGAACATGCTGGTTACACGCTCGCCTGCAAAAATCCGCATAAGGTCATCTTCTAGGGATAAAAAGAATCGAGACTGCCCCGGGTCGCCTTGTCGCCCTGCACGTCCACGCAGCTGATTGTCAATACGACGAGATTCATGACGCTCCGAACCAACGATATGTAAGCCCCCAGCGGCAATCACTTGGTCGTGGCGTACTTGCCAATCGGCTTGCTCTTGGGCTTTTTGCTCATCAGACAATTCGTCCAAATTTTCATATTGTGCCTGCCAATTGCCCCCTAGAATAATATCCGTGCCACGCCCTGCCATGTTGGTCGCAATCGTAACCGCCTTTGGTCTGCCTGCTTGGGCGATGATGTCGGCTTCTCGTTCGTGCTGTTTGGCGTTTAGCACGTTGTGGGCAATACCAGCTTGGTCAAGCAGATAAGACAGCTCTTCGGACGCTTCGATGGTCGCCGTCCCTACCAGCACAGGTGCTCCCTTGGCGGTGATGGTCTGTATTTCACGGATAATGCCTTGATATTTGCCAAGTTTGGTCAGATAAATTTGGTCGTTCAAATCCACACGAGCAATAGGGCGATGGGTTGGGATAATCACCACGTCAAGGTCATAGGTGGATTTTAGCTCCGCCGCTTCGGTGTCTGCCGTGCCTGTCATGCCTGACAACTTGTCGTACAGACGGAAGTAGTTTTGAAAGGTGGTGGTCGCCATGGTTTGGTTTTCGGCTTGGATTTCTACGCTTTCTTTGGCTTCAACCGCTTGGTGCAAGCCTTCACTCCAGCGTCTACCGGGCATGGTACGCCCTGTGTTTTCGTCCACGATAATCACTTCGCCATCTTGGACGATATAGTGAATATTTTTGACGAATATATGATGCGCACGAATCGCCGCCTGCACATGTGCCAAGAGCGGCAAGCGTGCTGGGCTGTACAGGCTCTCATTCGCCCCAAGCTCGCCCACTTCCACCAAAAAATGCTCGATTTTTTCGTAGCCTTTTTCGCTAATCTCGATGGCACGGTTTTTTTCATCAATCCAAAAATCGCCATCTGCGTTGTTTTTATTGGCTTCTTCGTCCTTGGAGCGTACCAAACGTGGAATGATGTCGTTAATCAAGGTATACAGATGGGCAGAGTCTTCGGCTTGTCCAGAGATAATGAGCGGTGTGCGTGCTTCATCAATCAAGATACTGTCAATCTCGTCAATGATACAGTAGCTAAGCGGACGTTGTTTTTTTTCGTCCATGCTAAAGACCATGTTATCACGCAGATAATCAAAACCGTATTCGTTATTCGTGCCATAGGTGATGTCGGCTTGATAAGCGTCAAACTTCTCCATCGGCGGCTGCTGGCTATAAATTACCCCCACCGTTAGCCCCAAAAAGCTAAACAAAGGGCGGTTTAGCTCGGCATCACGGCTTGCCAAATAATCGTTCACCGTAACCACATGCACGCCCTTGCCACCAATGGCGTTGAGATAAATGGCAAGGGTTGCCATCAAGGTCTTGCCTTCGCCTGTTTTCATCTCGGCAATCTTGCCTTCATGCAGCGTGATACCACCGATAAGCTGCACGTCATAATGCCGCATCGCATTGACACGTTTGGACGCTTCACGGCACACCGCAAAGGCTTCTGGCAGCAGCTTGTCAAGGCTCTCACCATTTTGATGACGTGTCTTAAAATCGGCGGTTTTTTGACGTAGCTCATCATCGCTTAGAGCGGAGATTTCAGGTTCGTAGGCATTGACCTTGTCCACGATTTTACGCATACGTTTTAATTCACGATCGTTCTTTGTGCCGATGAGTTTTGCTAACATAAAAAATTATCCGCTAAGGCAACATTGCCCATTGTGTACAAAAAATAAAAAAATACAACCAAATCATTGTTTGGCTAGAATGCCCTTAAAAAAACACCACTTATCACAATCCGCTTATCATAAATCGCTTATAACCAGTAGCTTAGTTAAGGCTGCTGCTGGGTGATGCGTTTGATTTTTTGGTCGGTTTTGTACTGGCTTAGGGCGTACACCGACCAAATCGCCGCTGGCAACCAACCAATCAGCGTAAACTGTAATATCAAGCAGACAATCCCTGCGATGGGGCGACCAATGGTAAAAAATTGCAACCACGGCAAAAATATGGCAAGTAGCAGACGCATAAGCATTCCTTAAAATGGTATCAATCCGTCTTATATGGTTATTCGTTTGGCAAAAACAAGTGGCAACCATCGGCATTGGACGGATTGCGATGGCGTGCTAATAACGCACCAGTAAATGAATGATTGCCTAACAAATCATAAGCAGTATAGTGCAAGTCTTACGCCAATTCGGCAAACACTTCATCTGCTGCCTGCAAAGTCGCTTTGATGTCGTCATCGCTGTGCATGATGGACATAAACGCCGCTTCAAAGGCTGATGGGGCAAGATACACCCCACGGCTTAGCATACCATGAAAAAACTTGGCAAACTGGCTACTATCCGCCTTTGACACGTCGGCAAAATTCTGCGGTAGGCTGTCCGCAAAAAACACGCCAAACATGCCGCCCACATGACAACTGCTAAAGGCAACGCCGTGCTTGTCCGCCAAGGCTTGCAAGCCATCAACCAAAGTCTTGGTTTTTTGGTTCAAGGCTTCATAAAAGCCATCTGCCAACAGCTCATCAAACATCGCCTTGCCAGCACGCATTGCCAAAGGGTTGCCAGATAATGTCCCCGCTTGATACACACCGCCCAAAGGGGCGATACATTCCATAATCTCACGCTTGCCCCCAAACGCCCCCACAGGCAAGCCAGCACCGATGATTTTGCCAAAGGTCGTCAAGTCTGGCGTGATACCGAAGTGCTTTTGTGCACCGCCAAGCCCCACACGAAACCCTGTCATCACTTCATCAAAAATCAGCACCGCACCATGCTTATCACACAAGGCTCGCAAGGTGTCATGAAAGGCTTGAGCAGGGATAATCATGTTCATATTGCCGGCAATCGGCTCGACAATCACGCATGCCGTCTCATCGCCATGCTTGGCAAAATAAGCGGTGAGTGCGTCTACATCGTTATAGGGCAGCGTTGCAGTATGCTTGGCAAAGTCGGCTGGCACGCCCTTGGAAGTTGGCTCGCCAATGTCGAGCATACCAGAGCCTGCCTTGACCAGTAGGCTGTCGCTGTGTCCGTGATAGCACCCTTCAAACTTGACAATCTTGTCTCGCCCTGTATAACCACGTGCCAAGCGAATGGCAGACATCGTGGCTTCTGTGCCAGAGCTGACCATACGGATAAGCTCGATACTAGGAATAATATCGGCTATCAAGTCCGCCATTGTCGTCTCAAACGGTGTCGGTGCACCGAACGACAAGCCATCGTCCGCCGCCGCCTTGACCGCTGCAATCACCTTGGGGTGTGCATGTCCCAAAATCATCGGCCCCCACGAGCCCACATAGTCAATGTAGTCATTGCCTTCGGTGTCGTACATGCGTGCACCACTGGCACGGCTGATAAATACAGGCACGCCCCCCACCCCAGCAAAGGCACGCACAGGCGAATTCACGCCCCCCGGAATGTGGCGTTTGGCTTGGGTGAACAGCACTTCATTTTGGCTCATGGATTGTCCTTTTTTGTGGGTTTTGTTATCAACTTTTGGCGATTGAATTTTGGGGTTGTCATTGGTTTATATTGGCTTGGGTGTCAGGCTTTTTTAACCACCGAAGACTTGAGTTTCATCGCCCCAAAGCCATCAATCTTACAATCAATGTCATGTCCATCAACAGCGTCTTGTAGCAGGCGAATGGATTTGACCTTTGTACCGACTTTAATCGGTGTGGACGAACCTTTAACTTTTAAATCTTTAATCACCGTTACACTGTCGCCATCTGCCAACACATTACCCACAGCGTCCTTAATCACGGCGGTGTCATCATCGTCTGTGCCAGTGGCTGACCATTCGTGGCTGCACATGGGGCAGATGAGTAAGTCGCCATCGGCATAGGTGTAGTTTTCATCGCATTTTGGGCAATTGGGTAGGCTCATTTCGTTTTCTCTAAAATTGATAAAATTACACAAAAACATTTGCATAAAAAAATAAAAGCATAATAGTGCTATAGTCGATTAAAATAAAAATGAGACAAGGCGACAGCGACCGCCGTGTACAAGTAGTACATAAGGGAGCTGGCAACGTAAGTATCATTGCAATTTTAATTGACTATAAAATGAATTTCAAAGACTATAGACTGCATATTATAGCAGATTTTTGAGGTAGAGTGGACTGTTAGGACGTGTCAAAAAATTAAACCGCCAACATAGTTTGCACTATCTTGGCGGTTCGCTTTGATTGCGGTACAGCTGGCAATCATTTTATCCATAACTTCATTCCATTAATACAGCGGTTCGTCCTTGGGGCATTCCAGTCGCCCATTCCCTTTGCTGTGTGTATATTATCGCCAATTTATACGGTGCTGAACAGTGGCAAAAGTCGTCAATGTGTGTAAGCATTTGCTTACAAAGCGAGTTTTCTCGCTCGTTGCTCACCCAGCCAATTGCCTAGCAAAAACGCCACAAGCCCAACCACCAAGGCAGGCACGACCGCATGCAACCCAAAGGGCTTGATGGCAAAGAACGCCAGCAGAGCATAACTTATCAGACCTGCCGCCATAGAGCTAATCGCCCCTGTGGCATTCGCCTTGTCCCAATACAGCCCAAACACCAGCACCCACAAAAACGTGGCTTCCAATCCACCAAAAGACAACAGATTGAGCCAAATCAACATATCGGGCGGATTGACCGCTGCCACTGCCGCCAGCACAAAGGTGAAGCTAAGCGTAAAACCTGTTGAAAAACGCTTGATGCGTGTTTCGTTGTGTATGGCACTGGGCTTGATGGCAAGGTACAAATCCTTGATAAGTGTCGATGACGACTGGATTAACATAGAATCGATGGACGACATAATCGCCGCCATCGGTGCTGCCAAAAACACCCCAGCCACCACAGGCGGTAGCACCTGCATCATCAGCACAGGAATGACCTTATCAGGCACGTCCAAATTAGGCACGACTGCCCTTGCCAACACGCCTGTTAGGTGCATACCCAGCACCAGCACCACCATCATCACCGTACCAATCCACATGCCGCGGTGCAAGGCGGTGCTGTCCTTGTACGCCATGGCACGCATGGCGGTGTGCGGCAAGCCAATCAAGCCAAAGCATACCAGCACCCAAAACGACAGCATAAAACCTGCCCCCAGCATATCGTCTTTGCCAGTGGGAGCGAGTAGCTTTGGGTCGATGGCGTACAAGGTGTGCATGGCGTTGTCAATACCGCCCAAGGTATACACCGTGCCAGCCAAAAGCAGCAATGTGCCAATCATCATCACCACGCCTTGCACCGTGTCGGTCAAAACCACCGCACGAAAGCCACCGATAAACGTATAAATCCCTACTACCAGTGCAAAAATAAAAATCGACACGCTATAATCAATGCCAAGCGTTGTCTCAAGCAGTCGCCCAGCCCCAATGAACTGCACCACCATCATACCAAAAAATGCAAACAGCAGGCTTAGGCAGGCAATCCACACCACCACAGGGTTTTTGTAGCGAGCCAAAAGCAGGTCATTGATGGTGATACTGTTCGTCTGGCGAGCGAGTATGGCGAATTTTTTGCCCAATGCCCCAAGGGTGAGCCAAATGGCAGGCACTTGAATCATCGCCAGCAACACCCAGCCCAAGCCATAATGATAAGCCGCCCCCGGCCCACCGATGAACGAGCTGGCACTCACATAGGTTGCCACACTGGTCATCGCCAGCACAAAGCCCGACATGGAGCGATTGCCAAGGTAGTATTCGCTCAAAAAATTGCCTGTCTGACGCTTACGATAGGCATAATACGCCACCCCAAACACAAAGCCAAGATAGACAACAAGCGGAATCAAAATCTTAATATTCATGGGCGTGTCTTATTTGTCTTGCTCGTCTTGAGAATACGATTGATTGTGGGTGTGTTGATGAGCTGTGCTGGTGCTATCAGAATTTGTTTGGTTGGGGTCTGTATTGTCAGAATTTGTGCGGCTGGCACTGTCCAAATCAATCGGCTGATACACCTTTTTTAAGACCGCAAAACTGACAATGATGAACAGCACAGGCAATGCCAAACAGCTTAGCTCAAACCAAAGCGGAAAACCAAACACACCCACGCCATCGGGGCTAAAATACGCCGACAGCACCCACCCTGCCAGATACAGCAAAGTCAGCCACACCGCCCAGCGTGCTTCACGTCCCAGTTGTTTGTTGTAAGTGGTCGTAGGATTGGGCGAACTGCTCAAAGGCGATGAGTCTGGCGGTGATGAGTTTGCCATAGATGACTGTCCTTGCAGGGGTCAAAAATGCAATAGTCTAGCACAGATCACGCAAGCTGTCATAGCAAGCCCTAGCAAACCACAGGGCAATCGCACTATAAGCCCAAAAAATTTTGAGTATTTTTAATGATGGGTTTTATTGTGCAAAATATCAAGGAGATGGTTAGATTTTCAATCCAGTTATCATTTATTTTAAAAAATGGGGCTGTAGTAAATTAGCCCTAAACCCCACACCACATCCCCAAAATTTTCAGCTTTTGTGATGGTGTGCCGTAGTTAAATCTAAACTCATATTCTTTGATAAAAAGATGAAAAGTTTTGGGGCTGTAGTAGATAACAACTATGTTATACTACAAAAATGAAGATAACCATTGTAAACTATCAAGAAAAATCCAAGGCTCTAGACTAGCAAAGTTAAAAAATTCACTTAATCAGAAGCCGCAACTGACG
>JAUNUB010000177.1 GCA_030538375.1 Moraxella sp. | reverse complement strand
CACGCTTTCATTTCCTGCACGCTTTCATTTATCATTGGTTAAGATAAAAAGGACATCTCATGCCATCAAATACAGTTGTACTATTCGACACCATCGCCACAGACAGCGGACATCTTATCGGCACAATGACACTCAACGACCCAGCCGCTCTCAACGCTCTTAGCGTGGATATGTGCAAGCTCATGGCGGCACAGCTCACCACTTGGCAGGCTGATGAACAAATCGTTGCCGTTATTTTGCAGGGCAATTCGGACAAGGCATTTTGTGCAGGGGGCAATATCCGCAACCTTTATCACAGTATGCTTGACAACCCTACCCTGCCCAATCCATACGCCGTTGATTTTTTTGTACACGAATACGGACTGTATCGGCAAATGCACTTTTACACCAAGCCACTTATCTTGTGGGGCAATGGCATTATCATGGGCGGCGGCATGGGGCTGATGGCGACGTGCAGCCATCGTATCGTTACCGAAACCACGCGTTTTGCCATGCCAGAGATTACCATTGGGCTGTATCCTGATGCCACAGGAAGTTGGTTCTTGTCTCGCATGCCTGCAAAAATCGGCTTATTCTTAGGGCTAACAGGGGCTCATTGCAATGCCAAAGACGCTATATTTGGCAGCTTGGCAGAATATGCCGTCGCCAGTGATGAATACACCAGTATTATCAAGGCATTGACGCAAGCAGACTGGCAGCCCCAAACCGCAAATGGCTTAAACATCACAGCACATCAAATCGCAAGCCAAGCCCTATCGGCACTACACCACACCGAACATTTGGCAGAAAGCAATCTGCTCACACACTTTGATAAAATACAAGCCCTTGTCAATAAAGGCAGTATGTACGACATTCACCAAGCACTCACAAGCCATGAATTCGCTGGCGACAACCCATGGCTTATCAAGGTGGTGGATACCTATCGGCATGGTTGCCCTGTATCAGCGGCACTGGCTTTTGAGATTTTTGGACATGCCAGCAAATTATCGCTAGAGCAAGTCCTGTATATGGAAGCCAATGTGTCGCTACACTGTGCCAATTATCCAGACTTTAAAGAAGGGGTGCGAGCGTTGTTGATTGACAAAGACAAATCGCCAAAATGGAGCAAGACACTTGATGAATGCGATAAGGATTACATTGTCTCTCACCTAAAATCGCCCTTTGCCAATCACCCTTTTGCAGCATGGCTAGATACAGATTCTCTGTCGACAAAGCTGCTCAAAGAGCATTTAGGATAGTTATCCGATAGACCGTTGGATTTTTTATCGGACTTTTGCAAAACCATTTTGTAAAACCAAGCTCAATGTTTTGCAAAATATTGGGGCTATAGTAGATAACAACTATGTTACACTACAAAAATGAAGATAACTCATTGTAAACTATCAAGAAAAACCCAAATAAAACTACTTGAGTTTTTCGTAGCGGAAGTAACCGCCAAAACAGCTGCTGATTTACTTAGGAACTGTACTAGATCAGCCCCAAACCCCATACCATTTTTTCAAAGTTTTCAGCTTTTGTGATGGTATGCCGTAGTTAAATCTAAACTCACATTCTTTGATAAAAAGATGAAAGTTTTTCTTGTCAATGCCATTGTATTTTCTAAGAATTCTCTTGGCTTGAGACCAGAAATTTTCAATGCCGTTGATGTGGTTTTTGCTGTTTAGTCTGTCTGTAAACTCTTTAGAGTGATTAACTCTAAAATGCT
>JAUNUB010000059.1 GCA_030538375.1 Moraxella sp. | reverse complement strand
TGGTAAGCCCATGCGTGTAAGATAACGTATTGATTTGTAAACTTGAACAAAAATCGTTATCACAGCTGAATATTAAGCCTTTGGCAAGGTTACCCCTGTCTGCCCTTGGTATTTGCCGCCACGGTCTTTATAAGAAGTCTCGCACACATCATCAGCGTCCGACTGAAAAAACAACATCTGTGCCACGCCCTCGCCTGCATAAATGCGTGCTGGCAGATTGGTGGTGTTGCTAAACTCTAGCGTAACATGCCCTTCCCACTCTGGCTCAAGCGGTGTAACGTTCACGATGATACCACAGCGGGCATAAGTAGACTTACCCAAGCAAATCGTTAAGATATCTCGTGGAATTTTAAAATACTCCACCGTACGTGCTAAAGCAAAAGAATTGGGCGGAATGATACATTCATCACCCACGATATCAATAAAACTACGCTCATCAAAATTCTTAGGGTCTACAATTGCCGAATGCACATTGGTGAACACCTTAAACTCATTAGCACAACGCACATCATAGCCGTAGCTTGACGTGCCAAAGCTCACGATTTTGCCGCCTTGTACATTTTGGCGGACTTGCCCTGCTTCAAATGGGGTAATCATACCGTGCTGTGCTGCCATTTGGCGAATCCAGCGGTCGGACTTGATGGACATAGTTTTTCCTACGGTCAAATTTTTGGCTATTATAGCAGAATTCAGCCCTTTTGGATAAGTTAGCATAACGAAATCTTGGTACACCCAAAATGTTTGAATGATTTTGCAATATGTGTGCGTTGTATAAAATTTGTCTTTTATTTATACAGCCTAGCAATACACCATATCAAAAACAACACCATTCACCAAAAATACACTACAAAATCAAACGATTGCATTTATATGGGTTCAATATTCGCTATGACTAGCATTGCAGTGCGGCATACAACTCATTACACCACGGCACTTGTTATGCCTTTGTTATCCATTTGGTTTTGTGCTACCATGGCGGTTGTTAAACCTGCCAAACGCCGTGCTTTGGTCAAATACCAAGACAGCTAAGGTCTACATTTGACACAAGTACAAGACAAATACCGAACAAACTCGCACCACCATGGAATAGGTAGCGTGAGTGGCTAGGCTTTTTTTGTTTTTGAGTGATGGTCTTGTACGGCAAACTCAAAAATTCAATGCTAAAAAATATTACTCCATGGGGTGCGTATGATTACCGAATATTTGGTTGATATATCACGGCTACAGTTCGCTGCCACGGCGATGTTTCATTTTTTGTTTGTGCCTTTGACACTCGGTATGACGTGGATGCTGGTCATCATGGAAGCGGTCTATGTCATCACTGGCAAAGAGATTTGGAAGGACATGACTCGCTTTTGGGGCAAGCTGTTCGGCATTAACTTTGTGCTTGGGGTAACGACTGGTATTACGATGGAATTCCAGTTTGGCACGAATTGGGCGTATTATTCGCACTATGTGGGTGATATTTTTGGTGCACCGCTTGCCATTGAAGGTTTGATGGCGTTTTTTCTTGAGTCCACCATGGTGGGGCTATTTTTCTTTGGCTGGGATAAGATGTCAAGGGTGCAGCACTTGTTTGCCACGCTCATGATGGCACTTGGCACAAGTCTATCTGCCCTGTGGATTTTGGTCGCTAATGGCTGGATGCAAAACCCTGTGGGTGCGACGTTCAACTACGACACCATGCGTATGGAGATGACGAGCTTTGCCGCCGTTTTTTTAAACCCAGAAGCACAGAATAAATTTGTCCATACGGTGTCGGCAGGCTATGTAACAGGGGCGATGTTTGTGCTGTCGGTGTCGGCATGGTATCTGCTTAGGGGGCGAGATATTGAGTTTGCCAAGCGTAGTTTTCATGTGGGGGCGGCATTTGGCTTGGCGGCGGTGTGTAGCGTTATTGTGCTGGGGGACGAGTCTGGCTACTCCATCGGACACGCTCAAAAAACCAAAATGGCAGCCATCGAAGCCATGTGGGAGACCGAGCCACCGCCAGCGAGTTTTAACCTTATCGCCAGTATTAATGAAGCCGAAGAAAAGAACAATTGGGCGGTGCATATCCCTTATGTGATGGGTATTATCGGCACACGCTCCTTTGATACGCCCATTCTTGGCATTCACGATATCAAAAAAGAAAACCGTGAACGCATCTTGTCAGGCATGACAGCTGTACACGCTCTTGACACCATGCGAGCCAACAAAGCCGCAGGGGAAACCATCAACCCACAAGTCTTGGCAAATTTTGAAGCCCATAAAGACAATCTTGGCTTTGGCTTGCTGCTCAAACGCTACACCGACGATGTCAGCACCGCCACGCCGCAAATGATACAACAAGCCACAGATGATACCATTCCACGGGTCGCACCGATGTTTTGGGCGTTTCGGATTATGGTAGGTATGGGCTTTTTGATGTTGTTGCTATTTGCCTTGAGCTTGTTTTTTACCATCAAAGGCAGCTTTATGGACAAAAAATGGCTGCTTAAATTCGCCGTGCTAATGTTGCCTGCCCCATGGATTGCCATCGAAGCTGGCTGGTTTGTTGCCGAATATGGTCGCCAGCCGTGGACGGTGTACGGTGTCTTGCCGACACATTTATCAGTCTCCAATATCAATGCCTATAATGTGCTGTGGTCGTTGATTGGTTTTGTGGGCTTTTATAGCATACTGTTTGTGGTGGAGATTTATCTTATGCGTAAATACGTTAAGATTGGTCCTGCGAGCCTTGGCACTGGGCGATATTTTGGCGAAAAATCTACGCCGCAGCTTATCAACCCCACAAGCAGCACAACCACTCATACAGACAACAAGGGAGAATAAGCATGCTATTTGATTACGAAACCCTAAAATTCATCTGGTGGCTGCTGGTTGGCGTACTGCTGATTGGCTTTGCCATCATGGACGGTCATGACATCGGCGTGTGCAGTCTTATTCCCATCGTTGGCAAGACGGACGAAGAACGCCGCATTATGATTAATACCATTGGGCCGCACTGGGAAGGCAATCAGGTGTGGTTCATTACCGCTGGTGGGGCGATATTTGCCGCCCTGCCCTTGGTATATGCCACCGCATTTAGTGGGTTTTATTGGGCATTGATTGCAGCATTGTGGGCATTGTTTTTTCGCCCTGTGGGCTTTAAATACCGCAGTATGCTAAAAAATCCCACATGGCGAGCGGCGTGGGACTTAGGGCTGGTAGTTGGTTCTGTCGTGCCAGCTGTCATTTTTGGCGTGGCATTTGGCAATTTGTTCTTGGGTGTGCCATTTCATTTTGATGAATATCTAGTATCGACTTATACAGGCTCATTTTTTGCCCTACTGACACCTTTTGCTCTGCTGTGCGGTATCATCAGCGTTGTCATGCTAATCATGCAAGGCGGTATTTATTTGGCTCACCGTACCGTCGGCGACTTGCAAACTCGTGCCATCAAGTTCACCATCATCGCAGCGGCATTGACTTCTGTACTGCTCATCATCGCAGGCATATGGGTCGCTAATATCGATGGCTATGTCATCACCAGTCAGATTGACAAGGCAGGGCTCATTGACCCCACCAGCAAAACCGTCGAACGCCAAAGCGGTGCATGGCTGAATAATTATTATACGCATGGCGTGCTGTGGCTGCTGCCCATGCTTGCTGTGGCAATGCCGCTTGTTGCCATCGCTCTGCTACGAGCCAAAAAAACCCTACTTGCCTTTATCACGTCAAGTGCCGCCATCTTTGGCGTTATCATGACCGCTGGCGTGGCTTTGTTTCCGTTTTATATGCCATCGTCCACCGACATGCGTTCAAGCCTAACCGCTTGGGACAGCACGTCCAGCCATTTGACATTGATGGTTATGCTGTATGTGGTCGTCTTGCTACTGCCAATTGTCGTTAGCTACACCAGCTGGGCGTATTCGATTATGCGTGGCAAAGTTACCGCCGCTTATATCAAAGAAAACGAACATACATTATATTAATAAGGAGTGCTTATGTGGTATTTTGCTTGGATTTTGGGGCTTGGTTTTGCGGTATTGCTGGCTATCGTCAGTGCGGTGTGGGTGGAATTTGAAGCGTCTCGCAGACAAGCGTTCTATGGCGACACCCCATCATCAGACGATGAACAGCCGCAATAGCATACGCCTACTTTCATCACACAAGCTCACAAGGCAAGCAATCCGACAAGTTTTCTTGCCTTGGATACCTTAGATAAAAGGCGGATACGCTCCACCTTTTCAACAAAACCCAACAAAAAAGACTTCGATCATTGTACGTAGTCTTTGCTGTTGATTTTTGCTGTTGAGTTTTGCTAAGGGAATTAAGCGTCAAAACGTCTTTGAGCTTCGTCCCAGTTCACCACAGACCAAAAGGCTTTGATATAATCAGGGCGTTTGTTTTGATATTTTAGATAATAAGCGTGTTCCCACACATCAAGACCAATGATAGGCGTACCTTCACAACCAGCCACCGCTGTACCCATGAGTGGGCTGTCTTGGTTGGCAGTAGACACCACCGCCAATTTATCACCCTGTTTAACCAGCCACGCCCAACCAGAACCAAAGCGAGTTTGAGCCGCTTTTTCAAACTGCTCTTGGAAGGCTTCTACCGAACCAAAATCACGCTCAATCGCCGCTTTTAGCGAACCACCCAAAGTTGTGCCAGTTTTTAACACCGTCCAAAATAGGCTGTGATTGGCATGACCGCCTGCATTGTTACGCAGTGCGGTTTGTTTGTCTGCTGGGATTTTGTCCAAATTGGCAATCAGCTCTTCGGCTGACTTGTCCGCCCATTCTGGCAAATTCTCTAGCACGCCATTGGCATTATTGATATAAGCCTGATGATGACGACTGTGATGAATCTCCATGGTTTCTTTGTCAAAATGTGGCTCTAGTGCGTCATAAGCATAGCCAAGCTCTGGAAGTACATATGTCATGATATATCCTTTTTTGTGTGTAAAAAAATTAACAATCTCTTAGCCAAATCAGCCAAACCATAGCACTCAAGCTACAGAACTCAAACTATAGAACTATAGCAATAGCCAAATAAATTCATTCTAGGGTAAACAAACGCAGATGGTACATAAGTAGTACAACAAGTGAGTTTGATAAAGTACCAACCAAATTGAATTTAAAAGACTAAATTTAAAAGACTTGAGCCGCTGGGCTTTTATGATTATGCTATCATTGTATGACAATTTCAAGACAGGTTACAAAAAACTACCCAAGCTCTACTTTATAGAATGACACACCACGCATAACCATCTGTGGCTGGTTAAAAACACTCATCGTATACCAATTAAAGGGCTGTATTATTGCAACTTTAATCAATCATACCCCAACTATATTCTAACCATATCCCCCAACCATATCACCAACAAACACAATCAAAGCGACATCAAACCAGCCCATCATCAAAAAAATAACCCATCATTTAGATAGGTTAATCTCAAACAATACAATATGCAAAAGGTATTAGACAAGGTTGTCTTACACCCCCAAACTTATGCTTGCCAAATTAGCCTACTTGACCTCGCATCTGCGTCTTCAAGTAGTCTCCCACGGTAGTGCCGCCAGTAGATGGCTGGGCAATGGTGGCATTTTTTCTAGTTTCTGCATGTACAGGTTTTGCTAAATCTGTAGCAGCTTGCATATTGGTTGCTGCACTTACTTTAGATTTTAGTCTATCATTATCAGACTTAGGTTTATCATCTACGGTCAAACCTGTCGCAATGACCGTGATATGAATCTCATCACCCATGCTGTCGTCTTCTACCACACCATAAAAGATGTTACCTTCGTTAATATCAGTAATAGAAGCTACCACTTCTGCCACTTCTTCTGGCTCACTCATCATCAGATTGGCAGCGGTGATATTAATCAGCAAGCCCTTAGCATTTTCAAGACGCAAATCATCAAGCAGTGGTGAACGAATGGCTTTTTCGGTTGCTTGTCTGGCACGGTCATCGCCACTGGCACGCCCCACACCCATCATGGCATGACCCTTAGCAGTCATCGCTGTGCGAATGTCATTAAAGTCAATATTCATATAACCCGCAGCACGAATTGCCTGTGCCAAACCACTGACAGCATGTAATAGCACATCATCTGCTTTTTTGAATGCTTCTTTCATCGATTGATTACGATATACTTGCAGTAATTTTTGATTAGGAATGGTGATAATTGAATCCACATGGGCAGACAGTTGCTCAATACCGTCTTTGGCGGCTTTCATGCGTTTATCGCCTTCAAAATTAAACGGCGTAGTCACCACCGCCACCGTTAAGATACCCATATCCTTGGCAAGACGTGCCACCACAGGAGCAGCTCCTGTACCCGTACCGCCACCCATGCCAGCGGTGATGAACACCATGTCATAACCTTCGAGCAGACCACGCAAGGCATCTTCATCTTCTTCGGCAAGACGACGACCTTCTTCTGGATTGCCACCTGCACCCAGCCCCGGCCCTATCTGAAATTTATTCGGTACAATCAAGGTGTCTAGTGCTTGATGGTCGGTATTGGTACAAATAAAGGTTACCCCCTGCACGCCTTGTTCTACCATGTGATTGACGGCATTGCCGCCGCCGCCGCCCACTCCAAACACCACAAAACGTGCTTGCCCATCGGCTCTTTGTTCACTATCATCAGAAATGCCATACTTTGACATGCCTACTTTCTCCATTTTTGACCATCGCCAAATATTAGGGCGCGTCTGTAATTGTCGGTTAAAAAAATAATCAATAAACTCTTGAATATTAAACCATTAAAGTCATTTATTCGCAAGCGGTTTTATAAAGCGTACCAAGTTTTTTCATCACGCCAAATTTTTGAATGCCCCAAAAATACTGTCTAAAACTTTTTTGACTTTTGATACTTTTGGCCGGGCAAGCTCATCACTCTTTTGGTTTAGGTTAAATTGCTCACTGGTGGCATAAATCATCGCCCCAAATGCCGTATGCAACACCCTATCTTGTATCACAAGTTTTAAATACTTTAAGTTATCTTCACTCATGTTTTGAGTGTATGGCACGATTTTTGGGTTTAGATTGCTGATATGTACAAGCGTCTGCCAGCGTCTTTTCAGATAAGAGCGAATTCCCTTGATAGAACTTGCTCCCCCTGTCAATACCACGCCATCTCTGGTAAAGCCATGGTCGATACTTTGCTCAAACATTTTTTCTTGTACTGCGTCAAAGATAGCGTCATAGCGTGCTTTTGCCACTTCTACCAATCGGTAATGGGACACAACGCTTTTTTCTCCAGTGATACTGGTTACATCTAAAAAATTATCTTTGCTGATGTCGGTGGTGTTCAGCGTTGCAAAATTACGCTTTAGGCGTTCTGCCTCTGCCATCGATATGTTAAGCTCTCTAGCAATATCTGTAGTAACCGTACTTCCGCCCATTGGAATACATGCGGTAAATACCAGCACTTTTCCTTTGTACACACAAATGCTGGTGCTGTGCGTGCCAATATCAATCAAACACACGCCATTTTGTTTTTCTTCTGCCATCAAGGCATATTCTGCACTAGAGACCACATCAAAGATGGGATATTCCATGTGAATATTGCAACTTTGAAACAAGTTATAAATATCGCCCAAGCTATTGGTGGGCATACTCATCAAATGGTAACTTACCGCCAAATTTTTTGCTGTCAAACCGATGGCATCACTGATTGGCTCACCATCGTCCAGCCAAGCAAATTGATGACTGTGATGTACCACATAATAATTCTCTGGCGTGATATTTGTTTTTGCTTGACTTAAAACACGAGCCATGTCCGCATAATCTACTTTTTCGCCAAGCACTTCAACAGTCTCGCCACGATTATTACTAATCAATTCTGGCGTTGCAAAAGACACCCCTGCCGAATAAATACGCACGTTTGCCATTTCTTCGGCATCACGCACGGATTGCTTGATACTGCTGACCAATTTTTCACGGTGGGTAACTCTTCCCCCTACAAAATACTCACTTTTGGCGATACCCACAGCTTTGATTTGGATTTTGTTACCGCACGCCGACACACAGCCAACAACAGTATAAATCGCCGTGGCTGTCAAATGAATGACAACAAGATTTTCCAAAGACACTTTCATCTAAAAAACACTTTTCATTTATTTGAGCTACTTTTCAATTCATCAAACCACATGCAACATTTTTTAAAAAACATCACTTCTGTGGGATATATCCCCATCTTATAATATGCCTACGATATAAAGCGTGCTGGGCAATCATCGCACAAAACTATTATGCAAAACCATTGTATAGAATAACAGAATTCAAAACTTCAAAAACTACAAAACTTATCTCCGCCAGTCTCACACCAATCTCACACCAAAAATAACCAAAACAATAAGAAAGAAACGAACACTTATTAATACACTTGCCGCTACTTCCACACAATTGCAAATCCATTTTTATAACGCAAATCCACCGCTTGTATTTGATTTCGTTTATCCGCCAGTGCTGCATTTTGCAATATGCGGCTGGCAGCGTACAGTTTTTGGTCGGTATTTTCGTTATCAACCGTCAATCTTAAACCATTATCAAAACGTATGAGCCAAGTTTGACGTGGGGTTAAAATCACATCACGCGTCATCAGCCCAAGCGGTGCAAACCATTCATTAAGCTGATACATTCTTCTCATAACTTCATCAGCATGAGCTTCATCACCGTACAATGTTACCAGCTGCTTGTCTGTGAGTTTGTGGCTATCTGCTGGCACAAAAACATCACCCTTGGCATCAACCAGTCTGTCGCTGCCAAAGTTTGCCACCGCTTTTTTTGAAATTACAGAAACAACGATACCTTCACGCCAATCACGACGCACATTGACAGAGTCCACCCAAGACAAAGCATTCACCGCATTATAAATCTCTTTTAAATCTGCTTGATAAAACTGCACCGCCCCAAGAGATTTAACAGTGCTATCCAAAGATTGTTTTTCATAAACATCTAAGTTTTGCACATCTATTGCAATGGTTTTTGTGGGTATGGATTTTAGATAATATATGCCCACAATGACACACGCAGCAATCGATATTATCAATAATAAAAAACCCTGCCAAGGCTCTAGGGTCATTCTAAAAGAAACCCCTGCCCCTAAAGAATTTTTAGAATCAACCGCTGCGTCAGACATAAGTCAAATTTACCCATATTTATCAGTTTTAATGAATAATGCACAATCAGCAAATCTATCAATATTCAAGATATGTCTGTGAACACTACATATTACCTTATTTTTAAGACAAACAAAAGTCAAAGCATTGTTATTTCTGATTTTTTTACACAAATTTACATTTTTTTGATTTTTACCAAACAATTGTCAAGTTTTCATGTTTGAACGGTGATTTTTTCATCACTTTATAAAGCAATACACCAAAAAACCCAAAAGACATTTTTGGTCTCTTGGGTTTTTAGTTACTAACATCAGCCACATAAAATCAACTATTTATAATATTTTCTAATAAATGAGAACTTCGCCACCTTTTACCTTTCTTTTATGGTCGATTAAAATAGAAATAAGACAGGCGACAGCGACCACTGTGTAGCCGTAGCGTGTGGCGTAAGCCCACGTAATTAAAACGGTGGGGGAGCAAAGCACCCTACCAACAATCACGAATGGGTATGTATCGGTTTTATTTTAATCGACTATATCTTTGGGTTAAACCGCATTAGACAAAATTCGTGCTAAAAACACACCCACGAATACTTGTCTTTGTGGGGCTGTGCGTGATGACAGATGGATATGCCCTAGCCCAACGAGCTATGAATTATTCAATGTCTGTGCCAAAATCTGCAAACACAACTCTTCAAAACCAATGCCCTTTGCCTTGGCAGCCATCGGCACAAGGCTGTGGTCAGTCATACCCGGTACGGTGTTCAGCTCCAGCAGATACAGCTTGCCATCGTTGTCCTTTAAAAAATCCACCCTTGCCCAACCCTTGCCGTCAATCGCTGCAAAGGCACGCTTGGCAATCTCACCCATCTCACGCTCTTCTTCTGCTGTCAAATCTGATGGCACTTGATACACCGTGTCATTACGCAGATACTTGGCTTCATAGTCATAAAACTTGCCCTTAGGGATAATGCGAATGCTCGGCAAGGTCTCATCACCCAAGATACTACAAGCATATTCACCGCCTGTGATGGCTTTTTCTGCCAAGATTTCGCCATGATATTGCTTGAGCTCTGGATATTTTTTGGCAAGCTCGCCTGCCTGCTCAATCATCAGCACGCCCACGCTGCTACCTTCGGCGGCTGGCTTGGCAAACAGCGGCAAGCCAAAATCTCGCTCCACCGCTGCAAAATCCGTATCGTCGTGCAAGACCACATAAGGTACGTTAGGCAAATCCAGCCCCTGCCATATCAAGCGATTGCGAAACTTATCCATCGCAATGGCACTTGCCAGCACGCCGCAGCCTGTATAAGGAATGTGCAAGCCGTCCAGCAGCCCTTGCAAACTGCCATCTTCGCCAAATGTCCCATGCAGCACATTAAACACACGGTCAAAATCTCTTAACAAAGAAATATCACGCTCAGCTGGGTCAAAGTGATGAGCGTCCACGCCTTTTGCCAGCAGGGCATTTAGCACCGCCTTGCCACTGTCCAGCGACACTTCTCGTTCACTGCTAAAGCCACCGCACACCACCGCCACTTTGCCAAACGCCGCAGCGTCAATTTTTTTCATACTTATATCATTACTCACATCATTCATAACATCGCTCCAAAATCAGCACAAATTCTATCAAAATCAGACTTCACCCAAATACAGCCCATTGTCTCGCAAATCCAAGCAAATCTGCCCCACATTGCCCGCCCCTTGGGTGATGAGCAAATCATTCGCCTGCAGAACACGCTGCATGACAGGAGCAAGGTTGTCTTTGTCCACCAAAGTCGGCTCAACTTCGCCACGCAAGCGAATGCTGCGTGCCAAAGACTTGGTATCTGCTCCCACGATAGGTGCTTCGCCAGCAGCGTACACATCAAGCAAGAGCAGCTCATCAACCTGCGACAGCACTTCCACAAAATCGTCAAAGCAATCTCGTGTACGACTGTATCTATGTGGTTGGAACATCATCACAAGGCGACGCTCTGGATAACTTTGGCGTGCTGCTTTGATGGTTGCCAGCACTTCGGCAGGGTGATGTCCATAATCATCAACCAAGAGAACATCACCATCACTCAATGGCACTTTTGCCTGATGTTCAAAACGTCTGCCCACGCCAGCGAATTTGTCCAACGCTCGGATAATCGCAGTGTCGTCCACCCCTTCATCACTTGCCAAGGTAATCGCCGCCAAGGCATTATAGACGTTATGCTCACCGGGGATATTCAAGGTCAATGCCAAGGGTTCGTAGTCTTTGCGTAGCACCGTAAAATGTGTACGCACGCCATCGGCTCGCACATCTACCGCACGCACGTCATTATGCTCTTTAAAACCAAAGGTCAATACAGGGCGAGCAATGCTGTCAATCATCTTGTACAATTCTGCATCATCGCCACACACCACCGCCAAGCCATAAAATGGCATATTGTGCAAAAACTGAATATAAGCCGCCTTTAGTTTATCAAAGCTGCCTTCATAGGTGTCCATATGGTCTTCGTCAATGTTGGTAACAATCGCCGCCATCGGTCTTAGGGATAAAAACGATGCGTCAGATTCGTCCGCTTCTGCCACTAGGTAACGACTGCCCCCCAAAGACGCATTTTTGCCAGACGCATTCAATTTACCACCAATCACATAAGTAGGGTCAAGTCCTGCTTCGGTAAGCATCATCGTCAAAAGGCTGGTTGTCGTGGTCTTGCCATGTGCACCTGCCACAGCAATGCTATGCCGATACCGCATAAGCTCACCCAGCATGTCCGCACGTCTCACCACAGGAAGGCGAGCTTGCAAGGCGGCTTGTATCTCAGGATTGCTCCTATCAATCGCACTTGACACCACCAGCACATCGGCATTTTGGATATTGTCTGACGCATGTCCGATAAACACTTGTACGCCAAGACTTTCAAGACGGCGAGTTACCGCACTTGCTTTGATGTCCGAGCCGCTCACTGCATAGCCTTGGTTTGTCAGCACTTCGGCAATGCCGCACATGCCAGCACCGCCAATACCCACAAAGTGAATGCAGTCAATACGCCGCATTTCTGGAATTTCAATCAGCCGTTTTGGCAAGGCTTTTTTTGTTGTCATGATGATTTCCTTGTAAATACATCAAATTTCTTGGCAGTTACCACAGCAACCCTGTTGATTACTGTACCAGTTGTGCCACGATATCCGCCACTTGTCCTGCCACGTCAAACTTGGCGTTTTCTTTGGCTTTAACTGCCATCCCTAAGCAATCGCTACGGCTTAAATTCACCAAAATGCTGTTTAATTTTTCACCGTTTAATTCGTTTTGGGGCAACAAAATCCCAGCCCCTTGGTCTGTCAAAGCTCGTGCATTCATCGTCTGATGGTCGTCTACCGCATGGGGCAATGGCACAAAAATCGCCGCCACGCCAGCATTGGCAATCTCCGTTACGGTCAACGCCCCAGCACGGCACACAATCACGTCTGCCCACGCATACGCCAGTGCCATATCGTCAATGAACGGCATAACTTCGAAGGTGTGCAGACGTGTATCAATCCCCGCTTGCGAATATGCCACCAGCATGTCTTGATGATTTGCCTTGCCGCATTGATGGCGTACCGACAAGGGGCGAGTACTGGTTTTTAAGAGTTCCACCACTGCCGTATTAATCGCCGCTGCTCCCAACGAACCACCCACCACGAGTACTTTAAGCGGTGAAGTATCCGCCACATCATACCGCTGAATAGGCGTGGGCAAATCTTCAATATCACGGCGAACAGGGTTGCCCACGGTAACAAGACGCTTGCCCAAGCTGCTCGCCATCTCACCAAACGCCCCATCAAAGGCTTGTAGGACTTTATCCGCATGGCGTGCTAGGTTTTTGTTACTCATGCCAACGATGGCATTTTGTTCGTGAATGACAAGCGGTTTTTTGGCAAGTTTTGTCGCCAAGCCCCCTGGTGCGGTTACATAACCGCCAAAACCCACCGCCACATCGATGTTATTATCCTTGATAATCGCACGAGTCGCCATCACCGCCTTAAACAGCATAAACGGTAATTTTACCACACGAGCCAAGCCCTTACCACGCAAGCCCTGCATGTCAATGGCATGAAAAGCGTAACCATGCTTGGCAACCAACTCGTTTTCCATGCCATTTGGCGTACCCAACCAATGTACTGTCATGCCACGCTTGGCAAGTTCGTCCGCCACTGCCAAAGCAGGAAACACATGTCCGCCTGTGCCTGCCGCCATCATCAGGATATTTTTTTGTGTCATTGTCAATTTACTCTCTTATCTTGTTGTGCTTTGCTGTCTTATACAATCCCAATCACTTA
>JAUNUB010000058.1:2546-13540 GCA_030538375.1 Moraxella sp. | reverse complement strand
GCTGCTAAAATTTATCCTGCATACTTATTCAACCTTGGCAAGACGCTTAATGCCAGAGCGTGCTTGTTTAAAGCGGTTGTTGGTGCTGGGTTGTAGAGTAAACACTTTGCTTCCAACAAGGATAATAACCCTATAAATCGTAGGACGAGAGACTTTGTAATCCTTTGCCAATGTTGCAATACTGGTCTTGCCCTTACTATACATCTCCCATATTTCTTACCTTTGAAGGGGAAGCAGTCTGGTATTTTTGTGAATTTTCATGAGTAGATGTTCCTGTGGGGGGAGTGAAGAAGGGGGCTGTGGCTTGCACTTTAACCCACTTTTTTTAGCAACGCATAATAAAACCCATCACCACCGTCGCTGATTGGCAAGCACTGTCTGCCAACGGCTTGAGCAATTCCCCAATCGGCTTCGATAGGAACATCTACCGCATTGGCGTGGCGTGCCAAAAACTGCGTTATCTGCGTTTCGTTCTCCACCTTTAATATCGAGCAGGTGATATACAGCAAATAGCCATCAACCGCCAACGTCTGCCATAAATTATCCAAAATTTCGGCTTGTAATTGCACCGTACCTGCAATATCAGTTTCTTGACGCAGCAGAGCAATGTCAGGGTGTCTGCGAATTACCCCTGTGGCGGTGCAAGGTGCGTCCAGCATAATTATATCAAAGGGACAATCTGGACTAAAGGTGGTGGCATCTGCAATTTTGACGTGCAAAGTTTTGTCCAACTGCTCAGCAAAACCCAAGCGTTCAAGGTTCTCAAATACACGTGTCAGACGTGTTTGTTCATTGTCGATGGCGGTGAGCTGGTAGCATGGTTTCACGTGAAACTGCTGCTGAACATTGGCAAGACTGGCAAGCCACTGCGTTAATTTGCCTGCTGGGGCAGTGCAAGCGTCCAACAGCTGCACAGGTTCATTCGATGGATTTTTTGCAATTTTTTGTTTCATTAACCCATCTAGTAGCGACACCCCCAGCTGTGCATGAATGTCCTGCACCGCCACAAAGCCATCAGCAAAACGTGGCAAATCCTGCACCAACGTCCCCACAATCCGAAAGGCTCGCAAGCATTGTTTTACACCCAATACCGTACTATTTAGCGATACTTCATCATGCTGCACGCCATCAGCGACAAGCAATGCCTTGTAGTCATCGTGGCTGATTTTGGCAGTATTGGCACGCACAAATAAAGGGGCAGAACTACGCAAAATTTGCCCCAAGGCTTCATAATCATTCACCCAATCTTGCTTGAGCTGCCTTGCCAGATGATTGGATAGACTGTGATTTTTGTTAATTTTTTTGGCAAATTTGGCAGGTGTTTTGGCAACTTTTCGCAATATCGCATTCGTCAGCCCCACCCCATAATCCTTGTCCAGCTCTTTTAAGGCTTCAACCGTGGCAAAAATACTGGCATAATCGGGCGTGCTCATATACAAAAGCTGATACACGCCGATGTTAATGCCAGCCAACACGCCTTTGTCGCTAACGTCTCGCTCCACCAAACTTTCGCTGATACGGCATATCGCCCACCACTGCCGTAGCGTACCAAGGGTCAATTCATGAGCAAAACCTTTGTCTTCGGGGGCTACCGCTTTTAACAATTCGTCCAAAAGTCCGCTGAGTGAATGCCCTAATTGCACCATCTCAAGCGTGGCGATGACTTTGGCACGCACCGAATTTTTTTTACGCATGATTTTGTAAAAAGCACCAAGCTGTGCCCCAAAAGTAGAGTTTAATTCAGACATGCTCACCGCCAAAGCTATCGCCGTCATGAATTTTATTGCTGTTTGCCACTTGCTCAGCGTTCAAAGGCTTGCCCCCTGCCCACTGCAATGACGTCAGATTAATCAAATGCTGCACGCCTTCATCATTCGCACCGCACGCCACCAGCACCGCATTTTTGCCGACACTCACCACTGTGCCAGCAGCTTCATGTGTGGTTTGGCTGGGATAAATGGCTTTGGCGGACAACAATTTAACTCGCTCACCCTTTAAAAAACTGTACGCCCCCAACGCTCGAATTTTGCGTTGTATCCCATCAGCAGGTTCATTAAAATCCACAAAACCTTCTGCCGTGGTGATTTTTTCGGCATAAGTGGCAAGCGTATCATCTTGGGGGGTTGCATGGGCTTGATAATTTGGCAAATCACCAAGCACCTGCACAATCGCCACGCCGCCAAGCTGTGCCAAAGTATCGTGCAGCTCGCTCGTGGTCGTGGTCAGCTCAATCGGACAATCCACTTTGTACAGCATATCGCCCGTATCCAAGCCCTGTGCCATCTGCATGATGGTAACGCCAGTTTTATCATCACCTGCCAAAATCGCTCGCTGCAATGGTGCTGCCCCACGAAAACGTGGCAACAAAGACGCATGGATATTCAAACAACCAAATTTGGGCGTATTTAACACCCCCAGCGGCAAAATTAACCCATAGGCTGCCACCACCATCACATCTGGACAATAATTCGCCAAAGTTTCACGTGAAACTTGTCCACTCTCAGTATTGCTAATGTATTTTAGGCTAAAACTCGTGGGCTGTTCTACCGCAATGCCGTGTTGTAAGGCAAGTTCCTTGACAGGGGATTGGCTTAATTTTTGCCCACGTCCTGCCTTGCGGTCAGGCTGGGTATAGACAGCGACAATCTCGATATTCAGCTCATCTTGCTTATCAATTAAGGCTTGCAAGGCGACTTTGGCAAACTCTGGTGTACCTGCGAAGATTAGGCGGGTTTTGGTCATGTTAATGCTCTTTTTTATTTTTGTGTGTACGGCAAATTTTATGGCGGCTGTTTCATCTTTAGCCAAAGCCATTTTCTCTCAAAAACGCTTCGGTAATCGTGCTTTTGGGCGTGTGATTTGTGCCGTTATGCGACAACAGCAATCGCTCAAGATAGCGAGCCACCAAATCCACTTCGATATTTACCATCGCTCCCACTGTCCAATGCCATGCGATATTGGTCATGTGGGCAGTGTGCGGAATGATATTTAGGCACACCACTGCTTCATCAGGCTTAATGGCATTGGTCGTTAGACTAATCCCATCAACGGTGATTGAACCCTTATCTGCGGTATATTTCATCAGCTCCTGTGGCAAGCCAACTTCCACATACACCGAGCGAGCGTCCTTATTTAGCAGCTTGACCACGCCCACACCATCAACATGCCCTGCCACCATATGCCCCCCAAAACGTGTGGTTGGCAACATCGCCTTTTCAAGATTGAGCGTATCACCCACTTGCCATGCGTGTAGGGCGGTTTTTGCCAAAGTTTCACGAGAAACATCTACCGCATAACGCTTGCCATCAAGCTGTACCACCGTCAAACAAATGCCATTAGACGCAATCGAATCGCCCAATTTGACATCGGCAAAATCCATCTCTCCAGCTTCAATCACCAGTCGCACATCACCACCCACTTGATTGATGGCAACCAACTTGCCTGTTGTTTCGATAATACCTGTAAACATAATTTTCTCGTTATTAATCATTATTAATCATTCAAATTTTGTATTACACAACTGTGGATAACTTTTTATAAAGTGGCAAAATCTTTGCTTGTGTATAAAGTTATCCACAGTTGAATTTGGTTTCATGTGGAACTTTTTTAGGCTGATGGTGTTTCATGTGAAACCCTTTATTCATCAATGTGCCAGTAAATTTTTTGCTGCCTTATGCTGTTTAATCAAGCCTTTTTTAAAAAGTTTTCCACAGTTTCACATGAAACATCTTTTGCTCAAATTTTGGGGATTTGTCAGCCCAATTCAGCTGTGGATAACTTTTGGGATTAAGGTTAATTTTACATCATCGCCGATTTTTTGACAGTCTATTAATTCAAAATCCAACTTCTCCACCAACCGCTCAAACTCGCCCACAAACATTGGTTGTGCAGTCGCTCCCAGCAGGCACGGTGCTTGATAAATAATCAGCTCATCAACCAAACCAGCCAACAAAAACGCCGTTGCTAAGGTACTGCCAGCTTCCACCAACACATCATGGCATTGATATTCTGCCACCAAAGTCTTTAACAAACTGAATAAATCGTCTCGCCAAATTAGCGTATTATCATCTATAAATACTTGATAATCATCAGTTTTTTGCAACCTATGACTTCTATCTATCACCACGATTTTTGGTGTTGGAATATTAGTAAGCGGCACGCCCAAGGTGGTAGAACGCACGGATAAAGCAGGATTGTCGGCGATAATCGTGCCCGAACCTGTGATGATTGCACCACTTTTGGCACGCAGTCGCTGCACATCTTCTCTGGCGGTGCTGCCTGTAATCCACTTGGATTCACCGCTTGCCATTGCCGTGCGTCCATCTAAAGAACTGGCTATTTTTAGACGCACATGGGGCAAGCCTGTCGCCATCGCCTTTAAAAACCCAGCATTTATTGCCTTGGCTTGTTGTTCACCCACACCAACATCTACCGCAATGCCAGCTTCTTGCAACATGGTCATGCCACGCCCTGCTACCTTGGGATTGGGGTCAAGCGTGGCAATCACCACACGACTTAGCCCAGCATGTATCAAAGCGGCGGCACATGGCGGTGTGCGTCCATGATGGCTACACGGTTCTAACGTAACATAAGCCGTCGCCCCTGTCGTGTCGTGTCCGTTTTGCGCCGCTGCACGCAGGGCAAATACTTCGGCGTGTGGCTCGCCAGCCTTGGGGTGAAAGCCTGTGCCAATCACCGCACCGTCTTTTACCATCACACAGCCCACCGCAGGATTGGGGCGTGTGGTGAACGCTCCTTGCTTGGCAAGATTTAACGCCAATGCCATGTAGTCATCATCATTGCTGTTAATCATCGGCAGTCTCTACCACAGCAGGGCTGTCTGTGCCTTTTGGGCTAAAGCTCGCCAGCTCCGCACGAAAGGCTTCAATATCTTGAAAATCACGATACACGCTGGCAAAACGCACATACGCCACATCATCAATGGCTTTAAGCTCTGCCATCACAATCTCGCCCAAGTGCTTACTCGCCACTTCTCGCTCACCAATATGCCTAAGCCGCTGCTCAATACGGCTGATGACCGCTTCCATCTCGTCTAGGCTCACAGGGCGTTTTTGCAATGGCAGGGCGATAGAACGACGAAGTTTATGACAGTCATAAGGCTCGTTGCGTCCATTTGACTTGACAATGCGTGGCATAACCACTTCCATCACTTCAAAAGTCGTAAACCGCTCTCCGCACGACGCACATTGGCGACGGCGGCGTACCTGTGCCCCTTCTGCCGCCAAACGTGAATCAATCACCCTAGTATCTGTCGCATTGCAATAAGGACAATACATAACCGCTCTCACTTACCGATACAAAAACTTGAAAATATCCGCCCCAACAATTCATCGCTGCTGGTCTGCCCCACAATCTCGCCCAATGATTGACCAGCTTGTCTTAGGCTCTCTGCCACCAACTCCCCTGCGTGATAGATGGTAAGCTGTTCATAAGCTGCTAATACACACGCTCTAGCACGATTTAGGGCATCGATATGACGTGTGCGGGCAATCAAGCTGTTTTCTGGGGGATGAAAACCTACTTTTTGGCGTAATACTTCAGTCAATTCGTCAATGCCTTGCCCTGTTTCACATGAAACATAAACCTGACTGGGATTGTTTTGCTGTCTGTTACCGTCTGCCAAATATGATGTTTCACATGAAACATCGGTCAACAAATCCGCCTTATTCGCCACCATCAACAGTTTTTTGGCGATGTCATCAAAGCTCGCCGAATGTTCGTCAAACAACGCCTTAGCAAGACTGATGGGGTCATCTTCACTGCTCACATCATACACCATCAACAGAATATCTGCCTTGTTTATCGCTGCTTTGGCACGATGAATGCCCATCTGCTCCACCTTGTCATCGGTGTTGCGTAGTCCTGCGGTGTCGGTCAGATGAATGGTTAAGCCGCCTAAATTTAGGGTCTCTTCTAGCGTGTCTCTGGTCGTGCCTGCAATGTCGGTAACGATGGCACGCTCCACACCAGCTAAGCGGTTTAGTAAGCTGGATTTACCTGCATTGGGTCTGCCTGCCAGCACCACCTGCACCCCATCACGCAGCAGTCTGCCTTGATGAGCGGTTGCCAAAATATCGTCCAACTGTCCCAAAATCGCATTCAATCGTGTCTCAATCACCCCATCTGCCAAAAAATCCACGTCTTCTTCATCAGGAAAATCAATGCTGGCTTCTACATACAGGCGTAAGTTTAATAGGCTTTCGTTCAATTCATGGATTTTGCTAGAGAATTCTCCAGACAACGAACGCATGGCACTCGTCGCTTGAGCAACACTGGTCGCACTGATGGCATCACTGATGGCTTCGGCTTGCACAAGGTCAATCTTATCATTCTCAAAAGCACGTAGCGAAAACTCCCCAGCACTCGCTTGCCTTGCCCCCAGCTCAAAGCTGCGAGCCAGCAGCATGTTTTGTAGTACTGTGCCGCCATGCCCTTGAATCTCGACCACGTCTTCGCCTGTGAATGAATTGGGGGCTTTAAAATATATCACCACCCCTTCATCAATCACAGTCTTGTCCGCTGTCAAAAATTTGGCAAAATGGGCGTGGCGTGGCGTAAGTGCCGACTTAGCAGCAAGCTGACAACCAATCGCATACGCCGTGCGTCCCGACAGACGAATCACCCCCACCCCCCCTTGTCCAATAGGGCTGGCAATGGCAGCGATGGTAGACTGTTGGCTAGAATTCATAGGCAAAATCACTCAAACATATCAAGAATAATTGGCTTGATATTGTAGCATTTTTGGGGAATTTTGGCTATTTGGCTTTTGATATAGTCGATTAAAATAAAAATGAGACAACACGACAGACCGTCGTGTACTAGTAGTACATAAGAACGCTTACAACGTAAGTATCATTGCAATTTTAATTGACTATAATTTGAGTGATGACGACAAGCAACAGACATTCTTATCTACGCATAAAAAGCGACATTACAGGATGTCGTTTAACAAAAAATAAAACCACCTTAACTGTCAAGCGGTTTGGTGGGGTAGGTGGTATGGCAACCAATGGTTTTGCTCAAGTAGGTAGAATGGCGTGGGCACAGCAATAGCGGCTAAAAAGTTTGGAGCTGGGACTGGAGCAGGTAAGGGTACTGGGCTAACTCAATGAAAAAGCGTAAAAGTATTATTTATCTGATTTACCCATAAAGAAATCAGCAGAAGCCTTATCATCAATAAATTTTTGAGCTTCATTCGCATTTTTACAATTGGTATCACTTTCTTTATTGGCTTTGCAATCTTCTAGCACTTTGGCTCTTACTTCATTATTTTCTTTTAGGAAATCTACTGTGTATTCTTTACCGCCACACCCTACAAGAAAAACAGCAATAACAGTAATCATTAATGTATTTAATTTCATGGGAAAATCCTTGTATGTTTGAGTTAAAAAATAAGGTAGGTAAAACTTTCATAGTCTTGCTATTGCTATCAATAGTAGCAGGCTGTGCCAGTCGTCATGAACCGCCTATGGCTCGTGGTAAATGGATAGCGATTAATCCAACCAATTTTATACCGCCGACAGCTGTACTATACACCAAATCCAAGCCAATTTCTAGGGAAATTAAGACCATTCAACAAAAAATCCCACCACAAAAAGTGATGGGATTTTGAGCGTCTTAACAATCAACAACTGTTAAGCTGTTTTGGCTTGCATTTCTTTTTCAACTTTTTTATTCACCCAATGCTGGTGAGCCATGCTAAACAAGTTGTTCACCGTCCAGTATAACACTAAGCCTGCTGGGAAAAACAGCATAAATACCCCAAAAATCAATGGCATCATTTTCATCATCTTCGCCTGCATAGGGTCAGTAGGCTGTGGGTTTAACATCTGCTGCACAAACATGGTCGCCATCATAAAAATCGGCAAAATAAACCACGGGTCCATCGCTGATAGGTCTTTAATCCACAACATCCACGGGGCATGACGCAGCTCCACACTCTCCACCAAGCACCAGTACAAGCCCAAGAAAATCGGCATTTGCAGCAGAATTGGCAAACAGCCTGCCATCGGATTGACTTTTTCATCACGGTACAATTGCATCATCGCTTGGCTCATGCCCATGCGGTCATCGCCGTGTTTTTCTTTGAGTTCTTGTAGCTTAGGGGCAATGGCACGCATTTTTGCCATCGACACATAGCTCTTATTCGAGAACCAAAACAGAGCAATTTTCACCAAAATCGTTAAGCCAATAATCGCCCAGCCCCAGTTATTAAACACCTTGTGCAGGGCTTCTAACACCATAAACAAGGTCTTTGAGATAGGCCACAATATGCCATAATCCACGGTGCGTTCCATACCCACCGCCACCGTTTGCAGCTCTTTTTGAATTTTAGGGCCTGCGTACAGTGTTGCCCCAAAGCTCATCTGTTTGCCTGCTGGCACGTCCATCACAGGGCTGTTAAAGCCGATAAAATAATCACGCCCACTGGCACGGCTATAAAAAGTCGCATCAAAATCCTTGGGTGTCCACGCCGAGACAAAATAATGCTGAATCATCGCCACCCAGCCATCACGACTCACGGCTGTCAATTTACCATCGTTAAAATCAGCGAATTTTAGCTTGTTATAAGGGTCATTTGGCACACCCCACGCCCCACCAAGGTAGGTCGCCATGCTCATCATGCCTTTGTCTTCAAGCCCTGGATCTTTGCTGTCATCACGTTTTAGCTGGGCATACATTTGTCCCTGCCAAGATTTTTCTGACTGATTATTCACCGTATAACGCACGTCTATCGGATACTCACCTGCCTTAAAAGTATAGGTCTTGGTGATGGTCAAGCCATCTTTTTGGTATACCAATGGCACAAGCAGCTCACCTTGTGAACCCAGCTCATAGCTACTTTGCGGACTGCTATAAGTTGCTCTGCCTGCGGTTGTATCAATACCATCTTGACCGATAAGTCCAGATTGTGCCACATAGACACGTGCATCGTTTTCTAGCAGTACAAAATGCTCTGCACTGTTTAGTGTTGCATCATATTGTTTTAATGCTGCATACACTACATCGCCGCCCACAGGGTTAATTTTTAGCTCGTAGCGGTCGGTATTGACGCTAATAAGGTCATTGGTAGGTGCAGTAGCCACCACTTCACCAGCACTGCTTAATACAGGCACATCGCCTGCTGCTCCCACGGCAGGCACATCTTGACCAACGCTCTGCGTTTGATTTGTGATGGGTGTAACTGGATTGGCTGCGCTAAAATCTCGCCATGCCAAAATCAGCAAATAAGCGGTAATCAACATCGCAATGATGATGAGTGTCCTTAAAATCTTGTGCATAAATTTACCCTAAATCAGGTTGTCCATGAAATAAACAAACGCACTATTTTACTAGACTTCCCCCAAAAATCCTAGTGAAATCTTGTTATAGTCGATTAAAATAAAAATGAGACAAGGCGACAGTACCCGCCGTGTACAAGTAGTACATCAGGGTGCTGACAACGAAGTATCATTGCAATTTTAATTGACTATAAATGGTGCAAGCGAGTGCGATAACTGTACCTATCGGCACGCACAAATCCGTCCATTTTCACCCAGTCATCACCAATAAAATCATAACGATAGCGAGCCATCGGTACAGGCACAAAATCCACGCCATGTCCGCCCCATGGGTGGCAGCGTGCCAGTCGTTTAAGCGTCAGCTTGCCGCCCACCATCGCCCCATGCCACACAATCGCTTGATGGGCATAGCTTGAACAGGTGGGATAATAACGACAGCGGGCGGGCAACAGGGGACTTATCGCACGGCGATACAGCGTAATCATCGCCAATAAGAATTTTTGAGCCAGATTTTGTGCGTGTTTAGTGTCAGTCATGGTGTTCCATCGGAGAGTATAGTCGATTAAAATAAAAATGAGACAAGGCGACAATATCCGTGGTGTACAAGTAGTACATAAGGACATTGGCAACGTAAGTATCATTGCAATTTTAATTGACTATATCGCCCCAGTTTTTGAACAAGTGCCATTACTTCATCGACAATCAGCACATCTTTGCCGTATTTTTGTTTCACAATGAGCACCACATCAACCGCTGGCAAGTTATGCTGGTTCAATCGAAAATGCTCTCGCATCAGTCTTTTGAGCTGGTTTCTGTCCGTGGCGTTTTTGAGCTTTTTTTTGGTGATGGCAAGTCCAAGGCGTGCGTGCGGCACATCATCGCTTGTATTTGCCACAAACAACATCAAGTGCGGACTGTGAATTTTTTTGATAGCATTATCAAAAACTTGCTTGTATTGTGCTGGTGTTAACAATCTTTGAGTTTTGGTGAACAAATAAGCCTTGTCGTTCATAAGTGCCTTTTTTACTTTAACCGCTTTTATTTTAACCGTTTGGGCTGCCGACATTTCATTTTGTGTAAAAACCGCAAAAATCGTTGTACAATCAATTCAACAATCCAAATAAAGCAGTGCCCAAATAAAGCGGTGTACCGAATTGCCAACAGCCCTAGCATACAAATAAAAAAGCACCCAAAAAATTAGGTGCTTTTTAACAATCATCGACCGATGATTACACGGTCAAACGATGACGACCTTTAGCACGGCGACGTGCCAAAACTTGACGGCCTTTTTTGGTTGCCATACGGGCACGAAAACCGTGGGTACGTTTGCGTTTGATAACGCTGGGTTGAAAAGTACGTTTCATGATAAACTCTCTTTTTCAGCTGAAAAATTTACAAAAAATAAACCTGCACGGTTTTATTAAGTGTCATCTGTTGTACATACAGTTGGCACTGTCCGCCACAAGCCTAAATTCATCTATACTGGCAGTAACCGATGATTATAATAAATTTAACCAACAAAGTCAATCATTTTTGTAGATTATTGTGTAAAAAATCATGGTTTCACATTCGATTTCTTGTCAAAATCCTTGTCATAAAAGATGCTTAGCAGCCTAGAGTTGTTTGTAAAAAAGAGATATTTTCGTGAAACATAAAAAAGTTATCCACAAAAAATGATTTTCTTATTCTTAT
>JAUNUB010000058.1:0-2536 GCA_030538375.1 Moraxella sp. | reverse complement strand
AAATAATATTTTATAATAATAATAAGCAAGATAAAAATCTGTTGATAAGTAGTTTTTTATCTTAAAAATCATAATCTTATGTTATGGAAAACTTTGTAGATTTCTTGTGGTAAAAATGTGGAAAAGTTGGCTTTTTGAGTTATCCACAGGGTTGTAAACAAAATTATCCACAAAAATTTTACTTGAAATTTTTGGGTTTTATGATACTATTAATCCATCGTAAAGGCGAGTAGAACAAGTTGCTGGTATTTGAATCAAATGGGCGTTGCCGAGTGTATTTGATGGCGTAAATTTTGTTTTGGGTGTTGTGATGATGCCATTAAACAACAAAGTGAATTAAATTATAGTCAATTAAAATTGCAATGATACTTACGTTGCGGGCGTCCTTATGTGCTACTTGTACACCGCGGACATTGTCGCCTTGTCTCATTTTTATTTTAATCGACTATACAATGACAAATGTCCGCTGCGGCGGTTTTTTTGACTGTTATTATTTTTTGGTAATGATGAATGAGTGTTGATATTATAACAATTTGGCAATCCGTGCTAGATGATTTAAAGCATGACAGCGATGTCAATGCACAAGGTGTCAATACATGGTTAAAACCCTTAAATGTTGGCTTGCAGGGTGAAGTTTTGGTGCTTGGGGCGATGAATGATATTTTTGTCGGTCAAGTGCAAAATAACTATCTCGACAAAATCAAAACATTGTCTGTCAAGCATGGACAAGGTTTGGTTACAGATGTTGTTGTTACGGCGATTGATTATGCAAAGCCAAAAGCCAAACCTGTAGAAGAAGTTCACAAAAAAAGCGACAAAAAACCCAAAATCAGCACCCAAATCAAGGAAAGCAATGCTTTAAATCCACTGTTTACCTTTGATGTATTTGTCAAGGGTAAGTCAAATGCCTTAGCTTATAACGTCTGTTATGATATCGCAAAAAAAGGTGCAGAAAGCCTGCACAATACGTTGTTTATCTATGGATCTTCGGGCTTTGGTAAGACGCACATGATTCAAGCAGTGGCACACCGCTATCAAAAAGCAGGGCGTGGCTTTTGTTACTTTAATAGTGGTGGTTTTGTGAGTCAGGTGGTGCAGGCTTTTCGTTTACAAAAAATTGAAGAGTTTATTAAAAATGTCTGTAAGGCGGATTTGTTGATTATTGATGATGTACATTTTGTGAACAGTACCAGTATGAAGCGTACAGCAGATGTGTTGCTTAGTCTGTACGATGAATTTAGCCAGCATGATAATAAGTGTATCATTTTGGCTTCGGACAAAACCCCTGTGCAAATGCAGGGCTTTAGCAATCGATTTTTATCTCGCTTTGCTTCTGGTTTATCCGTGGCGATAGATCCGCCAGAAATGGATACCAGAGTGCAAATTTTAGAAAAAAGAGCCGCCAATCAGCAGATGGATTTGCCCAAAGATTGTGCGATTTTTATCGCTCAAAATATGCCTGCTGATGTCAGACAGCTGATAGGGGCGTTAACCACAGTGAATGCCCTTGCCAAGCTAGAAGGCCGCATAGATATGAAGCTGGTGCAAACTGCCTTAAAAGATCAAATCGTGGCTCGCACCCAGTCTTTAAATGCCGAAAATATCAAAGCCGTGGTGGCAGAATACTATGGCTTGTCGGTCAAGGATTTGGCTGGCAAAAAACGCACTCGTAATATTGCCCGCCCCCGTCAGATTGCCATGGCACTGACCCGTGAATTCTCAAAAGACAGCTACCCTGATATTGGGCAGGCTTTTGGCGGTCGAGACCATAGCACGGTCATGCACGCTTGCCAAACCGTGGTGGAACTAAGAGAGTCCGACCCAGTGTTCGAAAAAGATTATCAGTCGTTATCGGCAACTTTGGGGGTGATTTGATATGGGGCTGAAGTAGGTTGATAGTTGTAATACACTGCACCCATGGATATAATACCTCTCACATTCAACCCCAAACCGCAACGTTTAATATAGACGAAAAGAAAAGCAAGGTGTAGACTGTCCGACTTGCTTTTCAATTCCTACATATCAAACGACATGAAACAATACAAACACCTTACTCTTGAACAAAGATACCAAATTTCAGCTCTTTTGAAAAGCACAAATTCACTTAGTGAGATAGCACGACAAGTAGGCGTGCACAAATCCACCATCAGCCGTGAAATAATTCGTAACACAGGCAAAAGAGGCTACAGACCAGGGCAAGCAAACAAACTTGCTTGTGATAGAAAAGTCAATAACACTCCTCGTATTACCGCCTTTGCTTGGGCTTATGTGGCGTACTTACTGACAGAAAAATACTCACCTGAACAAATCAATGGTAGACTTAAACTGCTGGGCTGGCAAGACGTACCTAGCATTGAAAGCATTTACCAGTACATCTATAGTCAATTAAAATCGCAATGATACAGCGTTGCCAGCTCCCTTATGTACTACTTGTACACCACGGTCGCTGTCGCCTTGTCTCATTTTTATTTTAATCGACTATATCAAAACAAAGCCTGTGATGGCACACTCTACAAACACTTGCGGAGTCAAAAGA
>JAUNUB010000057.1 GCA_030538375.1 Moraxella sp. | reverse complement strand
ATTAAAATTGCAATGATACTGTGTTGCCAACGTCCTTATGTACTACTTGTACACCACGGACGTTGTCGCCTTGTCTCATTTTTATTTTAATCGACTATAATTCACAGGGTGATGACAATTGTTCTATAGTCAAATAAATTCACTTTAAGACAAGGAAAACGAACGCAGATAGTACAAGTAGTACAGCAAGTGAGTTTGACGACGTATTAAAGTGAATTTAAAAGACTATAACTAAAAAATTGGGCTGGCAAATGGACTATTATACCCCAAAAGAAAAGGCTTTCAACTGCGAGAAAGATTTTGATAAAAATTGTTACAGACTGCCAAATTTTGGCACTTTGATTAGAAAATATTAACGATAGTGTAAAAATTTGACAATTAGAAATGTATTGTTAATAATATGTTTTGTTTATTATTGTAGATTATATATGGTTGATTTGTAATTGCTCATTTCTGAAACGCTTTTATCTCGGTGATGAATTTTTTGTCAATTGATTAGCTGGGCTAATTAATAAAAAAATGGCACGACTTTTGCATTTTCTAAAAACGGACGATAACAATGACAAACTGTATTTTTATGGCAATAAGCGGTCATTTTGTGGCGTGAATCGTGATACCGACACAAAAGATTATGAAATAAATGTTGTTGTATAAATAAAAGTTATCATTTTTGGCAAAATAATTGTTATTTTTTTGTGAATAGTTATAAAATATAGGGCATGTCCAGCTGTCGCCTTTGGGTTAAAAACAAGATAAATGGAGGGGTTGTTAAAGGAAAGACCCTACAGAAACGTTAGATGTGGCTATGATGTGGCTGTGATGTACCCACAGGGCTTTGATATAAAAATATCAAATTTAACCGTTTTTTAACCAAAAGCAAGCAGACTTTTAAGATTTTTTATCCTATAGCGTTTTGTGTGGTATGTTTGTGCGATAAAAATTTGGCACACCCTAGATTACCCACCTAAAAGAACTAAAGCGGAGTGCGTATGCGAGTACTAATTTGTGATAAAGACAGCGACGTAAGAGAGCGTTTGCAACGTATGGTGATGGACGCAGGTTTGCAACCAATTGGGCGAACAGACAGCGTAGAAAAGGCAATCATGTCCATCAGTATGCACCGACCAGAGATTGTGCTGATGGACGTAACCATGCCGCAAGCACTACAATTGTTGAGCTATGTCAAAGAAAAAGTGGCGTTTTCGCCTGCCATGATTTTTATGGGTTCGGAACATATGTGCACCCTAGAAGTGCTAAAATCTGGGGCGAGCGACTATTTGGTGAAGCCTTTAAACAGAATGGACGTGCTGGATTCTTTGCACAAAGTTGGCAAATTAAATGCGGCACAACAGGTCTGCTTGAGTAAAAAACCCACATCGATGATGGATAATGAGCGTCAGTACATTGCTGCACGCACGCACCGTGGCATGGAGCTGATTGCCTTGGCGGACGTGTACTATTTTACCGCCGACCAAAAATACGTCAAAGTCCGCCACAAAAATGGCATTGTATTGATTGATGAATCCTTAAAAGACTTAGAAGAAGAATTTGGACATAGAATGTTCCGCATTCATCGCAATGCCTTGATTAATTTGGATTATTTGGAATTGTTGGAGATTGTGGATTCTGGACAGTATCAAGTAAGATTCCGTGGGGCAAGCGAAACTTTGATGGTGTCTCGTCGCCATTTACCAACACTGCGAGAAAAAATTCATAGCATTTAATTAACAGTGCCTAGTTTGTAGCACTCAATTCCCAGTACCTAGGTGTCAAATATCAACACCAAAAACGGTTTGTAGCCCCAAGTCAGTCGATGATTTGGGGTTTTTGTACATAAAAAATTAGACAAAACTTTACAACTCGACCGAAATCGTTATACTAGGGCGTGGGCTTTTATTATGCCTTGGACTTATTGAATGTTCATCATACCATCGCCGCACCGTTGTAAGCAGGCGGCTATTGTGGTTTTGATTGACTTTTTTACTGTGTTTTTGTTTTTATTATCTTGAGTATAACAATGAAAAAACTTACCATTGCCACACGACAAAGCCCTTTGGCACTTTGGCAGGCACATTTTGTCAAGACGCAGCTAGAGCGTTTGCACCCACAGCTTAGCGTTTCGCTTTTGGAGATGGTAACGCGTGGGGATAAAATTTTGGACACGCCGCTTGCCAAGATTGGCGGCAAGGGCTTGTTTGTCAAAGAGCTGGAGCAGGCGTTGTATGATGGGCGAGCAGACATTGCGGTGCATTCTTTAAAAGATGTGCCGATGGTGCTGCCTGATGGTCTTGTGATTGGGGCGTATCTTGAGCGACATGTGCCTAGCGATGCCTTTGTGTCCAATACTTTTGCACGTTTTGACGATTTGCCACATGGGGCAACCGTTGGCACGTCTAGCCTACGCCGTGAGTGTCAATTGCGTGCCGCACGTGCTGATTTGAATATTCAGTCTTTGCGTGGCAATGTCGGCACACGACTTGGCAAGCTGGACGCTGGTGAATATGATGCGATTATCTTGGCGACCAGTGGGCTTGAACGGCTGGGGTTTCATGAGCGAATTCGTCATGAGTTGTCCACCGAGATGAGCTTACCTGCCGTGGGTCAAGGGGCATTGGCGATAGAATGCCGTGAAGGTGATGATGAGATTTTGGCGTTATTAGCACCGCTTAGGCATGGAGCCACAACGCTGTGCGTCATGGCAGAACGTGCGATGAATCACGCCTTGGAAGGGGGTTGCCAAGTGCCGATTGCAGGATTTGCTACCTTGGCTGATGGCGTGCTGACCATGCAGGGGCGAGTGGGTACGCCAGATGGCAAGGTGCTGCTAAGGGCAGCAGGCGATGTTAATTCCCCTACTTGTGAGACGGCAGAGCGTTTGGGCGTGCAGATTGCCCAAGATTTGTTGGCACAGGGGGCGGGCGAGATTTTGCAAGCCATGTATGCCAGTCATGATGAATAAAGATTGGGCGACATTCATCAACACTCGCCCAAGCGTGCGTTATGATGACAGCTTTGATGATGTGATGGTGATTGATTTGCCCTTGCTACGCCTTGAGCGGTTTTTGGCTATTAATGCCATCGATAAACAGGCGATGATGGACTTTATCAAGGGCGAATTTGCGGTGATTGTGGTGGTGAGCGTGCCTGCGGCAAAGGCAGCGATTGACTACCTATGCCAGCAGGGCATTCACCATGCCAGTGATATACATACTAAGCTGCCAGTATTTGTGGCGGTAGGCAATGCCACAAAAAATGTTTTGATGGACTTTGGGTTTGTAGTGATGACACCAGCACAGATGAGCAATGAAGGCATGTTGGCAATGCCTGTGATTGCTGACTTGCAGGCAAATGATAGGGTGCTGATATGGCGTGGCGTGGGTGGACGCAGAGTGCTGCATGACGCATTGGTTAATAAAGGCGTGCAAGTTCAGGCGATTGAATGGTATGCTCGCAAGATTAGCGATGACTTGCAGGCAGGTTTTGCACAGTTGGCAGCAGCGTGTGATAATTGCCAGTTATTCTTTGTATTGATAAGCAGTGAGCTTGCTTGGCAGGCGTGGCAGAGCTTGCCAGTGGGTAGATTGGCAGGCAGACAAGTCTATCTGACTTTGGGCGAGCGTTTGACAGCATTGGTTGGCGATAAGGCAAGGCAAGTACATGACTTGAGTGTGCAGACATTGAGCAGGGCGATGAATGACTGTCGTCCATTAAAATTACAATGATACTTCGTTATGAGCGTTCTTATGTATTACTTGTACACCACGGTCTGTCGTGCTGTCTCATTTTTATTTTAATCGACTATATCGTCAGCATAATCGAATGTTAAGGTGATGAATTATGAAACAAGAACAAACGCAGCAGACAGATACGGCAGATGATACCATCATCACCCCCAAAGAGCAGGTACGCCAAGCAAGGCTGGTGCTTATGCAGATTCAATGGCTGGTGATTGTGCTGTTGATTGGGGCGGTGGTGTGGTTGCGTTATAATCAATCGCAGCTGATAACACAGGTAGAAAATCGCCTAAAAGTTACCGAAGAATTCAATCAACGCCTTAACAACATCGATGACAAGCTGTTTGCCTTGACCCCTGCGATTGCACGCAGCACTGCGGATACCAATGCCGTGAATAATGACCTACAGCTGATTGCGGTGCAGCTAAGCAGTGCCAATCGATTGTACGAAAGCGGCGACTATCAAGGCACGGACGAAGTGCTAAAATCGGTGCAATATCAACTGGGTACAGACAGGCTGTCGGTATCGGGAGCATTGGCAGCTGCACTCAAACAAGCCCTTGCCAAAGACATTGAGTATCTCGACAGTGCCAAGGTCAAGCCCGATGACTGGCAAGTACATATGTTGACTATTCGCCAAGTGCAGAGCTATCTGAACAAGCAGCTTGGTGGCACGCAGTCCATCAACACGCAAGCCTTGACGGTGCGTGATGTCAATTCAGCATTGTCCTTGGCACTTATTGCCAGCCGTAATAAAGACCGTGAAATGCTCACAGCCTATCTGCAAGAAGCATTGACTGGACTTGAGCATCTTGATAAACTCATGCCGCAAACACAAACACAGCCGCAAACACCAGCAACAGACAAACAAAATCAAAACACAGTCATCGAGCGTAAGGACAAAGTGATTGAAAGCACCGAAGACGCAATTTTTGCCGTCAATGAATTGCTTGCCAATCGCCCAAAACACAGCCCATTGGCAAGCCCACAAATTCTCAAAACCAGCAAAGCCACCCAAACCCAGTAGGTGCAGTCCAGCAAACCAAACCCAGTAAATATAGTTTGGTAAATACAGTCCAGTAAACTAGTAAGGAAACTTTATGAACACAACAAACCTATCTTCCCCTTTGACGCTTTCACGAGATGAACGCCCCAAGCCGCTTGCCGATTTTCCTGTTGTGTATGTGCAGGCGGTTGCATGGGGCGAGATGGACGCATTCAATCACGTCAATAACGTCGCCTACTACCGCTATGCGGAGTCCGCTCGCATTGCCTATCTGTACCAGCTAAAGATGTTCAAAGAAGCGACCTTGACCATCTTGGCGGCTTCGTCGTGCAATTATTTAAGACCTGTAACCTATCCTGACACTTTGCTGATTGGTGTCAAATGCCAAAACATCGGCAACACCAGTCTGACCATGAGTTATGAATTTTTTAGCACCGCCCAATCTGCTCTTGTGGCGACAGCCCAGTCCACCATTGTACGCACTGATATGAATGGCAAAAAACAGCCGTGGAGCGATGAAGAACGCCAGCAGATTGAACGATTTGAGCTTGCACGCTGATTATACCAAATGGCTTTGACCAAGTGGGTTTGTGCCATCTTTTATCAGCCAGTCTCATCGCACAGCACTCTACAAGACCAGCATTCTTTTTATGAGAATGGCAACAAAACGCACGCATTAGCCCAAAAATATGCTACAATAATCGCTGTATGAGCAGGATATTGGTGGACACCCAGCTTATCGATTGTGCGAATGCAAATCTGCGAATGAAAGTCATTACTGGCAAGCGTTACACAATCGTTGTAATGTTTACAAGAAAACCATAAAAAGCTATCAAAATCTGATATGGCAACTACTGATAAACATTGACAAGCAAGGCATAATCCGCTTTAATATATCCGTGCAATATAATAAAGATGTCAATCAGCACGCTTAATGATGTGGCTTCTATTTTTTTATTAAACCTTTTGGGAGATTCCTATGAAAGCAATCAAATTGACTGCTTTGTCTGCAGCTGCACTACTGTCTACCAGTGCTATGGCAAACGTCGTAACCGACACCGCTGGTAGCGTGGTAGATGGCGGCAAAACCATCTTCAAAACCTTGGTACACTCTGCAGCAGTCAGCCTAGAGCTTGGCTCACTAGGCTACGGTGCAAACGTTGCATGGTCTGTGAACGACACCACCGAACTACAAGCTGGTTGGGCGGGTGGCGACATCACCGACTTAGTAGGTATAGACGACATCAAAGTTGGCGACACCAAATATTTGGTTGATACCGATTTTTCTAACCCATACCTAGGCGTACAAATGCGTCCTGCGGCTAACTGGTTCACCGTGGGTGCTGGCGTTATCGTACCAAACAACGAAATCAAAGCACGTGCCGCATCAGGTACTACTGTTAAAGTTTTGGGTCAAAACTATGACTTGACAAACAATGTTGAAGCCAAAATCGAAAATGGCAACACACTTGCTCCATACTTGACAGTTGGTTTCCGTCCTAATCTGAACAGCCGTTGGGGTGTATTTGGTGAAGTTGGTGCTGCCTATATGGGCAAACCAGACGTTACTGTAACTGGTCTAGATGACGTTACTTCAACTCGTGCTGGTGTAGCAGCAGGCACTACTGTTGGTGATGACTTGAAACAAGAAATCGAAGACAAAGCAACTTTGGAATGGTTTCCAATTGCTAAAGTGGGCGTAACATACCGCTTCTAATTTGGCTGCTACTGATGTATAGTGGAAGAAGTTAAGAAGTGGTACTAGGAAAGCCAGTAGCAGATAGTACAAGTAGTACTTACAAGCGAGCTTGACAACGTACCGCAAATTAAATTCTTTCACTATAGTACTGCCAATACACAAAAGGTGACCTAGGTCGCCTTTTTTGTTCTGATGGGGATTTTGTTAGCGTGTGCGATTTTTAGAGTGGTATAAAGATTTTGGAGTGGTGTAAATTTTGAAAATATTTGGGATAGACGTACTGACGCTAGAGATGGTGTATGTGGCATTGAGTGCGGTGGTGGCGATTTTGGTGTGGGTAGAAGCCATGTTACTTCGCAAGAATGCAGGCAAGCTGCCCGATAGCATGGTTTTTTATGCGGTGTCTATGACCAGCTCGGTATGGGTGGTAATCTCGGCAATCGCCCTGTATTTTTTGGATTTTGTGGGTGTGGCGATTAGCGTGCCTGTGGCTTATGGCTTGTATACCTTGCTAGGCTGGGTGTACAGTGCCAGACTGCTTGGCAAGGACGGATTGCCCGACAGTCCCGATGACATCGTCATGCCCGATAAATATTTGGCATTTTCGCAGTCATTTGCCTTGGTGTTTTTTGGGCTGTGTACGATGGTGCTGTTTATGCCAGAGTGGGTAAAAGCCTTTGTTTTTTAACAACTTGATATTTTTATAGTCAATTAAAATTGCAATGATACTTACGTTGCCAACGTCCTTATGTGCTACTTGTACTACCTTTGACGTTGTCGCCTTGTCTCATTTTTATTTTAAATGACTATAATGTCATTTGTATTGGGCTTGGTTACAAACTTGTTAAACTGGCTGTAAGAAAATCATATCTATTCTACAAAAACTCTGTTATACTAAGTCTTGTATTTGTGTACATTTGATGATTTGTTGATTTCAACATGGTTGGTTTTGGCATAGCGTTACGTCCTATTTGATGTCTTTGATATGATTAGCGGCAATGCGTACATTATCTCGTGTGTAAGCATGAATGTTGCTTTGGCGGTCTGCCTTTGGGCTTGGGCTGTTGTTGCGATAATTTGGACATGAATATTTTTGTGTTGATGGTTGGTATTGTCGCCGTTGAATGGTCAATCGCACAACAACCACGGCATTTGTAAAGTAAATTTAGGAACAACGTTATGTCAAACAAAGTTTTTGGTACAGTAAAATGGTTCAACGAAGCAAAAGGCTTCGGCTTCATCGCTCAAGACAACGGCGGTCAAGATGTATTTGCTCATTTTAGTGCCATCGAAGGCGACGGCTTTAAAACACTGGCCGAAGGTCAAAAAGTTAGCTTTATTCTAGGCGAAGGCAAAAAAGGTCCACAAGCCGAACACATCGAAAAAGCATAATATTGACAAAAATGACTTCAAAAATGACTTTATAGTCATCTTGCATGTTACCGAAAGACAGTTCTTAATGGACTGTCTTTTTTATTGTCTTGTATATCAAGGTGTTGCGATTGTTATGTAGCTATTTGCTTGTCTTGTTGGCGATGGGGTTGTGGTGTTTTTTGTACGGATTTTTTGGTCAAAAAGGTTTACAAAAGCCTTTGAAATGTGTACCCTATGGACAGGGCTAAATGAGCCTTGTTCGGTTGTGTGTACTCATTAATAAGAGGATATTATGAAAATATTAGTCGCAGTAAAGCGTGTGGTTGACCATAATGTAAAAGTGCGTGTCAAGGCGGACAATTCTGGCGTGGACTTGACCAATGCTAAGATGTCGCTCAATCCATTTTGTGAAATTGCTGTAGAAGAAGCGGTACGCCTAAAAGAAAAAGGCGTGGCGAGCGAAATCATCGTGGCAAGCATTGGCACTACCCAATCCCAAGAGCAGATTCGTTCGGCACTGGCATTGGGTGCGGACAGGGGTGTGTTGGTACAGACCGATGACAAAGCCAATCCTTTGCAAGTTGCCAAGATTTTAAAGAGTATTGCCGAAGCCGAAGGGGCAAAGATTGTACTGCTTGGCAAGCAAGCCATTGATGACGACAACAACCAAACAGGGCAAATGCTGGCGGCTCTGATGGGCGTAGGGCAAGGGACGTTTGCGTCCGAAGTGGTGATTGATAGCGACAAGGCTACCGTAACTCGTGAGATTGATGGCGGATTACAAACGGTCGCCTTGCCACTGCCTGCGGTGATTACCACGGATTTGCGTCTGAACGAACCACGCTATCCAAAATTGCCCAACATCATGGCAGCCAAGAAAAAACCACTGGACACCAAGACCCCAGCGGACTTTGGCGTGGATATGACTTCTAAAATCGAAGTGCTAAAAGTCGAAGCCCCCAAAGAGCGTTCGGCTGGCATCAAAGTGGCGAGTGTCGATGAGCTGATTGACAAGCTAAAAAACGAAGCCAAAGTTATCTAGTATGATTTAAAGACAATTTTTGATTTTAAGGATAAGTATAATGACAGTTTTAGTCTATGCAGAACACGACAATCAATCGTTAAAACCTGCCACTTTGGCAACCGTAACCGCCGCCGCCAAAATCGGTGGTGATGTGCATATTTTGGTGGCAGGCAGTAATTGTCAAGCCGTGGCAAACGAAGCGGCGAATATCGCAGGGGTGAGCAAGGTGCTTGTGGCGGATAATGCCGCCTATGCCAATCAACTGGCGGAGAATGTGGCACTGCTGGTTAAGGATTTGGCAGGGGGTTACAGCCATATCCTAGCCCCAGCGACCACCACAGGCAAGAACTTTTTGCCACGTGTGGCGGCACTGCTTGATGTGAGCATGGTGTCGGACATCACCGCTGTGGTGAGTGCCAATACCTTTGAGCGTCCCATCTATGCAGGCAACGCCACTGCCACCGTCAAGAGCAGCGAGAGCATTATTCTAGCAACAGTGCGTACCACAGCGTTTGACCTTGCGGCGACAGGTGGCAGTGCAGCGATAGAAGCGGTGGCAGATGTACAAGACGCTGGCAAATCGAGCTTTGTCAAAGAAGAGCTGGCAAAATCCGATCGTCCAGAATTGACCGCTGCCAGTATTGTGGTATCGGGCGGACGTGCCTTGGCAAGTGGCGAAAACTTCACCAAGTACATTGAGCCACTGGCGGACAAATTGGGTGCAGCCATGGGTGCGTCTCGTGCGGCAGTGGACGCAGGCTTTGTGCCGAATGATTTGCAAGTGGGGCAAACAGGTAAAATCGTCGCCCCAAATCTGTACATCGCCGTGGGTATCTCTGGGGCAATTCAGCATTTGGCAGGTATGAAAGATTCTAAGACCATCGTGGCGATTAATACCGACCCCGAAGCCCCCATTGCATCTGTAGCGGATTATTTCCTAGAAGCGGATTATCAGCAAGCTGTGCCAGAGCTGACCAGCAAGCTATAAGTTACTTGTGATGATAAAACGTATCAAAAACACATTCAAGGTTGGCTTTGAATGTGTTTTTTTATTTGGTGTGGGCTTGGTTTGGATTTGTTTGGATTTACGAAAGGCGGTTGTGAATAAAATCAACGAACTGTCCGATGATTTTGTGTTAAAATTGCGATGAAATTTTTACGATTTTTGATAAAGAGTTATTATGAAACATTATGATTATATCGCCATCGGTGGCGGCAGTGGCGGCATTGCGTCTATCAATCGTGCCGCAAGCTATGGCAAAAAATGTGCCATCATCGAAGCCAAGCATGTGGGCGGCACTTGCGTGAATGTCGGCTGTGTACCAAAAAAAGTCATGTGGTATGGGGCACAAGTTGCCGAAGCCATCAACCATTATGCGGCGGATTATGGCTTTGATGTTACGGTCAATCGCTTTGACTTTGCCACGCTTCGCAAAAATCGTGAAGTCTACATCAGCCGCATTCACACATCATATCAAAATGGCTTTGACAAAAATGGCGTGGAGCTGATAACAGGCTTTGCCAAGTTGATTGACAAAAACACCGTAGAAGTGAATGGCGAGACCATTACCGCCGACCATATTCTGCTGGCGATGGGTGGACGACCCAGCATTCCTGACATTGCAGGGGCGGAATATGGCATTGATTCTAATGGGTTTTTTGAACTTACCGCCTTGCCACAGCGTGCGGTGGTGGTGGGTGCAGGCTACATTGCGGTGGAGCTGGCAGGTGTGCTAAATGCCCTTGGCGTACAGACGCATTTGGCAGTGCGTGGAGATAAGCCACTGCGTAATTTTGATGCGGATATTGTCGAAGTGCTGTTAAAGGTCATGCAAAATGATGGCATTACCCTACACACCAAGGCAACGCCAAAAACCGTGATTAAAAATGCAGACGACAGCCTAACGCTACACTTTGAAAATGGCGAAACGCTAACGACGGATTGTGTGATTTGGGCGATTGGACGCACACCAGCAACGGACAACATTGGGCTAGAAACGGTAGGCGTGGCGTTGAATGCCAAAGGGCAAATCATCACCGACAAATACCAAAATACCAACGTGCAAGGTATCTATGCGGTGGGCGACATCATCGAGAGCGGTATTGAGCTGACCCCTGTGGCGGTGGCGGCAGGGCGACGCTTGTCCGAGCGACTTTTCAACAACAAGCCTGATGAGCATTTGGACTATAACCTTGTACCGACGGTGATGTTTAGCCACCCCGCCATTGGCACGATAGGTATGAGCGAAGAGCAGGCAATACGTGAGTTTGGGGCGGATAGTGTTAAGGTGTATCGTTCGAATTTTACCCCCATGTACAGTGCGGTTACCGCTCATCGTCAGCCATGCCGTATGAAACTCATCTGTGCTGGCGATGATGAAAAAGTCGTGGGCTTGCACGGTATCGGCTATGGTGTGGACGAGATGATTCAAGGGTTTGCTGTGGCGATGAAAATGGGTGCGACCAAGGCGGACTTTGATAACACCGTCGCCATTCACCCCACAGGTGCAGAAGAGTTTGTTACAATGCGATAATCTTTAGGTAGCTAGGATTTGGATTGAATGTATTGCTGATTGACGTATTATCAAGTGATACATTCTACTTTTTTTAGGCGAAGTCCGCACCCAGCAAGCAATAATCACCCAAAACGCACAAAAGAATTTGACACCAAGAGCCGTGTGTGTATGTCTGAAAAAATTTTAATCAATCATCACGAATTTGAAACCCGTGCTGCAATTGTCAAGCAAGGCGTTGTCAATACAATACTGTTGGAACGTCAGCACCACAAGCCCCTGCTAGGCAACATCTATCTTGGCACTGTGGTGCGAGTATTGGGCGGTATGCAGGCGGCTTTTTTGGATATTGGGGAGAATCGTACGGCATTTTTGCACGCCAATGACCTTAAAAACCCCTTGTCGCCATCATTAAATGTCGCAGCGACTGGCAATACCACCCCCAACAGCACCGCCCCAAAAAATCCATCAATACAACAGCTTCATCAAGGGCAACGCCTTGTCGTTCAAGTGATTAAAGAACCTATGGGGGATAAAGGGGCTAGGCTGACAACAAGTATTTCGCTGACGACTTATAATCTTGTATACTTGCCCAACAGCAAACCTTTTATTGGTATCAGCAAGCACATTCAGAATAAAGAACAACAGTCAAATTTGAAGTCCGTTATCCACACCGCATTCAACGCAAGCCATATCATTGGCGGGGCAATCATTCGCACCAATGCTCAATTCACGACCACGCAAGCACTGCAAAATGAATTGACTGATGTACTGCAAGTGTGGCAACAGATTTGTAAGCAATTAAAGACCGCCAGCCCAAAAAAAACCGCCTTGCTATTATACCAAGAATCTCCTTTATACATTCGTTGCGTGAGAGATTTTAGCAGTGATGACACGAAAGAAGTGCTGGTGGATAATTTTGAGATTTATGGTTTTCTGTGCGACTACACCCAGCGATTTGCACCGCACATGCTTGCCAAAATCGCATATCATGACAAGCCTTCAGTCTTTGCACCCCATGATGTAGAAGGCGTGATACAACAAACGATAACGCCACGTGTTTTGTTGCCGTCCGGGGGTTATGTGCTGATTGAGCAAACCGAAGCGATGGTAGCGATTGACGTGAATAGTGGTGCGTCTGTTGGTAAGTATAATGCACAAGATACAGCCTATCAGACGAATATCGAAGCGGTAAAAGTGATTGCGTATCAGTTGCGTTTGCGGAATTTAGGCGGTATCATCATACTTGATTTTATTGACATGAACAAAGCTGTTCATCGGCAAGGTGTTTTGAATGCACTTATTCAAGAGCTGCAAGAAGACAAAGCTCGGACTGCGGTTACAGAAGTCAAGGAGCTTGGCTTGATTGCCATGACCAGAGAACGAACCGCTCAATCGCTGACCGCAATATTGTCCGAGCCGTGTCCTGTATGTCAAGGCAAAGGCACTGTAAAAAATCGTGAAACGATTGCTTTTGAGATTTTTCGCAAAATTTTGCATACAGCAAACACCTTTGCTACAACCAAAGAGCTGATGGTTTGTGCAAATGCGGCGGTGATTGATTATCTGCACGCTAATGAACAAAAGACCTTGCAGGATTTGGAAGGTACAACAAACAAGACCATCACACTCAAAAAAACCAATCATTACACAGCTGAGCAGTACAACATTCTGCCAAACTAGCACCGTTTTGTCAAGGTGATAAGCTGTGCCAATGAAAGGCGTGTGATAAAACTTGGGTTTTTGAAATTGGTGCAAACATCAAAGCTGCTAAACAAGCTGTTATAGTCTTTTAAATTCAATTTAGTACGTCGTCAAACTCGCTTGCTGTACTACTTGTACTATCTTCGCTCGTTTTCCTCGTCCTAAAATGAATTTATTTGACTATAAAATATTGGTTTGTTCTTTTTTGCGAATATGCAAATCCACGACGTTCAGCATAAAAGCAAAATTTGTGAAAAATATCAAAAAAACGCTTGCCAAGCCAAAAAATAAGTGTATAATAGCGTCCATTCTGTTAAGATAAGCAATTTTTAAAGCAAATCAAATTTTAAAAATAAAAAAATTAAAAAAATATCTTGACAACCAAAAATATCCGCGTATAATACGCACCACTCAAGACGAGCAGTAAACGTTCTTGAGCAAGTTTTTGAGATTGAAACTTGAAATGAAGTACTTTCTCGCTTTTGCAGCTTTAAGAACTTATTCTATTCTAGTATTAAGAACAAGATTTTAATATTAAGAGATTAAGAGATTAAGATTAAAAATATTA
>JAUNUB010000056.1:8867-13631 GCA_030538375.1 Moraxella sp. | reverse complement strand
TAAACGCACCCAAAAGCGGAGCGGAGCATACGATATACATAAATTCAGCCCAAACCGCTTATCGTGAATGCCGCCAAAAAAATCATTCACAGCTTTTCACTTTACAAAATGCCATTATTCTGTCAAAATTACAGAATGATGGCTTTTGGTGTATTTATTCGGCAGTCTGTCAGTTTTGACTGGCGGCTTTGCCCAATTTTTGCTATAAAGCAAACCAAACTAAATATTTTTTATCTTGAATTTAGCAAAAAGGGAAATCCAATGACTCGGCACAATTCTCATCGCTTCAGTCTGATGTATCAAGCCATTCTCGCCACATCATTAAGTGCGACTGCTCTAAGTGCTCATGCCGTCAACCTTAGTCAGGCTAACATCAATTCGGCACAGCATGAGCCATTGTCCGCCACCATCAATGTATCTGATATTAATGCGGATAATTTTTCGGCAAACATTGGCAATGCTTCACTGTATCAGCAGATGGGACTTAACAAAGACGCTAACATTCAAGTTCAGTTTATCCCCACTTCGGACACTACAGGTCAGCTGGTTTTAAGCTCCAGCATACCCATCTCTGCACCTTTTACCGATGTGGTATTGACGCTTAACAACAATGGCGAACAAGTCATCGAACCCCAAACCCTGCTTATGCCATTACCAAGCAGCACTAGCATTGCAGCCAGTGCCACAAGACCTGCTGTCATTGCCAATCATCATGCACAAAATTTGCCTATAGTTAGCGAGACAGTCGGCGAAACCATGGTAGCGGCTAACACTGTAGCTGGCACGCCACTTGCTGTACAAAATACCGCACCGCCACCTTTATTCGCCGACGATACCACCGACAGCGACACATTGGTCGAAAGCAGCATATCTGCCACTCAAGAAACGGACACCATGCCACGCTTCGCCAGCAGTACACCTGCTAGCACCACCACACAAACAGAAGTGCTGGCACAAGCCACGCCTGCGGGCAGCAATATTCAATTAGACATCTTAACACAGCAATTGACACGCCGCGTTTATCCTGCTGGTACTGCACCTACCCAAACAGAAACCCCAGCAATCTTGCCAGAACCAGCAATCACCGCTCAAGGGCAAGCAGCAACAGAAGAACAGCCCACAACCCAAACAGCTGCACAAGCAAATACACAAACAGACACACAACCTGCGGAGTCGGCGGTCTATGTGGTACAAAATGGCGACAATCTATGGAGTATCGCCAATGAACTTGCCAAGGTCAATGACCTAAGCCTAACCGAAGTCATGGATACGCTGCACAAGCAAAATCCAGATGCCTTCAATCAAGGCAAAGCCAATCAACTAAAAACCAATGCCACCTTGAATATCCCCAATTATGAGATTATCCCTTCTCAAAAAGCCATTCAAGAAGCGATACAAGCACGCCAAAAAACCCGTGCCAGCAAGTCTAGTACCACCACTTCGGCACAAAAATCCAACAGAAACAATGCTGCTGTGCGTACACAATCCAACAGACCAAAAACAACAAGCCACCCACTACCAACCGCACAGATGACATTGGTTACCCCAACGCAGCGTGGTCAAGCAACAGGTACACAAACCCAGCGTACCACCACCGCACCAGCAAGCAGCAATCTTAGTGGCGATAGTGCTCAATTGGCTTCTACCTTACAAAGCACTCGCCAAAGCACCGCCAATAGTGCCAGACGAGTGAATGGTCTTAATCAAGAATTGTCTTCTGCAACCCAGCGTCTACAATTGCAAAATCAAAAACTGGCAGAACTTGAAGCACGCCTAAAAGCACTAAGAGACAAGTAATCAATACGCCGTTTATCGGCTTGGAGTCATCATGGAAATTCTATTGGCAGCGATTGCTGTTGTTCTTATCGTTTTGATTGTTGGCGTGGTTTTGCTTAAACAAAAACAAAAAACCGCAACACACACAAAAAAAACCGCACCCATGCCCCATGTCGCTGCACACACAACCAGCGATATTGATGAGTTGCTATCAACCGATAATCCTGTATCCACCGCACCTGTCGCCCCTGCTATTGCCCCAGTTCAAGCGGCAATTGACCCACTTGTCAAAGCCGAAACCTTTATCAATGACCAGCGTTATGATGAAGCCACCGTTGAGCTAAAGCGTATTATTCTTGGCAATCCAAGCAACTTTACTGCCATGCTCAAGCTGCTGCAGGTTTATGGCATTACCAACAATCACAAGGCTTTTAATACCCTACATACTCAAATTCATGCCTTGGGCGATGCCGAGACCATCAAAAATGCAGATTTTTGTCGCTCGCTATTGATTGACGATTTAGAGCCTGCCGCTCCTGCCACACCACAAAAAATAGAAGAAGATTTCACAGCTGGTGCACTAGAGTTTGACCTAGCCGCTGAAGAAATGTCATCAGCACCACAAATGAGCAACACGCCAGCAGAGCCCGAAACAACTTTGCTAGAGCCTATACTGGATAATTCTTTTGAGTTGTCCGACTTTGACCTTGGGGGTGATGAGCCTGAAACCAGTCCCACAGCTCCCCCACAGGTCGCTGATGAGCCAGTCAATCTGCTGTTAGATGAAGAATTCACAGACTTTTCGCCCCAAAAAACAACAAGCGATACACCGCTTAGTGAACCAACAGCAGATACAGACTTTGATTTAAGTTTTGATGAGCTGACCGAGCTTGATACAGCCCCACAGCCAGCTGCACCAGCCAAAACTGCGATAGATGAGCCGTCTCACGAGCTATCTCTTGACACATTGGGTGCAAATTTTGAGTCAAATCTTGAACCTGTTGCCAAGCCTGCCATCAGTACGCCACCACAGCCAGCAGACGAAACGGCGTTTGATTTAAGCAGTGCTTTAGATGATGACTTCGGTCTGTCATTGGACACGCCCACTCAACCAGTAGCCAATAAGCCTGCTGTTGTGCCAGCAGCTGCCGCCAAAGATACTTCGGACGATTTTGCGGCAGATTTTGCCCTTGATTTGGATTTGGGGGCTGATTTTGATAAGCCTGCCAGCACCATCGAAACCCCAAAAGCCGAAACCATCACCCAAGCCAGCGAACCTGCCAGTGATTTTGACAGCAGTTTTGATACAGAATTTGACCTAGCCAGCCTTGATACTCCAGCGACTGCACCAGCAGTGCAAACACCAGCCGCTGTGCTAGATGACGCATTTGATTTATCACTAGATGATTTAAGCATAGGCGATACCAGCACAGTAGCCGAGCCAGCACCAGCAAGCGAACCTGTACTGGCACTGGACGAGCTTAGCCTTGATGACTTAAATTTTGGTGATACGACTACACAAGCACCCACGCCAGCCCCTATCGACAAGCCAGCACCACAAAGCACCCCTAGCGATGAGTTTGCCTTAGATGGTCTAAATCTTGACGACCTTGATGTTGGTGGTGGTACGCCTGTAGCCGCACCAGTGCCAGCCGCTGCTGTGGTGAGCACTCCTGTTGCTGCTGCCCCAACACCAGCAGTTGCACCGCCAGCTCAGACAGTTGCACCATCTGCACCTATCAGCGAGTTAAACTTCGGCAGCTCACCAGACAATTCGGAAATTACGCTCAATCTTGCCAATCAATATCTCAACCTTGGTGAGCAAGACAGTGCCAAGCGTCTGCTGGCAGAAGTCGTCAAAAATGGCAATCCTAGCCAACAAGATACCGCCCAAAAACTACTCACACGCTTGGGCTAATTCTTACAAAAAAGCACGGCAACCACTGTGCTTTTTCCCTTTTTACACTCTTATTTTTTATATTCTTAATAGCAACTTATGTCTGCAATTCATCTCTTATACGCTGGTGGCACGTTCGGCTGTTATGGCAATCCCTTACAGCCCTTGCCTGCCGAAGTTTTTTTGCCTATGCTGCAGCCTTTGACAGCCCAGCACACCATTCATCAACTGGATAACCCCATTGTCAAGGACAGCAGTCATCTTACACCGATGGATTTTGTCCATTTTTATCGTTTGATTTGGCAAGCCCATCAAGATGGTGCAGAACGTTTTTTGGTCATTACGGGTACAGATACGCTGAGTTATTTGGCTGCTTTTTTGGGGTATGCCTTATCAGAACTGGCTATCAGCGTTGTCATCACAGGCGGTATGTTGCCACTGCTAAGCGATAACCCCACCGCCCACACCATCAATTCTGATAGCGATGCACTCATCAATTTTGCTCATGCCTTAACATGGCTTGACAAGAGCAGCTATGGCGTAACAGTAAGTTTTGGTAATAAAATTCTATCGGCAGACAGCATTCAAAAGATTGACAGCCAAGCCATCAACGCCTTTAGCGGCACAGAATTTACGCATTCTTGCACTACAGACAATAAGCTATTTCACCCCAATTTTGAGCTAATCGACCACCATCTCACAAAGTACAGTCATATTCACACGCTCTACCTTGTCCCCAACCAACCAGAGTGGCTCGCCAGTCAATTACAAGCCCTGCTTAACAAACCGCCAACCGCTGTCATCATCATCGCCTTTGGGGTAGGTAATTTGCCCGATACACCAGCCATCAGAGCTGCCATAGAGCAATTAAGCCATGCTGATTTTATGGTGGTGATTGCCAGCTCATCGCCTTTTGGCTCACGCTCGGCAAGTTATGCGGCTGGCAGCTGGCAATATGCGTGCGGTGCATTACCCAGCAAGGCTTTGCCCATGCCTGCCATCTACGCCAAATTGCTGTGGCTGTGTCTTAGCCTACCGCCCAACGAACGCCAAGCGGCATGGCTTAACTTCATCAACACATCATCATGAAC
>JAUNUB010000056.1:0-8857 GCA_030538375.1 Moraxella sp. | reverse complement strand
TATCGAATTCATCGGCACGCATTATCGTGGTTGGCAACGACAACAGCACGTTCCTAGCATTCAAGCCTGCCTTGAAAATGCCCTTAGCAAGGTCGCCAACGAACCCATTGAAGTCATCGCTGCAGGTCGCACCGATGCTGGGGTTCATGCCAGTAATATGATTGCTCACTTCACCACCCACGCCAAGCGTCGTGAATACAACTGGCTGCGTGGTGTCAATACCTTGTTGCCAAGCGACATCGCCCTACGCTGGATTTGCCCCATGCCTGATGATTTTCATGCACGCTTTAAGGCAACATCTCGGCGTTATCGCTACATCACACTCAATCAGCCAAATCGTCCTGCCATCTTAAACGGTCAAATCACCCATTTTTATCAACCCCTTGATTTGGCGGCGATGGTTGCTGCCAGCCATGACATTGTGGGCGTGCATGATTTTACAAGTTTTCGAGCTGCCGCTTGTCAATCCAACCAGCCCATTCGCCACATTCATCACGCCAAGCTGTTTCAGCATGGGGTATTTTTGGTGCTGGACATCGAAGCAGACGGATTTTTGCACCACATGGTACGCAACCTAATGGGGACGCTGTTCGCCATTGGTACAGGTGAGCTGCCAACAACCGCCATCAGCACATTGATTGCCGCCAAAGACCGTACTCTTGCCCCACCAACCGCCAGTCCAGACGGTTTATATTTTATCAATGCGACTTATCCCAATGAATTTCAACAACATTTGCCGAAGCTGCCCCTAACACCGCTGTGGCTTGGTCTGCTCGACTGATAAGCACAATCAGCAAAATTTGCTTATTATCAAGAATTTTGATATAATACGCACCTATTTTTTTAACCGATAGATACCCTACATGGCAAAAAAAGACGACATCATCGAATTTGAAGGCGAAGTAATTGACACCTTGCCCAACACCCTATTTAAGGTACGCCTTGAAAATGGACATGAAATCATCGCCCATATCTCTGGCAAAATGCGTAAACACTACATTCGTATCTTGACTGGCGATAAAGTCAAAGTCGAAATGACCCCTTATGACCTAAGCAAAGGGCGTATTACTTACCGTGGCAAATGATAGTTTGTGTTATCTATTACCATCAATGAAATAACACAAATACATTCATCTGTTGATTTCCAAAAGCCATTTTTTTGACAAAAATGGCTTTCTTGGTGTTTTTAGCCTTGATATTTTATAGTCATTTAAAATAAAAATGAGACAGCACGACAGACCGCCGTGTACAAGTAGTGCATAAGGGAGCTGGCAACGTAAGTATTATTGCAATTTTAATTGACTGTATCAAAAAACATTCTTAATAAGCCCTTTATGACAGCGACAATACCTACACCCACCACCCTGCTGGTGCATGGTCTACACCAAAATCCATGGTTTATGCAGCCCTTGGCAAACAAACTTACCGCCATGGGATTTGTTACGCATACCTTTCGCTATTATAGCCTAAGAGATAACATCAAGACTCATGCCATACGTCTCAATCAAGCCTTGCTTGAACAGCACCACAGCGATGAGCCGATACATTTGGTTGCTCATAGTTTGGGCGGCTTGGTGATTCGGCAGTTTTTGGCAGATTATCCTGACTGGCACGCCAAAGGTCGTATTGGGCGGATTGTTACCCTTGGCACACCCCACATGGGCAGCATATGTGCGGACTACACCAAGCGAATATTGCCTTTTTTGGTGGGTGGCTCTTATGCCAATGCCTTAGATGGCAATTGCCCACCGCTTGATAGCGATGTTCGCCTTGGGGTGATTGCAGGCAATAAAAGCCTTGGGCTGGGGCAACCCATTCTTGCATGGCACAGCAAGCGAAACCCCAACATTGACCACGCCCATGACGGCACAGTCTATGTCTTTGAAACCAAGCTCCCAAATGCCAGCGAACACCTAATACTGCCCGTTACCCATACAGGACTGCTGACCGAGCAAACCACCGCCGTACAAACCGCTCATTTTTTAAATCATGGACGGTTTTGTCGCTAGGCTATCTGCCATGATAGAGAAGTCTATCATCATGGAAAATTTTAGCCGCTGTTTTTAGCCATTGTTAAGGCATGTCCTATGCTTTACTCTTGCCTTACTCTCGTGGCAATTTTGATAAATTCATCAAAATTTCCTTTTACGGTTGAAAACCCTTCCTTTAGGAAGGTATAATACATTCTTGGTGGGGGCGTAACCCCTTCCAAGTCAGAGCAATTCACGGTTGCTTTGTGAATTGAAATATCATCTCTTGAATATGCGGCTTATACTCCGCTAGCATTGGTAATACCGTCTCCACTATCCATGCTTTGCGGTAGCCGTCAATTTCACTGGGCAAAAATTCGCCAGTACAATCATGCACCACTTCCAACAACAACGCCTGTAACCAGCGGTTTTTGAGCAGCAGCATTTCAGGTATGCCAAGTTCGTCCGCTTTCGCTCTTGTGATAGCACGCAGTTCATTCTTGAACGGCTTATCGCCACTGGTATAAGCAGGCTTTGGCATGGGCGGTCGTTCGCTATCTGGTAGGGCACGAGCGTCTTTGATGACTTTGATAATCTCATCACCATACATTCTAAGCGAGCCACGATTGATGGTGGTACGAGCCAAGGTCTTGATGGTTGATGGCAAATCTAGCACGATTTCACGCATGGCTTGCTTGCCTATCACAAAGGATTTTGGTTGATTGATAGAACGAGCCAAACTCTCACGCCACGCTGTCAAGGCTTGCAGCACGGTAACTTGCTCATGTGTATAAAACGGCACAAGACTATCCAAGTACAACTGTTCATCAGCGATATTTTGAACCATGTGTAGCTGCTTGGCACGGCTTTGGCTGTCTTCTACTGCATATGTCAGCGTGCCATTTTGCTCAAGTGCCGTTTTTACCACGTCCGCCAATGCAAGCAGATAACGCACATCATCAACCGCATAATTTTCTTGCGTTTGACTAAGCGGACGCACCAGCCAATCCGACTGGCTTTCGGTCTTTGGCAAATCCACGCCCAAGACTTCACTCACCGCACGACTGTAACCTGCCTGCAATTGGGCGGTCAAATACGCCACCCCAATCTGCACATCAAAGACATTCGTCAAAGGCTCGCACTTAGTCAACAGATAAAAAATTCCCAAATCTTCACCGCACGCATACCAAATCATCTCAGGAATTTCTACCAAGGCCTGCCAAAAATCGGTCAAGTCAAGACGGGGTGCGTCCACCAAATAAATCGCCTTGCCAGTATTCACCTGCACCAACGCCAATATCGGATAATACGTACTGCGTTTGATAAATTCGGTATCCAGTGCCACCCTATCCACACTATCAATCTCGTCAATCAGCTCATACAGTTCATCGTCTGTACGCACCCATTTGACAGGCAGCTCATTCAATAACTGCCGTACATTGGCGGACAGCGGTTGTTTTGGAAATTCAAAGATGGTATTTTGGGCATCTTCTGGCTCATCGCCATCACTGGTTATCGCTTTGTGATTTATAGCTTTGTGATTGATGTCTTCATGATGAAATACTTGTTCTGACATAATGTTCTTTTTTTGATTGAATGGGCGTGAAATTATAAGGCAGAGCGGTTTTGCAGGGCTTGATTGAGCGTCAAATTATCCACATACTCAAGCTCACCGCCTATGGGGATTCCTTGAGCAAGGCGAGTGATTTTGTTTACATAGGCTTCGGCAATATCCGCAATAAAATAAGCGGTCGTTTGCCCTTCTACCGTTGCCCCTGTTGCCAAAATCAACTCTTGGATATTTTCGGATTTAAGCCGATTGGCAAGCTCATCAATGTGCAAATCATCGGCACTTACACCATCTAATGGAGACAAATGTCCACCCAGCACAAAATAACGCCCACGATAGGCATGGCTTTGCTCAATCGCTACCACATCTGCCGCTGTCTCTACCACGCACAGAACTTCATCATCACGTCGCACATCACTACAGATGGGGCAAACGTCATCATCGCTAAATGAATGACAAATCCGACATTCAACAATCTCACTCATGGCAACATACAACGCCTGTGCCAAATGAACGCCCTGTTCACGTTTTTTGCCAAGCAGGTGCAGTGCCATACGCTGTGCGGATTTTTGTCCCACGCTTGGCAATACTTGCAGCTGCTTGACAAGCTGCTCAAATTTTGGCGTAAGCATTAACCAAACAAGCCTTGCATACCTTTTGGCAAGCCCATGCCTGTGGTTGCACCTGCCATCGCTTCTTCATACAGCTCGTCAGCTTGGCGTACTGCGTCATTCACCGCTGCTGCCACCAAGTCTTCAATCATATCAGGCTCATCACCCATTAGGCTTGGGTCAATGCTAAGACGCTTAACAACATGGCGACCTGTCATGATAACCTTAACCAAACCATTGCCTGCCACACCTTCCACTTCTTTGGCGGATAGGGATTTTTTGGCATTTTCGACATTATTTTCCACTTGCTTTTGCATGGCTTGGGCTTGTTGCATAAGGGCATTAATGTTCATAAATTTTCCTAAAATAAAAACTAAAGATTAGATTATACCGCAAAATATGGCGAATTTCTCACAAATTCGCCAAAGCCGATAAAAAATCAAGCAAAAAAATAAACCGATAATTACTCATCGGTTTATTTCAAAACAACACCAAATTATTGTTTTTTCAATCAATAATTATTCGTCATCTTCTGTAGTAACTTCGGCATCTTCTGACAAAATAGATACAATGATGTCAGCGGTGATGTCGTGGTGCAATTGAATGGTAACTTTGTATTCGCCCACTTGACGGAATGAACCTTCTGGCATTTTAACCTCAGAACGGTCTACTTCTAGACCAGATTTGGTCAAAGCGTCTGCGATATCACGAGCACCGATAGAACCAAACAGCTTGCCTTCATCACCAGACTTGGCACGCATGATAACATTCACGTCTGTCAATGCTTCTGCACGGTTTTTGGCTTCTGTCAATTCTTTGGCTTCGGCGGCTTCTAACTCGGCACGGCGTGCTTCGTTAGCAGGCAGAGCCTTGCCTTGTGGGATTAGATAGTTACGACCGTAACCAGCTTTCACGCTTACTGTCTCACCGAGTTTACCAAGATTGACAATACGCTGTAATAAAATAACTTGCATGAGTCTCTCCGTAAACTTACTTGTGGTTGTCAGTATATGGCAACAATGCCAAATAGCGAGCTTGCTTAATCGCAACTGCCAATTGACGTTGATACTTGGTAGAAGTACCTGTGATACGGCTAGGTACGATTTTGCCATTTTCGCTGATGTATTGTTTTAGCAATTCTACATCTTTGTAATCAATATGGGTAATGCCTTCAGCAGTGAAACGGCAGAACTTACGACGACGATAAAAACGTGCCATGAAAATCTCCTTAGTTTAATTATTCGTCAGCAGTATCGCTATCGCTGTCGTTGCGAACGTCGTTGCGACGGCTGTCTTTACGCTTGCGTTTTTCTTCCGCTTCTTTTTTTAGCGGAGAATCTTCGGTGATGGCTTCATCACGGCGAATAACTAAGCTACGGATAATTGCGTCATTGTACTTAAACAACTCTTCTAGCTGGGCTAGCGTTTCGTCGTTACATTCGATGTTCAATAGTACATAATGTGCTTTGTGAATCTTGTTGATTGGGTAAGCCAATTGGCGGCGACCCCAGTCTTCTAAACGATGGTTTGCACCGCCATTTTCTTCGACAAGCGTACGGTATTTGGTTACCATGTCGGCAACTTGGTTGCTTTGGTCTGGGTGAACCAGCAGCACCACTTCATAATGTCTCATAAGGACTCCCTACGGATTAAAACAGCCATCATCATCACGATGACAGCAAGGAGATGTAATTACAAAATTACAAGGGGTGTATTATACGCTGCTTTTTTTGATGGTGCAAGTGCTTTATCAATCGTGGTGAAATTTGTGGTGAAATTTTTGAGTGTCGCAGAAGTTTTGCCTTTAACTTTTTTGAACAACCCCTATTGTAAATATCAATGATAGATGATTGTACAGATAAACAAGCTGTTAAAAATTTATAAAAAATCACAAGCATGGGCTTGAAAGATGATTAATGACTACCATATAGCTGACATCAATGCAAATAATTTATGATGAAATACTGATTTTGTGATACGAACGGTTATACCATCATTAAGGATGACATTAACATGAACTTTGACAAATACACGCACAAACTGCAAAGCATGGTGAGAAACGCCCAAACGCTCGCCATCTCGCACAATCATACCACGATTGGCAGTGTACATCTGCTGGCGGTGATGGCGGACGATGAAGCGGTGCTAAGCCATTTGGCGAATGCTGGGGCAAATCTTAATACGCTGCACAACCAAATACAGGACGCACTCTCACGTCTAGGCGTGGTCGGCAGCCCCACAGGGCAAGTAGGGCTTGGGGCGGACGCTGCACAAGTCTTGGCACTGACCGAACAACACGCAGCCAAAGCAGGTGATGAATTCGTGCCGTTTGACTGGTTGCTGTTGGCACTTAGCGAACAAACAGACAGCAAAAAAATCTTAGCCGCCGCAGGGGTGAATACAGCCGCCCTTGCTGGTGAAATCAATAAATTTAGGGGAAATGACACCGTGAATACTCAAAATGCCGAAGAAACTCGCCAATCTCTCGAAAAATACACCATCAATCTGACCGAACGTGCCCGTGCTGACAAGCTAGACCCTGTCATCGGACGTGATGACGAAATCCGCCGCACCGTGCAAGTGCTGTCTCGGCGTACCAAAAACAACCCTGTACTCATCGGTGAACCCGGTGTGGGCAAGACCGCCATTGTCGAAGGGCTTGCTCAGCGTATCATCAATGGTGAAGTGCCAGAGAGCCTACTCAATAAAGAAGTGCTGTCGCTGGATATGGGGGCGTTAATCGCTGGGGCGAAGTTTCATGGGGAATTTGAAGAGCGGCTAAAAGCCCTATTAAAAGACTTGGCCAAGCAAGATGGACAAGTGATATTGTTCATCGATGAACTGCACACCATGGTGGGTGCTGGCAAAACCAGTGGTGCAATGGACGCAGGCAACATGCTAAAGCCTGCCTTGGCTCGTGGTGAGTTACGCTGCGTGGGTGCAACAACGCTGGACGAATATCGCCAATACATCGAAAAAGACCCTGCACTGGAGCGACGTTTTCAAAAGGTACTCGTTGATGAGCCCAATGTCGAAGACACCATCGCCATTTTGCGTGGCTTAAAGGAGCGTTATGAAGTCCATCACGGCGTAAGCATTCTTGACAGTGCCATCGTGGCAGCCGCTCGCATGAGCCATCGCTATATCACCGACCGCAAATTGCCCGACAAGGCGATTGATTTGATTGACGAAGCCGCCAGCCGTATCAAGATGGAGCTAGACAGCAAGCCTGAAGCCATGGACAAGCTAGAGCGTCGTATTATTCAGCTACGCATTCAACAAGAAGCCATCAAAAAAGACGACGATGACGGCAGCAAGAGTGAGCTTAGCCATCTTGAAAAACAAATCAGCGAACTACAAAAACAGTACGATGAGCTAGATGAGCTATGGCGTGCCGAAAAAGCCATTGCCGACAGCTCAAAACAAGCCCAAAGCGAGCTAGAAGCCGCCAAACTGGAGCTTGCCAAAGCCGAGCGTGATAGCGAACTCGAAAAAGCCGCCAAGCTAAAATACAGCGTAATCCCAGAGCTTGAGAAAAAAATCAATCAAGACAACGACGGCTACGAATATCAGCTGCTACGCCGTAAAGTTACCGACAACGAAATCGCCGAAGTGGTGTCGGCAGCCACTGGCATTCCTGTTACCAAAATGCTGGCAGGCGAACGTGAAAAAATGCTGCATATGGAAGACAAACTGCACGAGCGTGTCATCGGTCAAGACGAAGCGGTCAAAGCCGTGTCGGACGCTGTTCGCCGCAGCCGCTCTGGACTGTCTGACCCCAATCGCCCCAGCGGTTCGTTCCTGTTCCTAGGTCCGACTGGTGTGGGTAAGACAGAGCTTACCAAGTCCTTGGCGAACTTCCTGTTTGACAGCCCTGATGCGATGATTCGCATTGATATGAGTGAGTTTATGGAAAAGCACAGCGTGTCTCGCTTGGTGGGTGCACCCCCCGGTTATGTGGGCTATGAAGAAGGGGGCGTGCTGACCGAAGCGGTACGCCGCAAGCCCTACAGCGTGGTGCTGTTTGATGAAGTCGAAAAAGCCCACCCCGATGTGTTCAATATCCTGCTACAGGTGTTGGACGATGGGCGATTGACCGACAGCCATGGGCGAGTGGTGGATTTTAAAAACACCGCCATCATCATGACCAGCAACCTAGGCAGCCATAAGATTCAAGAGATGGCAGGCGACGAATACAGCGAGATTAAGCGTGCGGTGATGGAGTCGGTCAATCAGCATTTTCGCCCAGAGTTCATCAACCGTATCGACGAGATTGTGGTATTTCACCCACTGGGGCAGGCACAGATGGCAGGCATTGCCAGCATTCAGCTGGACAGACTCAAGCAAAGACTGGCAGAGCGAGATATCAAGATAGAATTTAGCGAAGCCGCCCTTGATAAGCTCGTGGCGATAGGCTATGACCCTGTGTTTGGGGCAAGACCGCTCAAACGCGCCATTCAACAAGAGATTGAAAATCCCTTGTCCATCAAACTACTGTCGGGCGATTTCGTGGCACATGACACCATCTATGTCGATGTCAAAGATGATGAGCTTGCCTTTGATAAGCTACGCTGGAGTTAAAGCGTCCGCATATGTATCCCAATCCAACACAAAAAAGCGTATCACGATGGTACGCTTTTTTTTGGTGATTGGGGTCTAATACCCAAAATCCATACTAACACCCCACTCAAACCCTGTTACCATAT
>JAUNUB010000055.1 GCA_030538375.1 Moraxella sp. | reverse complement strand
CTACTTGTACACCACGGTCGCTGTCGCCTTGTCTCATTTTTATTTTAATCGACTAGAATAAAATTGTTACCAAAAATTAGCCACTATAATAAAGAATATTGCGTCAAAAATGTAGTTTTTTTTGCATATTTTTCATAAAAATATGTAATTTTGCTTGCTTCTTATGCCAAGGCTTGTTATAAATAGCCTGTCTGGTGAACTTCCATCGTGCAACACTCTACAAAGCTAGAAACTTTTCTTGTCTTGTTTTTAGCTTAAAGTAAAAGATAGGCTTGGTCTGTGGGCTGTGCAAGATTTGTATGAATTTTACACAAATTGGCGTGTGATGGTCAAAAAATAAATACTTTATCCAAAATATTAAGCCGTTTAAGATGAAAAATGCTAAATATTGCGTATTTATTGCTATTTAGTGCTTGTAAATTGGCAACTTTGCTCTTACAATACGGTAGAAATCGTGCAAAGACGGTGTCATGCCTTAGTCGGTGTATGTTTGATATTTTGTTTTTAACCTTTGGAAGGAATTTGTTATGAATAAGTCAGAACTTATTGACGCTATCGCAGAAAAATCAGGTCTTAGCAAGACTGATGCTGGGAAGGCTCTTAATGGTTTTATCGAGTCTGTATCGGACGCAATGGAGCGTGGCGATGATGTCGTGTTGGTTGGCTTTGGTACATTCAGCGTAAAAGAGCGTGCTGCCCGTGATGGTCGCAACCCAAAAACTGGTGAGCCGCTAAAAATCGCCGCCAGCAAAGTACCGGGCTTTAAGGCAGGCAAAGGTCTAAAAGACGCAGTAAACAAGCCAGTTGCCAAAGGCAAAAAGAAGTAATATTTGATAACACGCCAAGCCAAAATGACATTGTGTGAATATTTTATCTATAGTACATTTTGTATAGTACGTTTTGGTGTGTAAAGGTTTAAGCATTAAACAAAATCTTGTGCCATCAAACCTATAATGCAGTTATCAAAATTTTTAAAAACGTATCCATTGGGTGCGTTTTTTTGTTGGTGTGTTTTTTGTTGATGTCAGATGATGGACAGAGCAGGGCAAAAAGAGCGTTAAATTGTTTTGAGAAAATCTGCAAATTAGCGTATTATATAAGGTTTATACGAAAAGTAAGAGACTGTAGATAGATGGATAAGTTACGAGACTTTATGAAAAGCAAACTGGGTATTGCCTTGTTGCTTTTGTGCTTAGCACCGATGGCATTTCTTGGTATTGCTGATTTTGGCGGCGGCAGCATGACACCAGATACGGTGGTGCGTGTGGGCAAAAAGGACGTGAGTTTGTCAACCTTGCAAAGCGAGATGACCAACACGAGAAGCCAGCTGCTCGCACAAAACGATGCCAGTATGATTGATGAAGTGGCACTGCAAAATCAAACACTAGACACCGTGGTCAATCGTACATTGATTGAAGAGCAAAGTCGCAAACTTGGCATGGCGGCATCAGACGAAACCATCAGTCGCCTGCTTGCACAGCAGAGCAGCTTTTTGGACGCTAATGGACAATTTTCGAATGAATTGTTTGCGATGTATCTGCGTCAAAGTGGTATGACAAGGGATTCGTTGCTGGCGGCTTTTGGGATTGACTTGGCGATGCGTCAGTTGATGGGCAGTATCTTGAGTACCGCCATTTATCCAAGCGGTCAGGTAAATCGCTTAATTGATTTGCAATTAGAAAGCCGTATGCTGTGGGCACGTCGTTTGGCGTGGCAGGATTATGCAGACAAGGTTGCGGTGAGTGATGATGAGATTGCTGCGTATTATGACACCCATAAAGCGGAGCTGGTAAATGAAGAGCGTGTGGACATCAGTTATATTAAATTAACCACGGATAATGTCAAAGCGGGTGAAATCACACCAGAAGATTTAAACGCCGCCTACAAGCGTTATTTGACAGATAAGGGGCTGAATCAAGGTTATGAGCTGGCTCAAATTTTGCTGACAGGCGATAATGCTCAAGCTCAAGCCGAAAAAGCCAAGGCAGAGCTTGCTGACGGTAAGAGCTTTGCCGAAGTTGCTAAGGCGTATTCTGAAGACCTATCTGCAGATAATGGCGGTAAGATTGGCAAGTTTAATCCTGCGGTATTTGGGGCAGATGCAGCGGTGGTTGAGACTGCGTTACAAAATCTAAAAGTCGGCGAAAGCAGTGAAGTGGTAGTTACGTCATTTGGTCGGCAGATTTTTCAAGTGATTGCGATGGCAGATGTACCAAGTCTTGAGAGTGTTAAAGATGAAGTTACTCGCTTGGCGGTTGCTGAAAAGCGTGCCAATGCGTTGTCTGAACAGGTTGCTAATATTAATAATATGTCAGATGATGGGCTGGGTGTTGTGGATATTGCCAAGCAGGCTGGATTGACTGCCCAAACCATCAAAAATTACCCACGCACCAACAATCGCACAGCACTACCGCAGCCTGCGGTCATTGCCGCTGCATTCGATGAATTCACCATCAGTGACCAAGGAGTGAGTGTTAATATCGACTTAGCAGATGGTGTGGTATGGGTGCAGCCTAGCAATCACCGCTTGGCAGTTCCGATGACGCTTGCAGAAGCAAGTCCTATCGTCAAGGATATTCTTATCAAGCAAAAAGCCAGTGAACTTGCATTGGTGGACGCCAAAAAAATGGCCGCTGCTGTCGATAATGGTGATATGAATGGATTGAGTGCCTTAGGGATTGTCAGTCGAGCCAACCCTGCTGTAAGCAGAAGCGAAGCAGCAAGCCTGTTCGCTACAAACGCTCCAGAGAATAAAGTGATAGGCTGGTCTGTTTTGACAGATGAAGGGGCAACGGTATTTGCTGGTGGCAGTATCACTCGTGAACAGCAGTCTCGTATGAGCGATGTCGAAAAAGCACAAGCTGCAACCATGATGAAAGATGTACTGGCACAAGATTATTTAGAAGATTATCTCTTGTATCTGCGTAGCGTGCATGGTGTTGAGATTAATGAGCAGTCAAGCATGAACGTAGGCGTACAAAGTAGCCATGGTATGTAATCAAAACAAGGTTCATTGTGTAGTTGATGAAAATCTCAATGATACGGCGTTTGTGGGTAGCTTATGCACTTGCCAGCCATAGGTATTGCCGCCTTGTCTCATTTTTTATTTTAACCAACCACACAAGGTTATACAGGGTGTAAAATCTTAAAAGTTTTTTGCCATTGCTTAAAAAATGGCAAAAACTTTGCCAGTGCTTTAAATTGATAAAAAGCAAAAATCCCTTTTTGAGAGCATTCAAAAAGGGATTTTTATTGATTATGAAGAATGCTTTTAATGCGTGAATTAAAAACAAGAGACAAGCACAAGATTTTAAGCAAAACTCTGTAAAGAATACTGAGTGTACTCGCAAGAGTGTTGATTGCAGTCTTTTAAATTCACTTTAGTGCAAGTACTACTTGCACTATCTGCTATGGGTCTTAAAGTGAATTTATTTGACTGTATTTTGGTTCGGTGTAATTTTGGTTCGGTACAACAATGTTTGAACAATGTCTGATTGGTCAATCAGCTGGACTGTTCAACCATGTAATCCACGGCATTTTGCACTTCTTCGTCAGAGATGTCTGCACCGCCCTTGGCTGGCATGGCATTTATACCGTTAATGGCATTGTGGTATAAAGTGGTTTTGCCTTTGTTAATACGTGAAGCCCAATCGCCTACCACCCCTAATTTTGGTGCTCCAACAAGACCTGTTGCATGACAGGTGTGGCACACGCCATCATAGATGGTCTTGCCATCACGAGCTTGACCATCTACAGCCGCTGCCATGACAGTGATATTGATATCGCAGTCTTCGCCCTCAAAGCACACACGACCATAAGGTTGAATGCGTGCCACAAGATTGGGGTATGCAGCAATGAGTTTTTTTACTTGTGGGCTGTCGGCTGCCACAGGTTCAGATTTGGCAGCTGCGGTGGCTGCGGCAATTGTTTCGCTGTCTGCAACATTAGCTGTTTCGCTGGTTACGACAGCAGCGTCAGCAGAGCTTTCTTCAGCTTGGACTGCAACATTCGCTGTCATACCAAAAGTTGCCAACAAAAGGGCAGTAGATAACAGGGCTCTTTTTTTCATTGTCATCATCTCATCTTAACCTTGAGCAATAGCTCTGGGGGCGGAAGTAGGGCAAAATAGCCATCCAAAAAAATTCTCCCTGCTATTATAAGGGAAAACAGGGGTAAAATGCCATAGTTTTTGTAAATTCTGTAAATTTTGCGTAATATTTTTTACCAAAACCGTCAGTAGTGCATTTTTTTGGCGTAGATTTGACACAGATACTGGATTTTTTTGTTAAAAATTGCTACAATCACTCTCCTTTTTATGTGCCCGTAGCTCAGTTGGATAGAGTGTTGGCCTCCGAAGCCAAAGGTCGTGGGTTCGATTCCCGCCGGGCACACCATTCTCATAGATAGGCGTTTTCAGGGTCTATTCTAATTTTACCAGATACAAGGTTTCTCCTTCATTTAAGCTAAGCCTAGGTATTTTGCGATTTTAAGCACAAAGGTATCTGTGGACTTGCTTGTCAGTCTTTCATATTCGCTAATGCGTGGCTTTTGCCCTTTGAGTGCTTTTGCAAGTACGGTTTTATCACCTGCTTTTGCACGCCTTTTTCAATACGCTTTTTTCAACAAGTTGCTTGGGGTGTGTATCCGTTTTTTATTGGGTAAAACTCTACAGGGTGCGAAATCTTAAAAATTTTCTTGCTTGGTTAAAAAACGGCTGAATTGTCATTTTATATTAAGACCCTTATGAATATACATAAGTACTCCCTGCGGATTTTTTCTTAAAAAGCCTGCCGTTGTATCCTTTTTAACTTAAAGTGTCAAAGATAAGCACGCCTTGATATTTGAGATTTGCTATTGTGGGCTTTTCGCTATAAAATAAGAAGTCTTTAATGTATTGTAAACGGGTCTTATCATGAAAAAACTACTGGTTGCCTTGCCACTGCTTGTCTCACACATGGCATTTGCCTACACCATCACCATCACCGAGCCTGCCGAAGAGCGTGCTTATCAACGTCCTGCACAGACCATTGAAGTGGCAACCACAGTCAGTCCACAGCTTAGCAATGGCGAAAGCGTGCATTTGCTGGTGGGTGGGATTAATCTTGGCGTGGGGGCGACTGGCAGCTTGCCTACCATGGAGCTGGACGCAGGTAGCCATACCATTCAAGCCATTGTAACCGACCGAGACGGCAATCAAGTGGCGACTGCCGAACGTGTCATTCATGTTGTTCAGACTGGTGCGGTGATTCAAAGGCGAGTTGCTCGTGCTGCCCAACAGTCGTATGATGATTATCAAGCATTACCATGGTATCAAAAAGCTCGTTTAAATATGCTTCAAGGCTTTGAGCCGCCTGCCGCTCCGAAGTAGATTTGTTGAATATATCGGTGTCAGGAGATAAAACCGTGTCAAAAAAAGGTATTGTGCCATTTGCCGTGTTGGGCGTTGTTATGCTGGGCTTGATATTTGTGGCTATTCGTCAGCACGATAATACACAAGAAGTACACAAGGTTGATAGTCAGCAGTCTATAAAATGGCAAAGTTGCCATGAAGTACAGTTTGCTGACTGGTTCGAAAATGACATTCCTGACAATTTAGAATGCACAACGCTGGTACTGCCGATGGTTTGGCAAGCAACCGAAGATAATCAAATCTCAAAAAGCAATACAAAAACGATTAGCCTGCCGCTCACTCGCCTAAAAGCCACAAAACAAGCCAAGGGTAGCCTGCTGCTTGTTGCTGGTGGGCCCGGTCAACAGAGCTTGAATGCCACAGAAGACTTTATGGATAATACCTCCAAAAGCGTACAAGAGCTATTGGCAACGTATGATGTGTATGGCTTTGCACCTAGGGGAGTTTTCCCTGCCACGCCAGAAATCATCTGCGATAAGCGAGATGACATTGACGGCAAGACTTTTGTGCAAGGCTGTCTTGCCAATACCGAGCGTGATTTTTTGGCAAATATCAGTACCGAAAGCGTGGTACATGATATTGACGCTATTCGTCAAGCGATTGCTGTGGATAAAATTAACTTGGTGGGCTGGTCTTATGGCACAAAAGTAGTGGCTCGTTATGCCGAACAATACCCCAGTCATCTTAGTGCAGGCGTACTTGATGGTGTGGTGGATAGTACCGAAGATATGTTTGCTGTTAATCAAGGGCAGGCACTTGGTTATGATAAGATGATTAAGGCTTATTTTGCAGATTGTGATAACCGAGCAAATAGCTGCCCATTCAAAAATGACACAGATTATAAAACGCAGTTTCATGAAATGCTTCATGCTATTGATGATAAAGCACTTGTTGATAGTCAAGATATACCCATTACTGCCGATAGGGTGCTGGCTTTGTTTTATGAACAGTTGATGTGGCAGGAACTTTGGAGTAGTGGCGACTTGCTGTTATCAAGTTTATTACAAGAAGATACTGCGATATACGATATGCTTAGCTATGATTATGGGGATAGATTGGGTTTGAATGAAGATATGACAGCCATTAATTGTGCAGACAGTACACCCAAGATGAGCAAACAAGATTATATCACCAAGATGAAAGCGATTGATAAGCTGTCTGATTATGACAATTATAATGGTGCGGCAAATACAGATGATGAATATTTAGACGCTTGTTATTATTGGCAAGATATTGCACTGGGTACGGATAGTTTGCAGACTCCAACCGTTACAACAAATACACCGAAGCTACTGTTCGTCGCTCAAACGGGCGACCCTGCCACGCCACATCAGAATGCGGTTAACATGGCAAGATATTTTGACGGCTATCTGCTGGATATAGAAGGTGATGGGCATACCATTGTATTTAGTGGTAAAAATCATTGCATAGATAAAAAAGCACTGGAATACTTGAACAATCCTAATAACGCAATCGATGGGCGTTGTCAGTGATTTGGTTTGATGTACTGCAAGCCCTAAGTTGTATAATGACTTTTAAGTTATATAACGATTTTGGTCTTATTTTAGGTATTGTTAGGGTATATTCAGCATTCATCACACGCTATTTTATTGTTAACTAAAATCGCAATGATACGGCGTTGCTATTTATTAGCTTTATACTACTTACCAGTACACGGTGGGTATTGTATCGTTTTTATGTTAATCAACTGCCATTGATAAAAAACTCGCTTTGATTATACTCCTGTCATTGATAAAAAACTCGCTTTGAGAAATTGCTCTTAGCGAGTTTTTTGGGTATTGGATTAAAGTTACTTATCAGTATCGCTTATCCGAATATCACTTGGTGGCACAAAGGTTTCATCAACCATGTCGCCCGATATTTCGTGATTGCTAATGTGTCCTGTTTGTTTGTTTTTGCGTGGCAGATACAAGCCTGTTTTTGGCTGCCAATCTACATCTTCACCACGCAAGAGTGCGTCAATCATGGCACGAGTCTCGGCACTGTGGTTTTGGCGAATGCTGATGAGATGCTTGTCCTTAAATCTGGCAATCTCAGGATTGTATGCCTGTGCGGTCTGCGAGACGCTGTCTCTATCTCGGTGATGATAAAAGTGAGCAATGCGTTCGGCGGTTTCTCGCTGCATACCCAGCATTTCCATGGCGGTGCGTCCAGCTCGCACTGCACTGTCAAAGGTCTCTCTGATGACGGCACTTGCACCAGCACGGTGCAGTTGATAGGTGTGAATACGGTCATAACTGCGTGCCACGATGGGTAAATCAGGATAATCGTGGTGCAGGTGCTTGACGATAGACAGGGCTTTTTCTTTGTCATCAATGGCGACCACGACCAAGCACGCCTTGGCAATGCCTGCCGTCTCAAGCAAATCAAAACGTGTGGCATCGCCATAATAAGTCTTGATACCTAGGCTGCTCATGCCATCAACGTTGTCTGCATCATGGTCAATGATGGTTGTTTGATAGCCACAAGTGCTTAACAATCCATTCACCACTTGCCCAAAACGCCCATGTCCTAGAATAATGACAGGGTTTTTTTCGGTGATTTCATCATGTTCACGATTGACTGTGGTGTCGTTTTGAGCGGCGAATTTGTTATGCAAAATCAAAAATAGCGGTGTCAAGACCATGGATAATACGACAATGGCGGTCAAATTGGCATGAACATCGGCATTAATCAATGATTGTCCAGCGGCGGCGGTGAATAGCACAAAGGCAAACTCGCCCCCTTGAGCCATCATAACGGCACGTTCAAGGGCGGTGGCGTGGTTTGATTTGGTAAAACGTGCGGCAATATAAATCCACACCCCTTTGGCGAACATCAAGGCAACAACCCCTGTGGTGATGAGCAGCCAGTTCTTAGCGACGACCGCCAAATCCAGCGACATGCCGACACCCAAAAAGAACAAGCCCAAAAGCAAACCACGAAACGGCTCAATATCCGCTTCTAATTGATGACGAAAGGTGGATTCGGACAGCAATACCCCAGCGACAAACGCCCCCATTGCCATAGACAATCCACCAAGCTCCATGAGTAGGGCAGAGCCTAGCACCACCAGCAGGGCGGCGGCGGTCATAATCTCACGCACGCCAGTTTTGGCAAGTATTTTAAATAGGGGGTTTAGTAGATTATGCCCAACAAAAACCAATGCCAGCATGGACAGTAGGGCAATGCCGATAGACTGCCAAGCAGGGGTGTTGCTCACTTCTGCGGTGGGTGCTAAAAAGGCGATGAGTGCAAGCAGTGGCACGATAAGCAGGTCTTCAAAGAGCAAGATAGAAACCATGCTTTGTCCTTTTGGGGTGGACAGCTCATTGCTTTCGCCTAGGGTCTGCATGACGATGGCGGTAGAAGTCAGCACAAAACCTGCCGCCCCCACAAAGGCAATCTGCCAACTAAAGCCAAACATCAGACCAATGAGCGTCATTAGGGCGGTTGCCCCCAAGACTTGCAATGCCCCAAGTCCAAAAATCTGCCGCCTTAAACTCCACAGATGAGCAGGCTGCATTTCAAGCCCAATGATGAATAAGAACATCACCACGCCAAGCTCTGCCACATGCACGATGGCTTGTGGGTCATTAAAAATCTTAAGTCCAAACGGACCAATCAACAGACCGCCTGCCAAATAGCCCAGCACCGAACCTAAGCCTATTTTTTTGAAAATCGGCACAGCAACCACCGCCGCCCCTAATAAGGTTACGACTTTGATTAGCTCGCCTGCCATGCCTATTTCTGCCATATTTGCCCTAAGTGTCAGTTGATTTTGATGAATGTTGGTGATTATACCGTAATTTTGATTGATAGTCTTTTTGATTTGTGAACAGTCTTTTGGGTTTGTCTTAACTTCGTTAAACGCTTGTAGGGCATACCTACCTTTTGTATATAGTTGATTAAAATTATAGTGATATAGCGTTGTGGGCATCATCATGCACCACCAACATATAGCGGACTTTTATTTTAACCAACCAACCCTGTGCGTGAACTGGCTATCAGCGGTTTTGCAGCACTTACAGAGCTTGCAAATAGAGCGTGCAAAACCGTCAAAATCTACGAGCTTAAAATCAGTGCCTAAAATGACGCATACCAGTGAATACCATGGCAATGCCGTGTTCGTTGGCGGCGGCGATGGTTTCGTCATCACGCATTGAGCCACCCGGCTGGATAATGCACTTAATGCCTGCTTTGGCGGCGTTATCGATACCATCACGGAATGGGAAAAACGCATCTGATGCCATGACCGCCCCTTCAACCACAAGCCCTGCGTGTTCTGCCTTGATGGCGGCGATACGCGCAGAATTAACACGGCTCATTTGTCCTGCACCCACGCCGATGGTTTGGCGGTTTTTGGCGTAGACGATGGCGTTGGATTTGACGTATTTGGCGACTTTCCATGCAAAGATTAAATCGTCCAGTTCGGCTTCGGTGGGGGCTTTGTCGGTAACGACTTTTAGCTCGGATTTGTCAATCATGCCAAGGTCTTGGTCTTGCACCAAAAGTCCGCCATTGACACGTTTATAATCCAGTTGGCTGGTACGCTCATTAATATTTGGCAATTCACCGCAGACCAGTACACGCACGTTCTTTTTGGCGGCGGTAATTTCAAGCACGCCATCAGCAACGCTAGGGGCGATGATGACTTCCACGAATTGACGCTCAACGATAGCGGTGGCGGTGGCAACGTCCAGTTCACGATTAAAGGCGATAATGCCGCCAAAGGCAGACTCTGGGTCGGTCGCATAGGCTAAATTATAAGCGTCCAAAATGCCGTCCAAGGACACCGCCACACCGCATGGATTGGCGTGCTTAACGATGACGCAAGCAGGTTTGGCGAATGATTTGACGCATTCTAAAGCAGCGTCTGTATCGGCGATGTTGTTGTAGGACAGCTCTTTGCCTTGTAGCTGTTTGGCGGTGGAAACGGACGCTTCTTTTATGTCATTTTCGACATAAAAAGCGGCTTTTTGATGGGGGTTTTCGCCATAGCGAAGCTCTTGGGACTTGTGCAATTGTAGGTTAAAAGTGCGTGCAAAGGCTGTGGTGGGCGTGCTGTCTTCGCTAGGAGCACTGGCGTTATCGTTCAGCCTTGCCCCAAAGAAAGACGCAATCATGCCATCATAGCTTGCGGTGTGTTCAAAGGCTTTGACCGCTAAGTCAAAACGAGTGGCATAGCTAATCTCACCTGTGGCTTGCAATTCGTTCAAGACAGTGGCGTAGTCGGCGGGGCTGGTGATGATACCCACATGAGCGTGATTTTTGGCGGCAGAGCGTACCATGGCAGGGCCGCCGATGTCGATGTTTTCGATGGCGTCGCTCATGCTCACATTGGGGTTGGCAACTGTAGCGGCGAACGGATACAGATTGACCGCCACAATGTCAATACGGTCAATGCCATGCTCATTCATGATAGCGTCATCTACACCACGACGACCCAAAATGCCACCGTGAATCTTGGGGTGTAAGGTCTTGACACGTCCGTCCATCATCTCGCTAAAGCCTGTGTGAGCAGAGACTTCAATGGCGGCTATGCCAGCTTCTTGTAGTAGCTTAAATGTACCGCCAGTGGACAAAATGCTAAATCCAGCTTGCTCTAATCCTTTGGCAAAATCGACAATGCCTGCTTTGTCGGACACGGATAACAGTGCAAAACGCTTGCTCATAAAAACCCCTTAATAAAAAAATAAAAGGCATAATATCAATAAATGCCTTGTTTGAAAAGTGTAATTTTTGTGCTTGGTGTTTTTTTACAGCAAGCCATGTGTCTTGAGTTTGCTACGTAGTGTGCCACGGTTTAGCCCAAGCATAAGGGCGGTGCGACTTTGATTGCCACGCGTATGTTTTAACACGGCTTCTAGCAATGGTTTTTCTAATTGGTGCAAAAACAGCTCATACATCTGTGTAGGCTCTTCGTTTTCTAGGTTGTTCAGATAATGTTCGGTCGCATGTTGTATATGCTGCTGTAGCGGCGTATCATGACTGTGCAAGTCTGCAGTACAAGGCGTGTCGCTGTCTGCCTGCTGTTGCATTGGGGCGAATGCTGGATTTAATTGATTCATAATATTAAAAAAATGGCTCTATATTAACTGTTTTTATGTTGCCTGAAGCGAGGTCGACACCAAGCATTAGAGATTTTTGTTGTCCGCTGGTGAGCAGTCGTTGTGGTGTGGTGAGATAGTCGATAAGCTCACCAATCACGCCATTATCACCAACAAAAGTTATTTTAAGATTGGGGTACAGTTGATTGTCAGCACTGGTATTGTTGAGTGTAACCAGTAGATTGGTGGTTTTTGCGTTAAAGATACGCACTTGGTGGGTAATCTCAAAGGCACTGCTGTCGGCACTGGGTGGATTGCAGGGCAGGAATGTGCAAACCTTGTGCAATTTGGCGGCGTATTCTGGCTGCTTGAGTAAGCTGTCTGCGTTGAAAAAAATGTACTGCAAGCCCATAAGACCAATCAGCAAAATACAACCAATCAGCCACATAAACTGTGTGCTAAAGGGGCGTTTTTTTGCCAGTTGTTCTTGGGTAGGGGCGTGGGATTCTAGGCGAGCTTGGATTTTTTGATAAATATCAGGCTCTCCTTGGCGTGCGGCACTGGGTTCGGCAGCAGGAATGATATTGTCAATATCCACCCCCAAAATATCACTCAAATCGTCATCAGGGCGTTGTTTGTTCAAACTTCTATCAACGACAATGTTATTGTCTTTTAGCAAGCTGTTAAGCCACGCTTCATCATTGGGGTCGGCTTGGGCGTTGTCTTTGGCGGTGGCGGCAACGACAGGGGCATTAATGACGACATCATTTTTCATAAATGTGTCAAGCTCACTGGCATCAAAACCTAGGTCTGTATCATCATCGTCATGTATCATGCCTTCTGTGATAACAGGTTTGACTTTGGCTTTTTTTGGCGGTGCTTTGGCGGCGGTGTTGTGTGCTGTGCTATTGCTGATGGTGTTGTTTTGGGGAACTGGGTTGATTGGTTGTGCTGTGGGTGATGTGGTGCTATTGCTACCAACGCCAGCTTGCGTGGGTGTTGTTTGAGCAGGTACAAGGTGAGCGTTCAAAAAAAACGTATGCTGACATTTGCCACAAGTCGCTCGTGCTGTATCGTCCCCAAGTTTTGCAGCAGGCATGGGGTACAATTTTTGGCAACGTGGGCATTGAACTTGATAGCGAGCGGTCATTATTGCTTTTTCCTTTATTGGGCGTGCTGAGCTTTTCATTATACAAAACTATGTTTTAACGGTTTGCTTGCTTTTGGTTAAAAAACGGCTAAATCTGTCCTTTTTTTGGGTCAAAACTTTTGTGTTATGCCTATGTATTACGTCTATGTGTTACACCCAGTGTTGCTAAGTGGGTTTTTAAAAGCATTTGTCTTGTGTTTTCTGTCTTATGCTTCTACCTTATGTTTCAATCTCGTGCTTAGCCCCAAGACAAAAGGAGTCTATTATCACCAAAATATATCGCAATCAATCAGACGTGTACACCAGAGAGTCTATACCAATGACAATCGTCGCTGTTATCATAATGATAGGGTTCGTCCATGGTGAAGTGCGAAGAATAGGCGTTTAATACATCATGTACTTGATTTTCAATTAAGCCTGCGAGTACGATTTTACCATTTTTTGGCAAAATTTCAGCAAAAAGTGGTGCAAATCCGATAAGCGGTTTTGCTAGGATATTAGCGGTAATGAGTTGAATTTGAGTGGTGTTGTTTTGTTGATAATCGGCAAATTCATTGGGCAAAAACGCAAGGATTTTATCGGCAACGCCATTACGCTGGGCGTTTTGACGAGTGGCAAGTACCGCTTGGGGGTCAATATCTACCGCCAGCACCTGTTTTGCTCCCAGTAGCAATGCCGCCACGCCCAAAATGCCAGAGCCGCAGCCATAATCTAGCACCACTTTGTCTGTCAAATCCTGCTCGGCAAGCCAATCAAGGCACAGACGTGTGGTGGCATGATACCCTGTGCCAAAGGCAAGTCCGGGGTCTAGGATAAGATTGATGGCATTGGGGTTGGGCGGTGTGAGCCATTCTGGCACTATCCACAGATTGCCACGGCAGGCGATAGGCTGGTAATGGCTCATCCATTCTCGTGTCCAGTCCTTGTCTTCTAGGCTGGTGAGCCAAAAACGGCTTGCCCCAACTTGGGTGGCGATGTGATTGGCAAGCTGCTCAAAATCTGTGGCTTGATAATCGGTGGTGGTGTGCGTGTCAAAATAAGCGGTGAGTACCACTTCTGACCACAGCGGTGTCTCGTTAGGCAGCGGCTCAAACAGTGGCTCATCGCCTGCGTCTTCTAACAAAATACTCATCGCCTCTTCTTCTAACAAAAGAGCTTCGGCAAGCTCATCTTGAGACTTATAGCATTGTATGTGT
>JAUNUB010000176.1 GCA_030538375.1 Moraxella sp. | reverse complement strand
GCGAATTTCGCTGCTTGGCAAGGCGTGTTCTACATCATACATCGCCACTTGGGTGAGAATGTCCAATATCAGCTCGCTTTGTTTGGTATAAAATTCTCGCACGTTATCCGCATCGATATAGCAACGCATTTCAACCACATAGCAGTCTTGACGCAGCTCACTGATACGCACTTGTGTCCACTCGCTGTTCACATAATCATGCTCGCTAATGAACGTCTGTATGCCACGCACCAATCTGCCCAGTTCTTCGACATTGGCACTGCGTTTAAGATACAAATGCTGAAAAAAACGAAACATGTCTCGTGTGGCATAATTCTCAATCTGCATGGCACTGAACTCGCCATTAGGCACAGTCAGCACCGTACGCTCTAGTGTGCGAATGCGACTGGAGCGAATACCGATGTCTATCACTGTGCCTTCCATCGCACCAAAGCGACAATAATCCCCCACATGTACAGGTCTATCCGCCACGACGACCACCGAGCCGATGAGATTTTCAATCGTCTTTTGTGCACCGAATGCCAATGCCAAGCCGCCCACCCCAAGGGCTGCAATGCCTGTGGTCAAGTCAAAGCCCAGATTGCCAAACACCACAATCACCGCTACGATTAGCATGACCGCCTTTGCCACTTTGCGGAGCAGGCTGAGCATAGAGACTTGTTCTGGGCGATTTTTGCGTAGGCTTCTGGCTTCGGCACGGTTGAACAATGCGTCTATCAATCTAAGCATAAGCCACGCTGTCGCCAGCCACGCCACCACTTCTTTAATCTTGTCCATGGGTGTACGCAAGGTAACAGGCACGCCAAATCTTAGCATAATCTCGGAGAGCAACAAGGACACAATAACCAGCGTCAAAGGCATAATCACCTTGGGCGTAATACCAAACGCCTTGCCACGCACCTTAGGATACAACCATTTGCCACATTCAAACAACGTCCGCACTATTATAAAGCAAATAAATAAGCTCGCCGCCAGCAGTATCATCAACGCCAGCATGTCGCCAACGTCGGTATTGCCTAACGCCCTACCCGAAAACTGCGATACGCCCAGCCTTTGGGCAAGGCTTTGGCTATGCTGCGTCTTGGGTAGGTCGTTTAAGGTGTCCAAGGTTTCTTTGGCAAATTGCCAGTATTGATTGCCCTTGCGGTCGGTTTTGCGTACCAGCTCGACATCTATCGTTTCGTTGTTGATTTTAATCGTGCCGACTTTTTCACGTTCACTTGGCAGATTGTCCGTCAGATTGCCATCAGGACTGTCTGACAATTGTAAATCACCGTGCAATCTACCCCCAATATCCAGCACGGATTTAAAGTTATCCACCAGTTCATCGTTAGGGGTTTTGGTGCTTTGGCGAAAGCTGTCGTCCAAAAAATTTGCCGCCAGCCCCTTATCATCTGCCGCTATCGCCGCCAAAAAGCCCTGCACCGTTCCCCTTGGCGTACTGCGTCCATAGGTGTCGGTCATGACAGGCTTGGCAGGGGTGTCGCTTGCCGTGGTGTTGCCGGTATTTAGACTGATACCAGCCGCCATCGCACAAGTCAGCACACCGCACGCCAACCACAGCACGCCAAACCAGCCCAAGCGAACACCAGCTGTACTCATCGCTTTGGTTTGCTTACGTCGTTTGGTTGGTACATCAAAAAACACATTATTCATCAGTCAAGCACAGTTATTAAATTGGCAAAATTGTAGCAGACAATCGCACAATTACCAATCCTTGTTCAAAAAAACATCAATAATTGCCAGTCTAGGGTCTGTTGACATTTCGTCTTTGTAGATAAAAATGAGATAAATCGTAGTTC
>JAUNUB010000175.1 GCA_030538375.1 Moraxella sp. | reverse complement strand
GTTTGTGCGACAAAAGCCCAGCACGCCTTATGATAAAGTGCTGATAATTTGTGCAAGTTTGTTACTTGGGTTATCCGCAGCTGTGATGGAGCGTCCGATAACAAGGTAATCTGCACCGTTTTGTAAAGCGTCGTGCGGCGTGCAGATACGCTGTTGGTCATCACTGCTGTCGTCCGCCATGCGAATGCCGGGGGTGATGAGTTTGAAATCTGCACCCAATGCAGATTTTAGGGCTTTGGCTTCTTGGGCGGAGCAGACCACGCCATCTAAGCCTGCATTTTTGGCAAGGGTTGCCAAGCGGAGTACCTGCTCTTCGACAGAAACGCTGATACCAAGCTCACGCAAGGTGTCAGCAGTCATCGATGTCAGCACGGTAACAGCGATAAGCAAGGTAGGATAGCCCCCATCAGCAAGCCGAGATTTGCACAGCTGCATGGCGTGTGAGCCAATACTGGCATGCACATTCACCATCCATACGCCCATGTCCGCCGCCGCCAAGACAGCTTGGGCGGTGGTATTGGGAATGTCATGAAATTTTAAATCCAAAAATATCTCAAAACCCCGCTCATGCAAGCCCTTGATGACTTGTGTGCCACAGGCGGTGAACAGCTCTTTACCAACTTTTAGACGGCACAAAGCAGGGTCAAGGCTGTCCGCCAGCGACAATGCGTCATTCAGAGTGTGCTTGTCGATGGCGACGATGATTGGAGAGATGGTCATGATAAATGCTTATTCTGTAAAAGATTGCTTGAGTGATTGCTCGGTGAGTGAGCCGTCTGATGTTTCGCTTAAAATGTGCGATTTGCGATTTTGTTCGATGACGATATTGGCTTCGTCCAGCTTGCCTTTAAGGGCGGTGCTTTCTTTTTTGAGTCGTCCGATTTCAAAACGCATTTGAAACACTCGAAACATCATAAGCCCAAGCAGCAGACCAATGATGACACCAAGCATCATGCTCATAATCAGCACCAAGCCAAGGTTGATGGCAGGCACATTGGCGAACATCAGATTTAGGGCAACAGTGCTGTTATTCATGATGACAAGCACCAAAGAATAACCAAAAATCGCTACCAAAAGAATAACTAAAATAATCGGCATGAGCTAATCTCTATTGTTTTTTGGGGTCAGTGGTTGTGCATGGCTTCGTCATTCACGGCTTCACGCAGGGCTTTACCGGGCTTAAAATGTGGCACAGCCTTGGCACAGACGGACACAATCTCGCCTGTTCTGGGGTTGCGAGCTTGACGGGCTTCACGGTGATGTAGACATAGGCTACCAAAGCCACGCACTTCGACACGTCCGTCTTGGGTTAAGGTGTCTATCATTAGGTGAATAAGCTCACGCACGGCTTCTTCTGCGGCTTTATCTTGCAAGTCTTGCTGTAGGGACAAGCGTTCGATAAGATCGGATTTATTGATGGGTGTGGGTGCTTGTTGCATAAGCTCGCCTTTGATTACAAATTAAACTCTGTCGATATAATAGCCCAAATTTATCAAAATGTGAATGAGTTTTATAGATTTTTTGTTATTTTTCATAAGCCTAGTTGTATTTTTGGGGGAATGCTGGTTGATTTGCGTGAATTTTTGAGATTTTGAACAGTTGTACCGAATATTTTGCTGATGTTTGTGTGGTATTGTTATTGGTTTGTGCTACAATGCGGATTTGTGATTTTGGCTTATTATCGTTGATTAAAATTGCAATGATACTGCGTTGCCAGCTCCCTTATGTACTACTTGTACACCACGGTCTGTCGTGCTGTCTCATTTTTATTTTAGGGTCTGTTGACATTTCGTCTTTGTAGATAAAAATGAGATAAATCGCAGC
>JAUNUB010000054.1 GCA_030538375.1 Moraxella sp. | reverse complement strand
CCTTATGTTTTGGCACAACCTATGTTTCGGTATGACCGATGGTTCATGCACAGGGCGTTATGCCCACAAAATCACTACCAAAAACGGCAAAATTTCCCTTTGTTGTCATGTAACGTGGTAAACTATACCAAATCTTTTGCAAAACACCTAGTAAAAAATGACAAATTCTCAAAAAAAACCAAAATTCACCCAAAAATCAGAAAAAAATCGCCAAAAAAACCCTTCATCTCGCCCCAAAAATGAACGGACGAGCAGCACACCTTTATCAAAAAAACCGTCCGCCAATCGTTTGGGCAAGCCCAGTCAAAAAACCAGCCAATCCGCCGATGACATCATCACCGACTTTAGCAAGGTGAATTATCTCACCGTAACAGGCAATCAAGACGGTCAAAGGATTGATAATTTTTTGTTGGCACGGCTCAAAGGCTTGCCACGTTCACACCTATACAAGCTCATTCGTGATGATGAAGTGCGTATCAATGGCAAACGCTGCAAGCCGCACGACCGCTTAGATGTCGGTGATGTGGTGCGTGTTGCCCCTGTGCGTTTGACGGTGCGTGAAGTGCTGGTGAGTGAAGATTTTGCCGCAGGTTTGCTCACTCGCATTGTCTATGAAGATGATGGCTTGCTGGTGTTTAACAAGCCCTATGGCATGGCGGTGCATGGCGGCAGTGGCGAGAGTTTTGGGGTGATTGAAGCCTTAAGAGTGGCAACCCATAAAAAATACCTAGAGCTTATTCACCGCATTGACAAGGACACATCAGGGCTGCTGCTCATCGCCAAAAAACGCAGCACTCTAAAAGCCTTGCAAGAGAGCTTTCGAGACAAAGCGATACAAAAAAAATATCTGTGCCTTGTGAATGGATTTGTGCAGATGGACAAACAAAGCATTGACGTGCCGCTACTAAAATACACCTTGGCAAGTGGTGAGCGACGTGTCAAAACAGCACCACTCAATGCCGATGGGGCAAAAGCCAGCCAAACAGACATTACCGTGCTGGCACGCTTTGAATTAGATGGCAGGGCGACAAGCCTAGTGCTGGCAAGCCCACGCACAGGACGCACGCACCAAATCCGTGTGCATATGGCACATATTGGACATGGCTTGCTGGGTGATGACAAATATCAAACCGACCCACACGCCGCCAAAGTCAGACGTTTGTGCCTGCACGCATGGCAACTCACGTTACCAAAAACGAGCGATACTATTCATCAAACAAGTGAAAGCCAAGCCATCGAAAGCCAAACAAGCCAAAGACCACAAACATTCACCGTGCCACTGGCGGACGATATGGCGGATTTGCTGGCAGATAAAGTAAGCGATGATGTGCTGGCAAGGTTTGGCGTGTAGTTTTAGGCGATTAAACGCACAAAAAAATCACCAACTTCCTATGGACAATGCAAGGGATTTGGCGTAGAGTTAGACAACTACCATCAAAGCATTTGCGATATTTTTGTACCAAGTCTGTTGTTTTGAATATATTTTTTGAGATTTTTGTAAGATAAGAACAGGAAAATACCATGCAAACCATTCAAGTAGACACCACCGCCCGCCATGAACAAATCACCCAGTCCCTATCCGAAGCCAACCTAAGTCGTGATGAACTCTTAGGGGCGATAGATTTGGGTTCTAACAGCTTTCATTTGGCGATTGCTCGACTTGACCACGGCGAAGTGCGACGTATCGCCAGCATTTCTGAAAAAGTGCAACTGGCGGCAGGCTTGGACGAAAATGACATCTTGTCCGAAGAAGCCATTGGGCGTGGCTTGGACTGCTTGCACCGCTTTGCCCAGCATGTAACCGAGATTGCCCCTGCTCGCCTGCGTATCGTGGCAACCAATGCCCTGCGTAAGGCGGTCAATGCCCAAGAATTCATCAAGCGTGCCAATCTGTTATTGCCAAAACCCATCGAGATTATCGCAGGGCGTGAAGAAGCACGCTTGATTTATCTTGGGGTGTCGCATTCTAACGCCAGTACAGACAAGCGTGTGGTGATAGACATCGGCGGTGGCTCAACAGAGTTTATCATCGGTCAAGGCTTTGAACCGCTTGAGATGGAAAGCCTACAGATGGGCTGTGTGTCGTTCACCAAAAAATTCTTTGCCGATGGCAATATCACCCAAGAAGGCTTTGAACGAGCGACCAACGCCACAAAAACAGAGCTGTTGTCCATCGAAAAACGCTACAAAAAAACAGGCTGGGACAATGCCATTGCGTCCAGTGGTACTGCCAAAGCTGCCAAATTGGTGCTAGAAGAATTGGGACTTGCCACCGAAGTCATCACCCTTGATGGGCTTAAAAAACTCAAAAAAGAGCTGATTAAACTTGGCACTATCAACAAGGTGAATTTTGAAGGGGTAAAGGCTCACAGGCAAGCCGTGTTTCCTGCTGGTGTGGCGGAGCTGCTGGCTATCATGGAGACGCTAGGTATCGATGAGCTTGGCTATTCTGATGGGGCACTGCGTGAAGGGGTGATGTACGACATGCTAGGCAGGCTCAATCACGAAGACGTGCGTGATAGAAGTGTTACTGCCCTTGCCGAGCGGTATTCGGTAGATGTCAAGCAAGCAGGGCGAGTTACCACAACGTGCATGAAGCTGTTTGAGATGGTGCGGACGGACTTGGCGTTTGATGACGAAGACAAGGATTTGTTAAGACGTGCGTCCAACCTGCACGAGATAGGGCTGGCGGTGGGGCATAGCAACTACCAAAAACACAGTGCCTATTTGCTTGAGTTTTCGGATATTGCAGGATTTTCGCAGGCAGGACAGGCGAATATGGCACAGATTGCCCTACATCACAGACGCAAGCTCAAGACCGAAACCCTTGAGCTGGTAGAAACCTTGGGCGGCGATAAGCTCAAACACCTGTGCCTAATAATGCGACTGGCGGTGTGTGCCAACCAAAGCCGCACCACCAAAGCCGCCCCTATTGCCCTTGTTGTCAAAGGCACAGGACGCTGGCAGGTAAGTGTGGGTGAAGGCTTGCACGCCGAGCTTATCATATCTCAGCTAACCGCCGACATCGCCCAATTTGCCAAATGGGGGGTATCGCTTGAAATCTTGCAGCCCCAAAGCAACCACCAAAAAACAGATGACGAATAAGAGTATTTGTGCTAGACTTATCAAGTTTACATTTGTTTATTATAGCCAAATAAATTCACTTTAAGACAAGGAAAACAAACGCAGATAGTACAAGTGGTACTTACAAGTGAGTTTGACGACGTATTAAAGTGAATTTAAAAGACTATAAGATAAGTTGGAGAAGATGATGAGTAGCGTTTGGGAAAGTGTACAACTGGCACGTCATGCCAATCGTCCTTTGTTTTTGGATTATGTGGCAGGGATATTTACAGAATTTGACGAACTGCATGGCGACCGTGCGTTTCGTGATGACCGTGCGATTATGGGCGGCTTGGCACGCTTAGATGGTGAGCCTGTGATGCTGATTGGGCAACACCGTGGCAAATCCACTCGTGAGCGTATCGCCCACAACTTCGGCATGGCAAACCCAGAAGGCTATCGCAAGGTGATACGCTTGGTGCAGATGGCGGAGCGGTTTGGCTTGCCTGTGCTGACCTTTATCGACACGCAAGGGGCGTATCCGGGGGTGGGTGCAGAAGAGCGTGGACAAGCCGAAGCCATTGCCAAATCGATTGCGGTATTCTCTAGCCTAAAAACCCCTATTATCGCCACGGTTATCGGCGAAGGAGGGTCTGGTGGAGCATTGGCGATAGGCGTGGCAGATAAAGTGAATATGCTCGAAAACAGCATTTATTCGGTCATCTCGCCCGAAGGCTGTGCGTCAATCCTATGGAAAACCGCCGAAAAAGCCCCTACTGCGTCCGAAGCCCTAAAACTAAACGCTCACAATCTACATCAGCTGGGCTTAATCGATGAAGTTATCGAAGAAGGCGTAGGGGCTCACGCCGAGCCTATGCCTGTGATGAACGCCTTAAAAACCTTGATTAAAGCCCAGCTTGCCGAGCTTAGCATTCTCAGCTGTGATGAATTGTTGCACCATCGCTATGAACGGCTTATGCAGTTTGACTCGCAAGTGGCACTGTCTGCTTGATTTTATTGCGGATAAATCGGCTAAAAAATCAATTGCTAAATGCACGTTTTGCTGTGCGAACAATCGGATTGGGTTGCCAGTCCGATTTTTTGGCGTTTTAGAAAGTGTTGTTGGACTGCCAACTGTTTAAATTATAGTCAAATAAATTCACTTGAGGACAAGAAAAGCAAGCAAAAATATTACAAGTAGTACATTGAGCGAGTTTGACGGCGTACTAAATTGAATTTAAAAGACCATAAATTACCAACTGTTTAAATTATTCAATCAATATCAATACATTGTTAAATTATACTCATCATGCACCCACTACTCACCCATCTGACCGACCAATTTACCACACACCAAGACAGGCTGGCGAACGCACGCCTGTTCGTGGCGGTGAGTGGGGGGCGAGACTCACTGGCATTGACTCATGCGTGTGGCGAGCTGCACAAGATGGGGGTTTTGCCAAGTTTGCCAACGCTCATTCATGTCAATCATCAAATGCAATCAGCAAGCGATGAATGGGCAAATCAAGTCGCACAGTTTGCCAAACGGCATGGATTTGTTCATCATATCAAGCCTGTCAATGTGGCAGGTGGCAGCGAAAATGCCGCACGACAAGCACGCTTTAAGGCTTTTTTTGAGTTGATGAATGATAGTGATGTACTGCTGTTGGCTCACCATGCGGACGACCAAGCCGAGACCATGCTCATGCGGCTGATTAATGGGGCAGGTGTTGCAGGCTTATCCGCCATGAAACCTTGGCAAATCAAACAAAATCCTGCCATCAATGACGACACCAGCACTCGCTCAAGCCATCACAACACCCAAGCAAATAGCATACATTTGTTCCGTCCTTGTCTAGGGGCACGGCGTGCGATATTGACAGATTATTGCCACGCCCATCATCTTGACTATATTGACGACCCAACCAATATCGCAGGTGATAATACTCGCAGTGTGCTTCGCCGTGAAATTTTGCCGATATTTAATCAGCTCAACCCCCAAGCGGTGAGCAACATCGCAAGAAGTGCCGCCCATGTGCAAGCAGCACAAGGCTTTGTAAATGATGGCGTGGCTTTGGCACTCGCTGCTTGTACTGATGTGCAGAGCTTTACCCCCACAAACGTGCTATATCTTGACAATATTTATGAACATCGTCTGCATATTCCCACATGGCAAGCGGCTCATCAAGCCATCAAACCATTGATATTACAAAAATTTATTCAAAACAACAGTCCATTGCCTTGTGATGGTCGATTGCTTGAGCGTGCGGCACACCTAATGAACCGCACAGACAATGACCACGCCACAACGCTGTATTGGCAAGGGGCTGACGAAGCGGTGGTACTCGTGCGTTATGATGATGTGTTGTATCGCTATCGAATGGATTTTTGGCAAGCACTACAAGGTGAGTTTGTGTGGCGTGATAGGGTATTTATTAGCCTTGATGAGCCGCACATCAGCATTGCCACACCGATGAATAGCACGCCAAGTAAGCTGCACCGCCACGACAAAGTGAGCTATCGACAACAACAACTGGCAGGCAAAAAACTCGCCCAAACCCTACGCATTCCTCCTTGGCTGCGAGAACATCTGTGGTTGGTTGACGGCAAGATTGTGAGTGTAGGTAGAGTATGGGGGCTGGATTAGGCCTTGACAGACGGTGTGCTATACGTCAAAAATCAGCCCTTTAGTTCGTCAGCGTTTTGGGGTACAATGGGCGGTTAAACAAAATCATACGGCACAATTCAATGACCAACTTAACGACACTACAGAACAAGACAATTTTTTTTGTGGGTGGGGGCAATATGGCAACCGCCTTGATTGATGGATTGCTGGGGGCGAATGCCGATGGACAGCTCAATCTTGCCATCGGCGTGTCCGACCCCAATCAAGCCAATTTGGATAACTTTACCGCCAAAGGCATGCGTGCGGTATTGCCAGCACAGGCAGGTGAGCAGATAGCAAATAGTGATATCGTCGTGCTGGCGGTCAAACCACAGATGATGGGCGAAGTCTGCGAGAGCATCCGTGCGTTTGTTGGTAAGGCACTTATCATCTCTATTGCCGCTGGGCTTAGCATTGACACGCTTGGCAAAATGACAGGCAGCACAAAGATAGTCCGCACCATGCCCAATCTCCCAGCGACTGTAGGCTATGGGGCGACAGGGCTGTTTGCCAATGCCGATAACGTGGATAATGTGGACAAAGAGCTTGCCACTGCGGTGATGGCAGCGTCAGGTGCGGCGGTGTGGGTGAATAACGAGACCGATTTGCACAGCGTAACAGCGGTGGCAGGCTCTGCCCCTGCTTACTTTTTTTATGTGCTAGAGCAGATGATTGCCAAGGCAGTGTCGCTTGGGCTTGACGCCAATTCCGCCAAGGCTCTTGCAGTGCAAAGCATGATGGGCGCGGCAACAATGGCACAAGATGGCGAACCTAGCGAACTGCGTGCCAAGGTAACTTCCAAAGGTGGCACAACCCACGCCGCCATCAGCAGTATGCAAGACCATCAAGTCGGCGAACATATCCAAGCTGCCATGCAGGCGTGTTATGACAGAAGTGTGGAGCTTGGTGCATAACCTTTGTGCAACCTTGGTCGTGAATTTATAGTCAATTAAAATTGTAATAATACTTATACGTTGCAGGCAACCTTATGTACTACTTGTACACTACAGACGTTGTCGCCTTGTCTTGTTTTTATTTTAATCGACTATAAAAGACTATAAACTTAAAAGACTATAGTAGAGTGATAATGAACAGTCCTTTATACATTGTGTTTCATATGGTGGTGAATTTTGCCACGTTGATTATTTTTTTGCGGTTTCTGTTTGATTTTGCAGACATTGATGCCAAGCACCCCTACACCAAGGCGATGCGAAGAATCTCTGCGGTGGTAGATGTGTTTTCGTCCATCTTCAAACCTGTTGCTAATGGGCGTATCAATACCGCCGCTGTGGTGCTACTGATATTGCTAAGCCTAATTAAGGTGGCAGGTATGGCAAGCCTGCTAGGTAAAGATTTGAGTGCCATACAGCTGTTTTTTTTGGGGACGTATGAGCCGATTATTCAGTTTTTGACAGCACTACGTTGGACGATACTGGCGTCTGTGCTTGCCAGCTGGGTGGTGGTGCTTGCCAACAAAATGCACCCCGTGATTGACATCATTATGCAGCTGTCCGAGCCGATTATCGCCCCCTTTCGGCGTATCAGCCCCACGATTGGCATGATTGATTTGTCGGCATTGGTGGCACTCTTATCCTTGGCATTGATGACAATCGTACTAGAAGTGATAGGGGCGAATATCGGACAGGCGATTGGACTACAGTGAGCAAGGTGAATGGACAGCAAGATAAATAGGCAGACAAACACGCCCTAATCAGCAATTTTACCAAGCTCACCCTTCGCCCATCATCAACTGCGGCGTGCATGTATCACATATGCACGCTGCTTACATTATGTGCAGTGTGAGACTTCTTGTATTTGAATTGACATTCAACCATCTAAGAATTAACCACCACCAGCACTCGCATACTATCACTCACCAATGCCAATTGTTCCAAGGCGTACAGCCCTTGCTCTTTTTGTTCCGCCAGCTCAGCAATTTCAGTATCACGAATGCTGGGGTTGATGGCTTGCAGCCGTGTCAGCCGATTGATTTCTTTGTCAAAATACGCCGTGAACGATGATTTGGCAGCGTTGGACACTTGTGCCAGCTGTGCCTTGGCAATGGTTTGGGCATCACCAAAACGATTGGCTATCACGCCAGCACGCACTTTTACCACTTGTCTGGCACGCTGTCTGTCCAGCCGCTCAATCAGCGGTGTAATTTTTTCTGCGGTGGCAACAGTGGATAGGTCATCGCCCTGCTCGGTAAGCAGCACACGCAGCAATTGATTTGGCAAATAAGCATTTAAATTCAATGCCTTAGGAGCAATAGATTCGATACGAAAATTCACTTCAAGCAGCAGCATACCTTGTGGCATAGCCGCACTTCTTAGCGTTGCCACAGAAGTATTGCCAAAACTGCCAGCGGTCAACAGTTCAACAGCCGACAGCATAAAGGGGTGTTCGTGCGTCATGTACGCCATATCTTCACGCACCAACGCCTGCGAACGGGCAAAGCTCATCGTCATGCCGTCTTCGCCAATCGGCAAATGCACCACTTCATCAGCACTTTCGCCGCTGTCAATAGGGTGCACAATCCATGAGCCATCACGCTGAATGCTATAGTCCACATTCAAGCTATTAAACAGCCTATCCACAAACTTTGGCAACAGCTCACTGTCGTCAAATGCCGCCATGCTCTGACTGATACGCTCGGCAACCTTGGGACGGCACGAGTTGTACTCCAGCAGTCTATCACGCCCTGCTTGCAGTCTGTCTTCTAGCTCTAGGCGTAACGCCGCACCATCAGCCACCAAAGTCTCAAGGCTCGCACGATTGTCTGCGGTGTCATCGGCTTCCAAAAGTGGTTTAAGCTCGGCGATGAATTGCTCTTGCACGTTTTGGGCGGTTGGGCTGATTTGGTTAAAGATGTTCAACGCCCCATCATACCAATGGTACAGACGTTCGCTTGCCGTCCCCATGACAAAGGGCGTGTGCAGGGTGATTTTTTGGCTTTGTCCAATGCGGTCAAGTCGTCCAATGCGTTGCTCTAACGTGTCAGGATTGGCAGGCAAATCAAACAATACCAAATGGTGAGCAAACTGAAAATTCCGCCCTTCCGAGCCAATCTCCGAACACAGCAATATCTGTGCCCCACTCTCATCAGCAAAATATGCTGCCGCTTGGTCTCGCTCAAGTAGGCTCATCTGCTCGCTAAATACCGCTGTACGGATATTGGCGTGTAGTCTTAGAGCCGCTTCTAGTGCTTCGATGGTTGTGCCACTGCGTGCAATCAGCAACACCTTTTGATGGCGTAATTCTTCTTTTAAAAGTTTCATCAGCCATGGCACACGGGGGTCGTTTTCTAGCCAACTGCCATCAGGAAAGCTCTCTTCTCCCCACAGCTGCTCACGCAATTTACCATGGATATACGCCGTGTTTTGCCATGCGTCTGGCAAGGGCAGCGGATAGGCGATATTTTGTCGCCCATGAAAGCCTGCCACGCTATCACGTGTGTTACGAAACAGCACTCGCCCAGTGCCATGACGGTCTAGCAGGTCGTTCACCAGCTGATTACGCAGCCTGTCATCTTCGTTCACCTGTGCCAAGTCATTTGCCGCAAAGCCCAAAAGCCCTGCCACCGCCGCAATCTGCTTATCGCTTAATTGCACACCATCTATCAAAGCGGTCGCCATCTGTGCCACTAGGGCAAAGTCTTCTTGCTCCTGCACAAAGGCATCAAGGTCATCAAAGCGGTCTTTGTCCAGCAGCCTTAGCCGTGCAAAATGGCTCTCTAGCCCCAGCTGTTCTGGGGTGGCGGTCAATAGCAGCAGCCCACGCACCGATTCGGCAAAGGCGGCTATCAGCTCGTACTTATCATTACCGCCTTGGACTTCGTCCCAGTGCAAATGATGGGCTTCGTCCACCACCAACATATCAAAACCAGCCGCATACGCCTGCTCAAACAAATCGGCATGGTCAAGCAATAAATCAATACTGGCAATAATACACTGCTCGGTAGCAAAGACGTTTTGGTCGGGGTTATGCTCCTTAATAGATGCTGTCCGCACAAGGTCAAACAGGGCAAAATCCAAATTAAATCGACGCTTTAGCTCAATCAACCATTGGTATTGTAAGCTGTCTGGCACGAGTATCAGCACACGCTGTGCCTTGCCTGTCGTCAGCTGTTGGTGCAGAATAAGCCCTGCTTCTATCGTCTTGCCCAGCCCCACTTCATCGGCAAGCAGCACACGTGGCGACAGACGTTTGCCTACTTCATGTGCAATGTACAGCTGATGTGGGATAATATCCACCCTTGCCCCAATCAAGCCACGCAAAGGGTGCCTTTTGATAAAATTACTAAGTTTAAGTGCATCTTGACGCAGCTCATACCAGTCATGGCGTTCGATTTGTCCTGCCAGCAGTTTTTCAAGCGGCTTTGCCAAATTGACATTGGCGGTTAGGCGTGTTTCCATCAGACTCTTGCCGCATGCTAAGTGATAACGCACCACGCCTTTGATGTCTTCTACACGCTCCACCACATAGCACACGCCATCTTGGTCGGTAACGGTATCGCCACAGCCAAACACCACTCTAGACAGTGCCGCCGAACTCTTGGCGTAGATGCGTGTTTCTTCACTTTGTGGAAACAGCACATGCACCGAGCGTTCATCAAGGTCGATGACCACGCCCAGCCCAAGGTTGCTTTCGTTGTCAGATAGGTAGCGTTGCCCAATGGCAAATTCATCAAGATAGCTCATAATTATTTACTTAATTCATTATCACAAAAAATTGATACCATAATAAGGGCGGTATCGCAAAAATAAAGGTCTAAACCCCAATCACACCCATTCAATCACCCAGCACCATGTCATATCCGCTGACTATAGTCGATTAAAATAAAAATGAGACAAGCCGACAGACCGCCGTGTACAAGCAGTACATAAGGACGTTGGCAACGTAAGTATCATTGCAATTTTAATTGACTATAACATATTCGCTGGCTAAAACGGTACAGCACTTTCCCACTCCAGCCACGCCCCATGCACAGGGTGCTTTAGCCGCAGTTTGTGAGCGTGCAAATTTAGCCTATCTGCCAAATCCAATGCCACGCCATCAGCATAGATAGGGTCGCCTATCATCACATGTCCTAGGTGCAGCATATGCACCCTTAGCTGATGGCTTCTGCCTGTAACAGGTTTTAATGCCACGCGTGTTACCGCATAGCTGCCACTGTCTGCGGTACTTCGCAGCTCGTGGTGCAGCACTTCATAATGCGTTAAGGCATGTTTGTGCCACTGCCTATCCACGATATGCCGTGGTTTGGTGCTGGGTTCGTAGCGGACAGGCACATCAATCACGCCTTGCTTATCTTGATGTTCAATCGTGCCAAATACCACCGCTTGATATTCTTTTTGGGGTAAGCGGTCGATGAATTGCTTGCTGATGTGGCTTTGGGCATGGGAGTTTTTGGCAAAGATAATCAAGCCTGATGTATCCATGTCCAAGCGGTGAATGAGCTTAATCTTAGGATTAATTTTAAGCAGGCGTGATTGCAGGCTTACCTTTAACGCCTTGCCATCTACGCTCAAAAGTCCAGCAGGCTTATCCAGCACCCAAATATCATCGTCTTCATACACTGTGATAGACTGCACAAAATCTACAAAAAATTGGGCAGCTTGTTCACTTTCTTGCCTGTTTAATGCACTGATATGTATGTCGCTCAAGGTCATTTTGTCTTGTTCCACCGTCTTAAAAAGCAATATTGTAAATCAATTTTTAAAAATTTAATACAACTCTTGATAAAACAAAACACACCCATATTTAGAAGTTGTTATAATACACCTTGATTTGTATAGTCGATTAAAATAAAAATGAGACAAGCCGACAGACCGCCGTGTACAAGTAGTACATAAGGGAGCTGGCAACGTAAGTATCATTGCAATTTTAATCGACTATACATCACAATCTATTAATTTTTAAGGAACTTCTATGTCAGCCATCATCAACGCCACCGAAGCCGATTTTGACACCGTTATCCAAAGTGCCGAGCCTGTACTGGTCGATTTTTGGGCGGCGTGGTGCGGTCCATGCAAAGCCATCGCCCCCACCCTAGAAGAACTTTCTGACGAATATGCAGGGCGTGCCAAGATTGTTAAAGTCAATGTCGATGACAGCCCAAACATCGCCGCACGTTTTGGCATTCGCAGCATTCCTACGCTATTTGTCTTCAAAAATGGTCAAAAAGTTGACGCTACTGTTGGTGCTCAACCAAAAAGCGAATTGGCAGCCTTAATCAACAAACATCTATAAACCAACATCTATGTAAGTCATTCCATACACCCAAAAGGCTTGGGGGTGCACTCATCTGTCATCACGCAAACATCACGCAAAACTTTGCAAAACGAGCAACGTTAAGCGTGGTGCAATCCAAAAAATGAAAGTTGGACGCACCCATAAACAAGCCTTTTGATTGGTGTTTTTTTACACAATTACCACAAAATGCCACAAAAATAATTGACAAATTCTCGCCAACCTTTTAATATAACAACATCTAATTTCAATAACACCCCATCTCTTGTCATCACAGATGACTGATACCCAAAATTATAGTCGATTAAAATAAAAATGAGACAAGGCGACAGCGACTGCCGTGTACTGGTAGTACATAAGGGAGCTGGCAACGTAAGTATCATTGCAATTTTAATCGACTATAAAATAACAAGAAGAGCAAGCACAGACAGCACAAGCGGTGCTTTCAAGTGAGTTTAATGACGTTGGTTTTGTTTTTTTTTTGGGAAGGCATGATGTACCACAATCTCTTGCTGGTCTATGGGTTATCTTTTTTATTTATCATAACCATCTGCTCTAAATCTTTTTGAATGCTCTTAACACTTGCACCACATTCACCCACACAGCCTTTTGGTTGGCTAGCTTTCGTGCCATGCCAACCAAAGATACGCTTTGCTTTATCTTAACAATCTCACTCAAAAGACCCTTCTATGAATCTCACCGAACTCAAAAGACACTCCGTTGGCGAACTGCTGTTTATTGCAGGTCAAATGGGGCTTGACAATATGGCACGCAGTCGCAAACAAGACATTATTTTTGCCATTTTAAAAACCCACGCCAAAAATGGCGAACCCATCTACGGCGATGGCGTATTAGAGATACTGCCAGACGGCTTTGGATTTTTACGCTCGTCCGAAGGCTCGTACCTAGCAGGCCCTGATGACATCTACGTCAGCCCAAGCCAAATTCGCCGCTTTAACCTACAAACAGGGGACTCCATCGCAGGGCAAATACGCCCACCCAAGGACGGCGAGCGATATTTTGCCCTGCTCAAAGTCAGCGAAATCAACTTTGACACCCCTGACCGCAGTCGCCACAAGCTCATTTTTGAGAACTTAACACCACTGTTTCCCACCAAGCAGCTACGCCTAGAGCTTGGCAACGGCACAACCGAAGACCTAACAGGACGAGTGATCGACTTGATTGCCCCTATTGGTAAGGGGCAACGTTCTATCATCGTCGCCCCACCCAAGGCAGGCAAGACCGTTCTGCTCCAAAGTATCGCCCAATCCATCACAAAAAATCACCCAGAATGCTATCTTATCGTGCTGCTCATTGACGAACGCCCAGAAGAAGTTACCGAAATGCAGCGGACGGTGCGTGGTGAAGTGGTGGCTTCAACCTTTGATGAGCCGCCACAACGTCATATCCAAGTGGCTGAGATGGTCATCGAAAAAGCCAAACGCCTTGTCGAGCATAAGCAAGACGTGATTATCTTGCTGGATTCTATCACACGCCTAGCACGTGCCTATAACACCGTGATGCCATCTAGTGGCAAGGTGCTGACAGGGGGCGTGGACGCGAATGCACTTGAGCGTCCAAAACGTTTTTTTGGGGCGGCACGCAACATCGAAGAAGGTGGCAGCCTTACCATCATCTCCACCGCCTTGATTGACACAGGCTCTAAGATGGACAGCGTGATTTTTGAAGAATTCAAAGGCACAGGCAACCAAGAGATTACCCTAGAGCGAGATTTGGCAGAGCGTCGTATATTCCCTGCCATCAATATCAAAAAGTCCAGCACTCGCCGAGAAGAACGCCTGCTAGATGAAGAAACTCTACGCCGTGTATGGATATTGCGTAAGCTCTTGCAGCCCATGGACGACGGTCAAGCAACCGAATTTTTGCTTGAGCGGCTCAAAGACAGTAAGACCAATGATGAGTTTTTTAGCAGTATGACCAAAAAAGCACAGAGCTAAGCCCTTGACCGATATAGCAGGCACAGCTATCTGACCGACAGGCAGCTATCTTATACAGTTGTTCACACAGATATTCACGCAGCTGTTCACGCAGCTATAGTCAGCCCAATAGCCAGCCCAATCGGTCAGACAAATATCATCATTATCAACAAAAACCAACTATTTAAACACAAATATATGACAAAAAAATGACAGTAGGGCTAAAAATCATCACAAAGAAATAATTTGTTACAAATTCTATGTCTACTGCCACAAAAATCCATTGTCTTTCTGTTTAATTACTATATAATTCGCCATGCAGTACAGTTAAGGTTGTTGTCGCTTTATCTTTTTGCGTTCTCAACAAACGAACAATGAGACAAGCAATGTATAGACCTTCGCTACTACACTAATATTTTTTAGGAGATGCATATCATGCAAACCAAACTAATCGTATCTGCTCTAATCGCTGCTGTGGCACTAACCGCTTGCTCAAAACCTGCTGAAAAAGCAGCAGACGCTGCCAATGCTGCTGCAGAAACTGCTACTCAAGCTGCTGACACCGCAACCGAAGCTGCTGCCAACGTTGCTGAAGCCACCACTGACGCTGCTGCGACTGCAACCGAAGCTGCTGCTGAAGCTGTAACAGACGCT
>JAUNUB010000053.1:9444-14748 GCA_030538375.1 Moraxella sp. | reverse complement strand
TTTATAAAAAACACTTTGAACTGTCATAAAGATTTGTTATGATAAGATTGTGAAGATACAGTATGTAACAAAACTGTCCGTGTCTTTATCGTTAATACCGCAATACTTGCAATCAACATTCACAATCAATACTCACAACCAACACAAGGAATAGAGCAATGACCACCATGAAAGCAATGACCTACTACGGCGAAAATGACATTCGTTTTGAAGACCGTCCAAAGCCTACCATTATCGACCCAACGGACGCTATTATCCGTATGGAAAAAACCACGATTTGTGGCACGGATTTGGGCATTTGGAAAGGCAAAAACCCAGAGATTGAAGCGACCGCTCGTGCCAAAACAGGCGAGTGGAATGGGCGTATCCTAGGGCATGAAGGCATTGGCATTGTCGAAGCAGTGGGCGAGAGCGTCAAAAACTTCAAAAAAGGCGACCGTGTCATCATCTCATGTATCAGCCGCTGTGGTTCGTGCGAAAATTGCCAAAAACAACTGTACGCCCATTGCCGTCAAGATGGTGGCTGGATTATGGGTTATATGATTGATGGCACGCAGGCAGAATATGTGCGTACGCCATTTGCGGACAATTCTTTGTACCTATTGCCAGCAGGGCTGAATACCGATGTGGCGGTATTCCTATCTGACGCATTGCCAACAGGGCATGAGATTGGCGTACAATACGGTGATGTCAAGCCGGGCGATAGTATTGCCATCGTGGGGGCGGGTCCTGTGGGTATGGGCTGCTTGCTGACTGGACAATTGTACTCGCCTGCGACCATCATCGTGGTGGACGTAGATGACAACCGCCTTGCCATGGCAAAAGAAATGGGGGCGACACACACCGTCAATTCGGCAACCGAAGACGCAGTGGCTCGCATTCTTGAGATTACTGGCGGTCGTGGCGTGGATTGTGCGATGGAGGCGGTGGGCTTGCCTGCCACATGGGACATCTGCCAACAAGTCGTCAAAGAAGGTGGTAATCTTGCGAACGTGGGCGTGCATGGACAGTCGGTGAATTTTGAGATTAACAAGCTGTGGATTAAAAACCTAAAAATCACCACAGGGCTGGTCAATGCCAACACCACAGGTATGCTGCTAAAAGCGTGCGAATGCAGCAAATTGCCTATGGAAAAACTTGCCACCCACCATTTTAAATTCAGCGACATGGAAAAAGCGTATGACGTGTTCAAACACGCTGCCGAAACCAAGGCGATGAAAGTGGTGATTGAGTACTAAGCCTATTTCATAAAATCAAAGCATAGATATACTGGGCTTACACCGCAATCTACAAACCTGCTATAAAATGACAGGCGTAGCGTGCGGTGTAAGCCTACGTTTGTTAAAAATGCAAGCGTGCTTTGTTCGTCCACGTTCACCCACGATTTGTGGGTTACAGAAAATACACGATTTACACACCTTAATGCTGGGCTGACGCCACAGCCTACGACTTTTAACCACATTTAAAATGCAACATCAGCAATGGTGTTGCATTTTTTGTTATGTTTTGTCATAGGCTTGTCATGCTGGCTTGCGGTATTGGTTTACAATGTTAACTTGCAATGTTGGCTTGTTGATAGGTGGTGATTAGGTGAGCGAATAAAGCCCCTTGCGAACAGTCATGAATGACAATGTCAATTTTATATCTCTACCACCAACAAATTTCATCAGTTAATTATCCCAGCTTAATAATCACGACAACAAATCTAATATTTTTACACGCTATAGTAATTGTGTGTGTAATGTGTATCTCTTGATTTTGTTGTGATAAAATAAGAAACGTATTTAAGTGCGTACCGTGCTGTAATACATGATACGGTTATTACTATATGGTATACATATATTATAGCAACATATATCATTGTTACGGCATGATTTTTGCAGCACTTGGCAAATGTGCCAAAAGTGTCAAAAGCACTCAAAAATAGCATTCGTGAGCAAAATGTCGCGGGGGGGGGGTACTCCTGTGGCAGCTTGTTTTTTTTTGGTTTTCGTCAGTGAATTGGGTATTGGCTTAACCACTGGTGAGCATTATAGGATACGGTTATGAACAAGGTTTATAAAGTGGTGTGGAACAAGGCGACAGGCACATGGACAGCCGTCTCCGAGATGGCAGTAGCACAGGGCAAGGGCAGTGTGCGTAGCCAAGTGGGTGAAGCGACCAGCCTTGGTTTTGTAAAGGGTGGGGTGTCGCTGGTATTGACTGGGCTCACAGCGGTGGTGGTTGCCATGATGGGCAGTGCGGTACTGACCCCAGCACAGGCTGCTGCCTATTGTACAGGTGGTGTAACGGCAGGTGGAGTGGGCAACGACGTAGTTTGTGGCTCTACTGCGACAAGCACCAGGGTTTCAGGGTTGGATTCTGTTGTTGTGGGGTCAGGGGCAAGCTCACGTTCGGTAGGTAATGTTGTTGTTGGGGCAGGTGCATCGGCTGGAGTTGCTGGTGCAACAACGGGTGGTGGTCGTACCGCTATCGGTAGTCGTGCAAGCGTTACTGGAGACCAATCTACCGCCATTGGTGCTGATGTGCTGGCAAGTGGGGATTCTTCCATCTCGATTGGTGGTGATGATTTGGATTCGGTAGGCGGTAAAAGCACTACATATAACGGTCAGTCGATGACGGTCAGTGCTGTTTATAACACGCTTACTGGACAGGGTGGCCTTGGTAATAGAGTCTATCGTGCAACCAATGCATCAGGCGGGGGTTCAGTAGCTGTTGGGGTACAGTCCTTAGCTTCAGGAGACTTATCCACCGCTTTTGGTACTCGTACCACTGCAGAAGGCATTGCTGCTACCGCTCTGGGTGTGGGTGCAAGTGCGTCCCAAGCTAACTCGGTTGCCCTTGGCTCAGGTGCGACCACTACTACCAATGCCACTTATGTGCCAGATGTTACCGTGGGCGGTATCAAGTACACCTTTGCTGGCGGCACACGAGTGCTGGCAGGCAACCAGGTGTCTGTGGGTAGTGCAGGCTACGAACGCCAAATCAAACACGTCGCACCGGGGCAAATTACACTAGAAAGCACCGACGCCATCAACGGCAGCCAGCTGTATGTTACCCAACAAGCCATCGGTGCGATGGGTAATAGCGTGGCAAGAGCCTTGGGTGGCAGTTCTACGTTGCAAATGGACGGCAGTATCTCCGCTCCGAGCTATAACATTAATGGTACAGTGTATAATAATGTAGGCGAGGCATTGGCAGCGGCTACCACGCATTTTTATAGTGTCAAGTCAACTGATAACACAGCAGGCAACTACAATAACGACGGTGCGACAGGTGCTGACGCTTTGGCGGCTGGGGTAGGGGCAACGGCGGTAGGAGCGAATGCCACTGCGGTGGGTGCAGGAGCAACGGCAGATGGTATTCGTTCGATTGCAATTGGTGCGGATAACAAAGCAACTGGTACTGGTGCGAGAGCAAACGGTACAGACGCTGTTGCTATAGGTACGAATGCAAGTGCCCCCGGTGGTTCTGCCGTTGCATTGGGCTTGAATGCAACCAGTAACAGTATTGGTAGCGTGGTTATTGGACCGAATGCGGTCGGTGGTGTAACAGGCACGAACTCAACCAGTAATGCACAGCACGTTGCGATTGGCGACCAAGCACAAGCCACAGGACACCAATCTATCGCTATTGGTCTGGAATCCAAAGCTGCTACTGCAGGTATGGCGTTCGGTATTCAAGCTGATGCACAAGGTACAGGGGGTATCGCATTAGGAACAAAAGCAGTTTCAGTAGGTGAAGATTCGATTGTAATCGGCTACAACAGCGGTTCAACTACAAATGCAGCTAACGCTATCGCAATGGGTACTAGCTCGCAGGTGAGTGTTGCTGGTGGCGTAGCTCTTGGTTCAGAAAGTGTAGCCAGCACAGCTGCAGGCGTAAAAGGCTATAATCCCACCACCAAAGCAGCTTCTACTGATACAACCGCCACTTGGGAATCTCAATTAGGTGCGGTTTCTGTCGGTGATACTGGTAAAACTCGCCAAATCACTAACGTTGCCGCAGGTTTTAATGACACCGATGCGGTGAATGTGGCACAATTAAAAGCGGCTCAAGCGGCGGCTACCACACACTTTTACAGTGTAAATTCAAATGATGACACAGCAGGCAACTACAATAACGATGGTGCGAAAGGTGTTAATGCGTTAGCAGCTGGGGTGGGGGCAACGGCGGTAGGCAAGGACGCTGTCGCTATCGGCTACAACGCCAGTGCAACCAGCACCACTGACGGATTGGGGGCAATTGCAGTTGGTGCTGGAACGACTGTCAATGGACTACAATCTACAGCTGTGGGTGTGTCAACCACCGTTACAGGTGCAGGCAACAATGCCTTGGGTAGTAATGTGACTGTACTGGGTACGCAGTCTGTGGCGGTCGGCAACGGTGTGGTTGTGGGTGCGGCAGGCACGACAGAAGTGACCGCTGTTGGTCGTCAAGCAAAAGCGACTGGCAATCAATCTACGGTGATTGGTGCAACTGCACAAACAACAGGTAGCCGTTCTTTGGCAGCAGGTTATGGTGCGGCAGCCACTGCAGAAAATGCTGTGGCAGTTGGACAGAGTAGTGTAGCTAATAAAAACAACGCCATCGCTGTAGGTAGTGAAGCAAAGGCAGAAGGCTTCCGCAGTGTGGCTGTCGGTCGTCAAGCAACGGCAGCGGCAAATGATGCGACAGCTTTAGGTAGAAGTGCCAATGCTTCACTAGACAATGCTGTCGCCTTGGGGGCGAATGCCACCACAGCCACTAATGCAACCAGTGAAACCACAGCAACTGTAAACGGTATTAGCTATTCAGGCTTTGCAGGGCAGGCAGCTGATGATGGTATGCAGGTATCTGTGGGGGCGGCTGGTGCTGAGCGTCAGATTAAAAACGTCGCCGCAGGGCAAATCAGTGCGACTTCTACCGACGCTATCAACGGCAGCCAGTTGTATCAAGTGGCTAATACTTTGACCAACAAAGGCTTAACCTTCACCGCCAACACCCTTGCGGATACTGATACAGATGGCAGCCAACAAAAACTGGGCAGTACTGTCAGTATTATTGGTGCTAGCACCAAAGTAGATGGCATTACACGCAATACAGACACCGCCACAGCAGGGGCTTACAGTGCCAAAAACCTACAAACCATCGTTAGTGATGGCGAAGTACAAATTCAAATGGCGGAAAACCCTGAGTTTAAGGCAGTAACCGCTACTACCAGCATTACTGCTGGCACAGGTGCAAATCAAGTGGTGCTGGACAATGCAGGCGTAAAAGTCGGTGGCAATACCTACATCAATAATGATGGTCTTAATGCCAACA
>JAUNUB010000053.1:0-9344 GCA_030538375.1 Moraxella sp. | reverse complement strand
ACAGCAAAGTTATTACCAACGTAGCAAGCGGCGGTGATGTGGCAACCAACGCCGCTAATATCGGTGATGTACAAAAAGCGATTGATAGTATCAAAGACAGTGCTGCGGGCGGTGGTTTTGGGTTAAAAGCACAAGATGGCAATAGTCAGACTGCGTCATTGGGCGGTACTATCGAAGTAGTGGGTGCAGACAAAAATATCAGTACCAAAGTGGGTGATAATAAAGTACAGATTGAGTTGGCAAAAGACTTAACTCTGGACAGCATCACTGCAGGCGACACACTCATCAATAACACAGGCTTAACCATCACTGGCGGACCAAGCGTCACCAAAACTGGCATTAACGCAGGTGACACCAAAATCACCAACGTTGCTGCTGGTACAGATGACACCGATGCGGTGAATGTTGGGCAGTTGAATACAGCGATTAACAATATCACTGTAACGAACAACAATACCAACACCTTGATAGGTAACGATGGTGATAATCGTCAGACCATCACCAACACCATCATCAATGAAGATGGTACAACCAAAACAGTCACTGTTGATAAGGTTGCCGTAGATGATAATGGTAATCCATTACTGGTAACTTATAATGTCAAAGGGCGAACCGAATTTGTGAATAACTCGGTGATAACGGCGGTCAAGAACATGAACGAGCAAGGTATCAAGTTCTTTCATACCAATGATGGTACGGTAGAGCCTGAAGACCAAGCCCAAAACAGTGAAGACTCTAGTGCCGCAGGTCGATACTCCACAGCGATTGGCTATAATGCCACCGCAACGGCAGCAGCGACCAATGGCGTAGTGATTGGCAATAAAGCCAGTGTCAGTGCAGAGAATGCTGTTGCGATAGGCAATGCCACCAGTGCCAGTGCAGAGAGTGCTGTTGCGATGGGTAATGGCTCAGAAGCGACAGGCGTTCAGTCGATTGCAATTGGTGACGGTTCTAAAGCAACAGGCACTCAGTCGATTGCGATTGGTACGAAGAATACCGTTACAGGTAACAACTCTGGTGCGTTTGGTGACCCAACGGTGGTGACAGGCGACAGCTCTTATTCAGTAGGTAATAGAAACACCATCAGCACCAATAATACCTATGCGTTGGGTAGTGATATTACAGCAACCGCAGCCAATTCCGTATTCCTAGGTGATAACAGTGCGGTATTCGCTCAAGAAGGTAGCAATCTCAATATGATAACAGGCGTACACACCGCTACTGCTGACAGCAACTACACCTACGCAGGAGCGAATGATACTGCTGTCGCAGGTGTGGGTGATGACGTTGTGGGTGTGGTGAGTGTAGGTAATGCCACCGAATCTCGCCAAGTGCAGGGCGTTGCCGCAGGCGTGGTGTCTGCCAACAGCACCGATGCCATCAACGGCAGTCAGTTGTACTACACCAACGAAGCCATTCAGAATGTCGCAGAAGCGGTAAACAACATTCAAAACAACTTCAATCAGCGTCTTAACGATGTCGAAGATGGGGCGAATGCAGGGGTGTCATCAGCCATGGCGATGGCAGCCTTGCCGCAAGCCTACCTACCGGGCAAATCAATGATTACTGGCGGTATGGCGACTTACAATGGCGAAGGGGCGGTCGCTGTAGGCTTCTCCAAGCTGTCTGACAATGGTCGCTGGGTGCTCAAAATCTCTGGTTCTGCCGATACCCAAGGCAATGCTGGCGGTGCAGTGGGTGCAGGTTTTCATTTCTGATAACATTGTGTTGATGTGGATTTTGTGAGTATTATCTTGCAAAATCCACAAAAACAGTGTAAATTTTATTAAAAATTAAGGCATAATAGACAAACCAGCGATATAATTCACCTTTTAACAGCGTTATTCTGTTTTGGGTGGGTGTATTTTATGACTATTGCTATTTTTAAACTTAATAAATGATAAGGATTTTTTATGAAAATGGTTGCATTAACCGCATTGGCGGTGGCTGTTGTTGGCTTGACAGGGTGTATGGGTACGAAACACCTAAGCCATAACATCAGCGATGAAGGCAGAGTGGCAAGTCGTGATGATATTGTATTTCCTGCACTGGATAAAGCGTGGGAAAAGGGCGGTATATTCCCCAATAGCGAAAACTTATCAAAAATTCGTCAAGGTGTGGACAAAGATGAGCTGTATCAGTTGATTGGTCGTCCGCATTTTAGCGAAGCGAACAGGGCTCGTGAATGGGATTATATTTTTAAATTTTATCAAAATGATGGCAGCGTCAAGATTTGCCAGTACAAAATCATCTTTGATAAAGCATACATCGGTCAAGAATTCTACTGGCTGCCTGCCGATTGTGCAGCGTATGCGACTGGTGCATTGTCCGTCAAAACCTCTATCAACAGCGAAAAAATCACCCTAGAAGCGGACGCATTGTTCGCCTTTGATAAGTGGCAATTGTCCGATATGTCATCGACAGGACGTGCTAAGTTGGACAATCTTGCCAAGCAGCTTGTTCAATGGGAACAAAAGGGCGACAGCCGTGTATCGATTACAGGCTACACCGACCGCTTGGGTGATGATATGTACAACGCCAATCTGTCTACGATGCGTGCACAAACGGTGCGTCAGTATCTGATTAGCCGTGGTGTATCGCCGACCAGTATCAGTGCCAGTGGTGCAGGCAAGAGCAATCCTGTGGTGGAGTGTAATCAAACCAACCGCACTGCACTGGAAAGCTGCCTACAGCCGAACCGCCGTGTAGAGGTATTGGTAGACGTGTTTGCCAAATAATGATTTGCTATTGATTGAATTTCTATCTTGTTTTTGATGGTAGAAATTCAATCATAACTTACGGCAATCATCACAAAAACACCCACAAATGAACCGTACCCCAAAAGTTAGACACTAACTGTTGGGGTGTTTTAACGCAGGTTTAAAATATAGTCAATTAAGATTGCAATGATACTTACGTTGTGAGCGTTCTTATGTACTACTTGTACACCACGGCTGTCGGCTTGTCTCATTTTTATTTTAATCGACTATACTTCTCATTGGTTAAAAAGTTATGACCCATACAACAAAACCTGTGGCAATTTTATAGTCTTTTAAATTCACTTTAATACGTCGTCAAACTCACTTGTAAGTACTACTTGTACTATCTGCGTTCATTTTCCTTTTTCTTGTCTTAAAGGTCTTAAAGTAAATTTATTTGACTATAACGTTAGGCTGTTGCAATGCTTGGCAAAATCAATGGCTATGACCACAAGACGAATGGTTGTCTGCTGGCTTTTCATCGTTTAACTCTCCCTTTGCTTGGCGTACAATTGCCCAAGCAGCCTGCAAAGCCAGTAGCGACATCAACAACGCCACCACCAAATCGGGCAAATTAGACTGCGTAAAATACACCGCAACCCCTGCCGCCACTACCGCTATATTGCCCAAAGCGTCATTGCGAGAACACAGCCACACGCCACGCATATTGCTGTCCCCTTCACGGAACGCATACAGCATGACGGCACTCACCACGTTTGCCACGAATGCCAACACGCCAATTACTCCCATCTGATGATAATTGGGCAAATCGCCTGCCAAAAACTGCCAAATCGTTGTGCCAAAAATCCACAGCCCAAACACGCCAATGGTCGCCCCTTTTATCAAAGAAGCCTTGGCACGCATGGTAAGTGCTTTATTCAGCACAAATAGGCTAATGCCATAGTTTGCCGCATCGCCCAAAAAGTCCAGCGAGTCCGCCAGTAGCGACACCGATTTTGCCGAGATACCGTAGATGATTTCTACAGCGAACATCACTGCATTGATAATCAGCACGCCCCACAAAACATTGCGATAACGCTGTGTGCTGGCTGCGTGCGTGTGTGAACATGAACCTGCCATACTTTTTCACCTTTTCAAAATTGATATAGAACATCGATATTTGGTATACTATAAACCCTAAAGTCGCTACAAGGTCAAGCATTTCATTCAAAAAATAATGCAAAAAAGGTAAAACCATGCAAAAAACCTATCACATCAAAGAAGTTTCCGACATTACAGGCATTAGTAGCGAGACGCTGCGGTATTACGAAAAAGAAGGATTGATTGCCAAGCCTGCTCGTGCCGCCAATGGCTATCGACTATATAACGAAAGCCAGCTTGCCAGCCTACGCTTTATCAAAACTTGCCGTTCGCTGGGCTTTGATTTAAAAAGCATAGAAAGCCTAAACCAGCTTCGTTTGCTACCAGAACAAGACTGTGCCAATGCGGACGAGATTGCGGCGGTACATTTGGCTGATGTGCGAGCCAAGATTGGACAATTGATGGAGATTGAGCAATTTTTGGTGGGGCTTGGCGATTGCAACGAACATCAATCGGCAAAATGCAAGGTATTAAGCACCTTGGGGGATATGCAGTAACGTTACGAATGTATTTTTTTGCACTTTCGTAATTCGCTATGTAAGTTGAGTTGGGTTTTGTTTTTAACCAGTTAAATTTGGCATTTTGTGTCAAAGTTCTTATGAAGGCAACCAGTAACCCTTTGTAGATTTGCCTTAAAATCTTGGCGTGTGTCTTGTTTTGAAAAAAACAAAAGGCGGTGCGTCCTAGCGTGGGTAGGGCTTATTGGTTTAGAATATTTTAACTGTTATGACACCTATTCTAATGTCTATTCTAACATCATTCCGAATAAGTCCAATTGCTCACTGGCTGTATTTGCCACGAGATTAGAAAAACTCACCCCAACCAAGCGAATGGGCAAATGCCTAGGAATGTGATGAAACAAATACACAAGCGTCGCCATACTGCCAGATTCGTCCATAAAGGGGGTTTTTTGGCTATGGCTTCTCGTGATTTGGCTAAAGTCGCTATACTTAATCTTCAGTGTAACGGTGTAGGCGATACTGTCTCGTTTGAGCAACGCGGTGTGAGCGTCGTGATTTTGTTCGCTGATGGCAGCAAGTAGGGCGGTATCGTTGTCGAGATTGTTATCAAAGGTGATTTCGCTGCCGATGGATTTGCGAATGCGGCTGCTTTTGACTTCACGTTCGTCCTGTAGATGGGCGATGTTATAATAAAATTTCCCACGCTTGCCAAACTGCTGCACCAGCTCGGCTGGGTCGGTGTTTTTGAGTTGCAATCCTGTAAAAATCCCCATTTCGTGCAGGCGTTTGGTGGTTGCTTTGCCAATGCCAAAAAACCGCTCAATCGGCAAATTATCAATAAAAGCAGGTGCGTCTTGGGGGGTGATGACGGCAATGCCGTTGGGTTTGTTGATGTCGCTGGCGATTTTGGCAAGCATTTTGTTGAACGACACACCAGCCGAAGCAGTCAATCCCACTGTTTGCCAAATCTCTTGGCGAATGTCGCCTGCAATGAGCGTGGCAGAGCCATGATGAATGGGGCAATCGCTCACATCGAGATAGGCTTCGTCAAGCGACAAAGGTTCAATAAGGGGCGTGTATTTGGCGAAGATGGTATGAATCTGCTGGCTGACGGTGCGATACACGTCAAAGCGTGGGTAGGTAAATATCAGCTGCGGACAGCGTTTGCGAGCTTCACGGCTTGTCATGGCAGAGCGAATGCCAAAGGTGCGAGCTTCATAACTGGCGGCAGCCACCACGCCACGCCCATCAGGATTGCCACCGACCACCAAGGGTTTGCCTTGGTAGTCAGGATTGTCCCTTTGCTCAATACTGGCAAAGAATGCGTCCATGTCGATGTGGATAATTTTTTTCACGCTTGGGTTTACGCCTAGTTTTAGGTTTGGTTTCTTGGTTGGTTGTGGTGTCTGCTATATCGTTATTTGACTATAATTGTGCGGTTGTTGGCTATGCGGTTTCGACTGTGCCAGTATTGCTGTTTAACCGCTGTGATTTTTGACAAGGTTATAATATAGTCAATTAAAATTGCAATGATACTTCGTTGCCAGCTCCCTTATGTACTACTTGTACACAGCGGTCTGTCGCCTTGTCTCATTTTTATTTTAATCGACTATAGCATCATTGGGGTGTGCAGACAGATGGTCGTGCAGGATTTGTCGCAGGTGCAAGATGGTCTCTGGACTTTCGTGAATACTGTGTCCGCCATGCAGGATACGTTCGCTGCTTACTCCGCCCAAGTGTGAGCTGGTGTAAGGCACAATGCCATCAGAGATGGTGTCGCCTGCCGCTTGGGCGATTTTGGTATCGGTGCTTGTATTGTTTGCCATAATGGAATGATAGCTCACTTTGTCGTCAATTTGCACATCGCTGGTGAGTTTCATAAAAGATGACTGGTTCGACAGCTGGCTTGCCCCATTTTGCAGATACAATCCACCAATGATGGTATCGCCCAGATTGCCAAGCGTGTTGGTAACAGCTTGGGTGAGATTGGCAGGTAGATGAATGATGCGACGAGCCGCCCGAGTGAACCAGCGGTCGGCATAATCCGTGCCACGAAATGGCGATGATACAAATACCGCTGTACTGACCTGTGGCACGGGGTGTAGCGTTAGACGTTCGGAAAATTCTGTGGCGATGTCGCTGTCTTGAATGATGGCGAGCTGTTCTTGTACCGAGCTGTGGGTGGGCGTGTCAGTATTCACGCCTTGTACACTCATGCCCTGTAGCAGTCGTTTGCTATCATGGCTGTCTAAGGTGGACAGTTTTGCAGACAGGTCATCATTGCTTAACATCAACCGTGCGATGAGCCCACCCATGCTATGCCCAATAAGTACGCTGTCATGACTGGCAGGATTGTCTCCTGTGGGGTCGGTGGTGGTATAAGCGGTTTCTATTAATCGCTGAATTTGATAGCGGTTTTCTAGAATGGGCAGATTGGTGGCGTAGAACACTTGCCATACTTGATAATTTTCTCTTAATACAGGGTCGGTGAGCAGATTGTTGGTGAGATTGACCCATGTGCGTGGACTGGACGCAAGCCCATGCAGCATGATGACGACTTTTTTGTTGGGGTTATAAGGTTCAAGCATAAACAGCTCTGGCAGATAAGCATCTTTTTTGGCGATTAAGTTCAAAAATGCCAGCTGTCTTAGTTCATTTTCGGACAGCCACAGGGCATAACCTGCCGAAAAATTTGCCGATAAGGGATAATCATTGCCAAAAATACTGACAGTATCGGTGGTGTAAGGGTTAAAAAAATACGCATCGTGCGTGCGGCTGCTTAGCACTGTATCGAGCGTTTGCCCTTGTGGAATAATGAGTGCTGTCAGTAGTAAATGCCCTGTGGGGTGAATGCGGTCTGCTGGATTGTCCGCATTGTACAGCTGGTCTGTTGTATCGTTGGTGTGGCTTGTACTGATGCGATTGCGAACATTGGCAGTGTAGCGGTCATTGAGCGAACCCACATAGCCCACACCAAGCCCAGAACGTCTGCTCACCACATCTAGCCGTGCTAGGCGTGTATCGTATTGCGAGATAAGATTAGATAGAGCGTGTGCATCGCCTTGTTGGGTGTGAGTTAGATAATAGCTGTCATCGGCAAGGTACAGATTGAGTGTGTTGGAGTGGTTATCAGTATCATCGATAGGGCTTTGAATGGTGCTGACGTGTACCTGCTGGATATTGTTGGCTTGCAGGCTGTGCGTTGCTATGCTGACGGCAGCGAATGCCCCTTGTTCTTGTCGATAGACTTCGCTGATGATGTCGTTGATACTGATATGGTACAGATCTTGTGTGCGTAAGTTGGTCTCGCTGATGATGGGGCTGTGTGATGGCGTGGGCTGTTGGGTTAGATTGTCAAAAAACAAATAAGCGTAGCTGTGATTGAGCGTGCCAAACAGTGCATGGCGTAAGCTGCTTAGGCAGTCTGAGCGAGTGGCTTGCTCATCAAGCTGTGTGTCTTGTGGGGTAGGGGCGTTGGTGTAATATGGATTGATTGGTGGACGGTCAATCGTAGGCTGGCAGGCGTACCGTCCACGCAAATGTAAGCTGTGTGCGTAATGTAGTTCGGCTAGGGTGGCGAGCTTGTATTGATTGGTATCGCCAAAAAAAGTCTGCTCCACCGCTGTCAAACAGCTGTCGAATGCTTGCATACAACTTTCTTGGGTTAATCCTGCAGAGAGCAAAATAGACAACGTGCCTGCCGATACTTGATTGTGTGTTAGAATGTTGCTGCGTTCTGTTTGGATAATACGTGCACTGGAAGTCGGCAGACTAATCGTCTGACAGGCACTAAGCCCAAGGCTTAAGCCAAAAGTTGCCCCAAGGCTTAAGCCAAAAGTTGCAAAGATACTAAGTCGGTGCAGGATAAGTGTTTTCATGGGGTGGTATGAGCTGTACAAGGGTTTAGGTTTAACATATGGTTAATTAAAATTGCAATGATACGTGCGTTGCGGGCGACCTTATGTACTACTTGTACACCACGGTCTGTCGTGCTGTCTCATTTTTATTTTAAATGACTATAAAGCTATCATATCAAAAAAGCCAACATCAAGCTGGCTTTTTGTGTAGTGTGAAAGTTATGGTTGCTGCTTGACGGTATTGCTGTATTTGGGAATACTTGGGTTAATTAGGAGTATTTGGGGCGGCTGACACAGACTTTACATGCACATCATCGTCTTTGATGTCCCAAATATAATAACCGCCGTTTTGGACGATACGCAGCTGTTCGGTGATTTGGGCGTTGTTTGGGTGAGTGTTTGCCAGTCGCTCAAGACGAGACAGGGCGGCACTGCGGTTGTCATTTAATAAGTCGGATTGAGCAAGGCTTTGTTCGGCTTCCAGATAACCTGCTGCTGCGGCTTTATCAAGGTATTTTTTGCCTTCATTAAAACCGCCCCCTTCGGACAGCATAGCACCGTATAGGAAGTTAGCTTCAGCGTGCTGCGGCTGTAGCTTTAGGGCACGAGCGACATAGGTACTGGCACGCACGCCGTAGTCTGTGCCTAGGTTGAGATTGCGACCCATGGCGTTAATCTTGACGGCACGCAGCAATACGTCAAAGGAAGCATTAGAAGCCTTGGCATAAGGTTCTAGCCAAGCGGACAGGTGTTTGATGTTTTCGCTGGCGTTGTATTGCGTGGTGCGGCTGGGGAAATTGGTTGGGTAGTGGCGAGCATTGGGCGAAATATCGTCAATGAAGTCATCTATCAAGGTTACGTCCAGTTGCTGTGCACCTGATGTGCTTTGTGGGATAAGTACGGTTGTAATTTTTTGGATATTGCCCACAGCGGTCTTTGGTATGGGTGGGTTGGTTGCTGTGCTTAGGTCAATCGCACCTGCTGGAGCGTTAACATGTAGCAACTCGCCACGCATGGTAGGGGCAGGATAGTTGGCATAAGCTGTACCAGTTATCGAGAATAGGGCGATGGCATACAATCCATTGATAATAAAGGTTTTTTTTGTGTATAGCATGAATAATCCTTGATGTTTTATGTCGCTTAATCAGCTGTGAATTTAAGAAACT
>JAUNUB010000174.1 GCA_030538375.1 Moraxella sp. | reverse complement strand
AGTTAATCCTTGCTCTCTTAATTGCCTAACTGTTTCCAAGCGTTGATCTGGACTTTCTTTTTTAATAACTTCTTTTGTTTGTGATTGATACCCATCACCAATATATTGGGATGAGATTATCATACGTTCCTGCTCATCTACAGAATTAATAGTTATGGTTGTGTGACTGGCACTTTGCTCAATTTTGTAATTTGAAATTTCTTTATTATCAATAGCATCGGCTAATTTCCTTAAAAAACCTGAATTAAAGGCGCTTTCGCCAATCATTGTGCCAGTAGAATTTTTAACTAAATTTGACATATTAGCCCTTATATTTTTGAGAATTAAAAACGAGATGGCGACAAACAAACGCCATATCCAATAATTGGTGCATAGTAGCATAAATTTCTAGTAATTACTAGTATTTTTATATTGCTAGAAATTTAATGCCATACAACGGCACATTCACCAGCCAATCCTCCCGCCGATAATCCGACATGGACGTTCGCACCGCACTTTTCGGCTGGAATTGTTCGCAATAAGATTTCAGGCTTTTGGCTTTGAGATTTTCTTCGGCTTTCACTTCAATCGGCACAATCTCTTGCCCCTGTTGCAGCACAAAATCCACTTCCGCCGTGCCTTTTTCCGTTGCCCAATAAAACACAGGATTAGGCTGGCTGGCTTGCAATTGCTGCAACACATATTGCTCGGTCAAAGCCCCTTTAAATTCAGTAAACAGGCGGTTTTGCTCCAGCAATACTTGGGGGGCAAGCTGGCTTTTGGCGGCAAGCAAACCGACATCTAAGCAAAAGAGTTTGAAGATATTTTCTTGATACGCCGTAAGCGGTAAATTAGGCTTTTTAATGCGATAAACAGGGGAGACCAACCCGCTGTCTTTGAGCCATTGCAACGCCAGCTCGTAATCCTTAAACCTTGCCCCTTTTTGAATATCGCTGAGCACGAACTTCTTGTTTTCCTTAGCGAGCTGCTGCGGCAGGCTGTGCCACAAGGCTCGCACACGCATCACCAAACGGGGATCGTCAATGTGCTTAGAAAAATCCTGCTCATACGCCTGCAATAAATCCTGCTGCACCGACCGCACCGCTTGCAGATTTTGCGTATCCACAAAGGTTTGTACTGCTTCAGGCATACCGCCGACAAAATAATATTGCCGCAGCCGCTCAATATATTTGGACTTCATTGCCGCAATCAACGCCCAATCCTGCAAATGGAGCAAATCCAGTAACGGTTCTTCGTCCACCGCCAACAAAAATTCCGAAAAATCCATCGGATACAGCGACAAAAACTCCACCTTGCCCACAGGAAACGACGTGCCTTTATGCAATGCCATGCCCAACAGCGAACCTGCCGCCATGATAGGTAAGTGCGGTGCGTTTTCGTAAAAATATTTGAGTGCGGACAAGGCTTGCGACACTTCCTGCACTTCATCAAAAATCAACAAGGTATTGTCAGGGTTGATGCCAGAATTGATATTTATGCCCGATTCAATACTCAAGCCGAGTAGCAAGCGTGCAATATCAAAATCACCCTCAAACAGCGTTTTCATGCGGCTGTTATTATCAAAATTGATGTAGGCAACCTGCTCAAATGCCGCCGCACCAAAGGCTTTCATCGCCCATGTTTTTCCGACTTGCCTCGCCCCTTGAATAATCAGGGGTTTGCGGTTAGCTTTATTTTTCCATACATTCAGGGATTGGAGAATATGTCGCTTCATTGCCTTGCTCCTTTGCATAAACTTCAAGCAATTATAACGGTATGATTACATTTTTTCAAAGGAAAGTGCGTAATTAAAATGCATTTTTATAAAGGAAATATCGTCTGAAACCGCACTTTGCGTGCTAAGTTTCAGACGGCATTTTCATTCCCCCATTCCCTTCACCCACCCAACCCAGCCCCCACAATCCGCACCAATTCATCAAACACAAACTTCACCCGTGCAGGGGTGGC
>JAUNUB010000052.1 GCA_030538375.1 Moraxella sp. | reverse complement strand
ACAACAGGCGGACACGTCCTAACGCCAAATTTAATAGGCTTATATCTTGGTATCAAATACCTAGCTATCAAACACTTCTTTTTTGATGGCTAGGTATGTTTCTTTTGACAATCTTGCCCCAAATTGTTGCACCACACGGCTGGCAATCTCACTTGCCAAACGCCCACTTTCTGCCACAGAATAATATTCGGACAAGCCATACATGAATGCCCCTGCATAGTTATCCCCAGCTCCATTGGTGTCTACGACTGTTTTGACCACTGGCGTCTGTATCTCGGTGAACTGCACTTCATCTGTATCCCCAACTCGTTCGCCAACCATCGTCGGCTCTTTGCCATTGGTAACCACCGCCATTTGACAGTACTTTAACAAGGCTTGGGTGCAGGCTTTGTGCTGTTTTTTTTCGGTGAACAGTTGAGCTTCTTCAAGGTTGCAAAAAATCACATCTACCCCATTGCCCAATATCTACAACAAACCTTCTTTGGCAAATTTCACCACCGCAGGGTCGGCAAAACTCACCACAAGACGCACGTTGTTTAATCCTGCTTGTTGACGCAGCTTGGCAATGGCAGGCAAAGCATTGGGCGACATGGCAAGATAACCTTCGATATACAGCCAATCCGCCGCTGGCAACACGTCAAAATCCACATTGCCGTCATGGATACCAGCCGATACGCCCAAATGCGTCTGCATGGTACGCTCACCGTCTGGCGTAACCAAGACCACACACGAGCCTGTCTTGCCATCACTCACCGCTTTACCGGCGTTGGTTGCAACACCAAAGTTTTGCAAATCCGCCAAATAAAACTGCCCCATCTCATCATTCGCCACCGAGCAGTTGTAGAACGACTTACCGCCAAGTGCCGCAAAAACCGCCGTGCTGTTCGCTGCCGAGCCGCCCCCTGCTTGCTTGCTGGGGCTGATGGCATGACGCTCAAGCACCGCAAACATCGCTGCCTGCTCTTCTGTGTCCGCCAAAGTCATATTGCCACGCACCAGAGCCGTCTGTGCCAACACATCATCACTCACCGAATATTCGGTATCTACCAAGGCATTACCAATAGCGATAAAATTGTACATAATTCTCAAACTCTCTTATAACAGACAAAGCACAACCTTTGTCCATTTATCAACAAAGTATTATTAAAAAGTATGGTCGATTGCAATAAAAATAAGGCAAGGCAATAATGTCCGCCGTGTTACTCATAATACATGGGAGTACCTGCAATGCGGTATCGTTGTGATTTTAATCAAGCAAAGCATTCACCCATTAACAAGCCGCCAAATACAAGCTGCCAAACAAAAGACGCACTGTGCTTACAATACGTCTTTTAAAAAATCGTTCATTTTGTCTAAACGGTGAGCTGTACCACGAGCAAATCCGCATTCAAATCGGGCAAAATACTGTCCACGGTAGAGCCTGTAATCCACGCCGACAAGCCTGTACGTTTGTGCCTGCCAATCACCACCAAATCCACGGTGTGCGTCTTACAAAAATCCACGATACCCTTGCGTCCAGAGATGGCGGTATTGATATTCACGTCATGCACTTCAAGCTCATTGCGTGCCAAGACTTGAGCCAGACGAGTGCGAGCTTCTTTGGTGCGTTCGTCATTAATCTCATCGTACAGCGATGCCGCAGGAATCAACTCATAGCCAAAACCGATGGTCGTCTCTTCGACAACGTGCAGCACGGTTAATTGTGCCCCTGCATTGTGCGACAAAATCCACTTTGCTTTTTGGGCGACAATGTCGGTATCGTCTTCAAGGTCGGTTACCAGCAAGATATTTTGGTACATTACTCTTTCTCCTGATTGATAAAAAACTTTCAAACAAACACGCTTTTTTATATTTGACACTTATTATAGTCGATTAAAATAAAAATGAGACAAGGCGACAATGCCCACTGTGCGACCGCCGTGTTACTCGCAGTAACATAAGAACGCTGACAACGTAAGTATCATTGCAATTCTAATCGACTATATTTCAGCATAATACCGCTTACAAGTCATGTCCTTAGTATAACAAACTCAATAAAAAGTACCAATGAATTTGACAAATTTTTTGTAACTTATTTTAGGGCGTGTCCCATCACTTATTCAACAGTTTTTGCTTGTTTGCAACCCTGCTTGTGCTATAATACGAAGCTGTTTTTTATTCAGTTTTATTCACAACACTCGTCATTACAAGGTACGCCATGTCTTACGCCCTGCTTCGTCCGTTTTTGTTCATGACAGACCCTGAGCGTGCACACAATTTGACCTTATCGCTTTTGAACAGTGCCAGCAAACTTGGCTTAACCGACTTTGTCTACACCCATCAAAACCTGCCCACTACCTGCATGGGCGTTCATATGCCTAACCCTGTGGGCTTGGCGGCAGGACTTGACAAAAATGGTGCGTACATTGACGCACTGGCTGATTTGGGGTTTGGCTTTATTGAGATTGGTACGATTACCCCACAGCCCCAACCGGGCAACGACAAGCCACGCCTATTCCGCATTCCTGAAGCTGGGGCAATCATCAACCGCATGGGCTTTAATAACGAAGGGGTAGACGTACTCATCAAAAACGTTGAGCGTGCCAAATACCGTGGGGTACTCGGCATTAACATCGGCAAAAATGCCGTTACGCCTGTCGCACGCTCGCTTGAAGATTATATCTATTGTCTTGAACGTGTGTACCCTTATGCCAGTTACATCACCATCAACATCTCAAGCCCCAATACCAAAAATCTGCGTGAGCTGCAAAGTGGCGACGCTTTGACCGAATTATTAAGCGGTATCAAAGAGTGTCATGTACAGCTTATCAATGATTACGGTTTTTATGTGCCATTAGCACTCAAAATCGCCCCTGATTTGGACGAATGGCAAATTGACGAGATTAGCCAAAAACTGATAAACTTTGAGATTGACGGCTTGATTGCCACCAATACCAGCCTTGGGCGTGTTGGTGTAGAAGACTACCGCAATAGCCAACAACAAGGGGGGCTATCGGGCAGACCCATCAGTCATATCAGCACCGAAGTCTTGCGTAAATTTTCTGACCGCTTATCGGGCAAGGTTGAGATTATCGGTGCAGGCGGTATTGACAGTGGCGATATTGCGGTAAACAAACTCAAAGCAGGAGCAAAAGCGGTGCAGGTGTACTCTGGACTGATTTATAAAGGTCCGATACTCGTGCAGTCTTGTGTGCAGGCGATTGCCGATTATGAAGATTCGCTGGCACGCCAAGGGGTTGATGTGGCATAACAGATGAGTATTGTGGATATTGCTGTGGCGGTGGTGGTGCTGATTGACCTATGGCGTGGTTTTCGTGCTGGGGCGATTGCTACTGCATTGACCTTGGTGGGCTGGCTGCTTGCTTTGGTGATTGGCTCTCGCTTTGCTGATGATGTTGCACCATTTTTTGTGGCGATAACCAATAATCCTGTGCTACAGATTGGGCTGGGGTTTTTGGCGGTGTGTCTTATCGTGATTGGCGTGGTGCATTTGCTGGCTTATACCCTACAAAGCACCCTAAAGGCACTGCATTTGAGCTTTTTGGACAAACTGGCAGGTGGCGTGCTGGGTGCTGGCAAAGGGCTGCTAAAGGTGCTTGTGATATTAAGCCTTGTCGCCCCACTACTCACCAAACTGCCTGTGTGGCAAGAGTCGACATTAAGCCAAAATCTGCTGCCCCTTGCCCCAGTCGCCAAGCAGCTGGTCTATGCCACAGCAGGTGAGACGTGGCAACAGCTGAACCAAAATAGCGAATTACCCCAAATCTCACAACAACCAAAACAAATCGAATAAGCCATACAATCAATGCGTTTAAAGCCCTTTAATTAGGGTCTGTTGACAATTCATCACGCCAAACAATTAAGTTTGAAATTTGTGGTAAACGCACGGCTTTTGTGCTAAAAATGAGATAAATGAAAACAAGATAGATGAAAGATGGTTACGCCCTACTCTCCAACTAACGATGATTAACTAACGATTTGTCTTGATGTTAAATTTCAATTCTTTATAGTCAAATAAATTCACTTTAAGACAAGGAAAACGAGTGTAGATAGTACAAGTAGTACATCAAGCGAGTTTGACGACGTATTACAGTGAATTTAAAAGACTATACAAACTTCAAAAAAAGGTGATGCTATGTGCGGTGTGGTCGGAGTGGCGGCTTTTGAGCCTGTAAATCAAATGCTATATGACGGTCTGACTATGCTTCAGCACCGTGGACAAGACGCAGCAGGGATAGTAACCTTGCAAAATGGACGGTTTTTTTTACGCAAAGACAATGGCATGGTGCGAGACGTATTTTCGACCAGCCACATGCTCCGTCTCGTTGGCAACATGGGCATTGGGCATACACGCTACCCTACCGCAGGCACGTCCAGCACCGCCGAAGCCCAGCCCTTATACGTCAACTCTCCTTATGGCATTGCACTGGCACACAATGGCAATTTAACCAATGCCGAAGTACTTGCCAAAGAACTCTACAAGACCGACCGCCGCCATTTAAATACCGACTCGGACTCCGAAGTACTGCTCAATGTCTTCGCTCACGAACTTCAAAACTTCACCAAAGACACACTCACCCCTGCCGATATTTTTGACGCATTAGGGGCGGTGTATCGCCGCTGCGAAGGGGCGTACGGTGTGGTGGCGATGATTACAGGGCATGGACTGCTTGCATTTCGTGACCCCAACGGCATTCGTCCGCTCATCTATGGCACACGCCAAAGCAAGCAAGGCACAGAATATATGGTCGCTTCAGAATCCATTGCCTTGACCGCTCTTGGTTTTACCGTGGTGCGAGACATTGCCCCGGGGGAAGCAATTTTGGTGGATATGGCACATAATTTACATGCTCATCAATGTGTGCCTTGCGAAAAATACACACCGTGTATCTTTGAATATGTGTATTTTGCTCGCCCAGATTCTATCATTGACAATATCTCGGTGCATAAAGCACGCATGCGTATGGGGGTGAAACTTGCCGAACAAATCCTTGCCGAATGGGGTGAAAATCACGAAATCGATGTGGTTATACCCATTCCAGACACTTCACGCACGTCTGCGATGGAGCTGGCGTATCATTTGAATGTCAAATGCCGTGAAGGCTTTAACAAAAACCGCTATATCGGACGCACCTTCATCATGCCGGGGCAATCCCAACGCAAAAAATCCGTGCGTCAAAAACTAAACGCCATCTCGTTTGAGTTTAAAAATAAAAACGTGCTGCTGGTTGATGACTCCATCGTGCGTGGCACAACCTGCGAAGAAATTATCCAAATGGCACGAGACGCAGGGGCAAAAAACGTCTTTTTTGCCAGTGCCGCACCCCCTGTCAAATTCCCCAACGTCTATGGTATTGATATGCCTGTGCGTAGTGAGCTGATTGCGTCAGGTCGCACGGTCGAAGAAGTGCGAGTCGCCATCGGTGCTGACCGTCTGATATTCCAAGACCTAAAAGCACTTATCGAAGCCGTGCAAGACACCAAGCACAGCCGTGTAGAAGGTTTTGACTGCTCGGTATTTGATGGCTGTTATGTCGCAGGGCATATCGATGAAGCCTATCTTAACGAACTACAAGCCAAACGTGCCGATGGGGCAAAAAACAAAACACCTGCCAGCAGCTCGGTAGATATAACAGAAGTTACACCGTTGTAGGTTTGCAAAACACTCATCACAATAAAAAGACTTGGCATTTAACCAAGTCTTTTTGTTTTTTTAGGGTTAATATTGTCTATCCACGCATGGCACACGCTCAATGCTTACCCATCTTGAGCAGATGATTTTCAAGATAATGAATATTCTGTGCGTCATTGACGAATTTTTCGTCTTGCAAAATCACATCACGATGTAGCGGAATATTGGTTTTAATCCCTTCAATCACCAGCTCATCAAGGGCATTTAAGGTCTTGGCTATCGCCTGTCCACGTGTCTGTGCATGACAAATCAGCTTACCCACCATCGAATCATAATAAGTCGGAATGGTATAACCTTGATACAGATGTGAATCAAAACGCACGCCGCAACCGCTTGGGGTGAATAGATTGTTTATCGTACCGGGGGACGGCATGAATGTCTTGGGGTCTTCGGCATTGATACGGCATTCCATGGCATGCCCACGAATGGTAATCTCATCTTGATGATAAGACAAGCCATAACCTGCGGCAATTTTGAGCTGCTCAACAATCACGTCAATGCCTGTAATCATCTCGGTAACAGGGTGCTCAACTTGTACACGAGTGTTCATCTCAATAAAGAAAAACTGCTCATCTTCGTAAAGAAATTCAAACGTGCCTGCCCCACGATAGCCAATCTGCTCACACGCACGCACACATGCGTCCAAAATCGGCTGTCTAATATCATCAGGAATACCGGGGGCTGGAGCTTCTTCGACGACTTTTTGATGGCGACGCTGCAAGGAACAATCACGGTCAAATAGGTGCAAGGCATTGCCGTTGCCATCACCCAGCACCTGCACTTCAACATGGCGTGGATTTTTTAAAAAGCGTTCCATATACACCGTGTCATCACCAAAGGCACTGCCTGCTTCGGTTTTGGCGGCTTGCACTTGGGGGATAAGCTCTTCAAATCGCTCTACCACACGCATACCACGCCCACCGCCACCAGCTGCCGCCTTGACAATCAGCGGAAAGCCAATGGCACGAGCCTGCTCTTCGGCATTGTGCAGGGTAATCGCCCCTACCGAACCGGGGACGGTTGGCACGCCTGCTGCCTTCATGGCGTTAATGGCAGATACTTTGTTGCCCATCAAGCGAATATGGTCAGCGTGCGGCCCTACAAAGGTGAGCCCAGCACTTTCGATACGCTCGGCGAATTCGGCATTTTCGGACAAAAATCCATAACCGGGGTGAATAGCGTCCGCCCCTGTAATCTCTGCCGCTGCCAAAATACGGTCAATGTCCAGATAGCTCTGCGTTGATGGGGGATTACCAATGCACACCGCTTCATCGACAAAACGCAAGTGCATTAAATCCTTATCCGCTGTCGAATACACGCCCACAGTCGCAATACCCAGCTGCTTGCACGCACGCACGATACGCAGGGCAATCTCACCACGGTTGGCAATAAGAAGTTTTTTTATCATGCCAGCCCCTTAGGATTGATAGCGGATAACAGGCTGACCAAACTGCACCACATCGCCATTATTCACCAAAATCTCGGCGATGATACCGCTTTGGGTAGCTTCGAGTGGATTCATGATTTTCATGGCTTCGATAATACCCAGCTGGTCTCCAGCTTCCACCTGCTGACCCACTTTGACAAAAGGTGGGTCATTGGGGCTTGGTGCAGAATAAAACACGCCAACCATTGGGGAGTCTTCGGTTTTGCCCTTAGGTGTGGCAGCGACGGTTGCCACAGGGACAGCTGCAGCAACCATTTGCGGCGGTGCAATCGTCTGCACTGCCACGTTGCGAGTCAGATGAATATAGTTGTCATCTGTGCCATACTCAAGATTTGCCAAATCTTTTTCTTCCATCAAATCAATGAGTTCTCGAATCTGTTTAATGTCCATGATTTCACCTATGTTAAGTGGTTGCAAGATTATAGTCATTTAAAATAAAAATGAGACAAGGCGACAATGCCTGCTATGCGTCCACGGTGTACAAGTAGTACATAAGGTCGCCCGCAACGATGTATCATTGCAATTTTAATTGACTATATTGAAAAATAAACTAGGGCTTATCCTTATTTTTAGATAGAGATACCCTACCAAGTTTTTATGACACCATCAAGGCAACAACGATTGATATAACACCAATCCCAATCCCTAGCAGGAATTTAACCAGTCTTAGCCTAATTGTAACAAATTTTGTCAAAAAAACCTAGAAAACAAATGTTAATTTTTGCACAATAGTTTACATTCGTTTTTGATTTATGCAAGTTTTTTTTGTAATCCAATGGCGATTTAAGACAGTTTTGTGCAATATTACGGTGTGCTTAGACTTAGGCGTACAAAAAACTCCCCCAAGGCAACTACCAAAGGAGAGTTTATATAGTCAAATAAATTCATTTTAGGACTGAGAAAACGAACGCAGGCAGTACAAATAGTACAGCCAGTGAGTTTGACGATGTATTAAAGTGAATTTAAAAGACTATAATCAAGCCACCATCAACCCCAACGAATATCCTGCAACAGTGGTCGCCCTGCTTTTAGATGTTCGTAAGTGCCTTGCACCAAGATATTATCAGTAACTTGATTGATGTCGGTCAAGCCACAAAAGCCCATGGTGGTATCGCATTCTTTGTACAAAATTTCTAAAGCACGGCGTACGCCATCTTCGCCATACGCACCCAGCCCATACAAAAAGCTGCGTCCAATCATCACGCCTTTTGCCCCCAGTGCCACCGCCTTTAAGGTGTCTTGCCCTGAACGCACGCCACTGTCTAACCATACTTCGCAGTGGCTGTTCTCTGCTTTGACTGCTGCCACGCAGTCCGCAAGGGCAGCGATAGATGATGGTGCACCGTCTAGCTGACGACCGCCATGGTTGCTCACCACGATAGCGTCCGCTCCATGACGCACCGCAAGCACCGCATCTTCTGGCTCCATGATACCTTTGATGATGAGCTTACCGCCCCACAGTTCTTTGATTTCGGCAACGTTTGACCAGTTCAAAGACGCATCAAACTGCTCTGTCGTCCACGATGACAAGCTGGATAAATCACCCACACCTTTGGCATGTCCCACGATATTGCGGAAGGTGTGGCGACGTGTACCCAGCATATTCAAGCACCATTCTGGCTTGGTCATCAGATTGATAATATTCTTGAGTGTAGGTTTTGGCGGTGCAGACAGTCCGTTTTTGATGTCTTTGTGGCGTTGTCCCAGTACTTGCAAATCCGCCGTCAGCACCAACGCCGAGCAGTTCGCCGCCTTGGCACGATTGATAAGGTTACGCATAAAATCCTTATCACGAGTTACATACAGCTGAAACCAAAACGGTGCGTCCGTATTCTCCGCCACATCTTCGATAGAACAAATAGACATCGTGGAGAGCGAAAATGGTACACCAAACTTCGCCGCAGCACGAGCCGCATGAATCTCGCCATCTGCCCACATCATACCTGTAAAGCCCGTCGGTGCGATGGCGACAGGCATACTCACATCTTGCCCCAGCATGGTGGTGGCTAGGCTGCGTCCGTCCATGTTTACCAACACACGCTGGCGAAGTTTGATACGGTCAAAATCCGTTTCGTTATTGCGATAAGTGGTCTGTGTCCACGAACCAGAATCCACGTAATCATAGAACATGCGTGGTACTTTGCGTTCGGCAACACGGCGTAGGTCTTCGATTTCGGTCATCTTACTCAAGTCTTTCATAATTTCCCCAAGTTTGTCATTATCAAAAATCAGTTATCAAAATCAGTCATCAAAAATCTTTGCCAAAACCATCACGCATGACCGATATATTGTTAGGTTTGTGTGATATTCTTTGGCAAATATTTTTTTGCTAAAATTCATTTTTTTAAAAAACACACACCACCACTTTATCATAAGCAGTGGTGTCGTTTAAGCTGCGTATTATAACACGTTTGGCTTAGGTTTTTTTGCTGGTGATAGACATAACACCCAAGAACACCACAGGCCATACAATCGCCCCAAGCCACCACATAGGGCTTGACAGCAGTGCCATGCCAATCAAACCTGCTTGCACCACATAATAAGTCATGGCGACCAAGGTTTTGCGAATGACGTAGCCTTCTTTGTTCATCAAGCCCACCACCGCACAGGCAGCCACCACATTATGCACGCTAATCATGTTGCCAGCTGCACCGCCCACCGCTTGCAGAGCAACCACGGTCGCCGCTTGAGAAGCTCCCATGCCGATTTGGGCGGCGGCACTCCATTGAAAGTGTGCAAACATCATGTTACTCACGGTGTTTGAGCCTGCCATGAATGCCCCCAATGCCCCAATCCAAGGCGACACCAAAGGCCACATGCCAGAGAAGGCTTCGGCTGCACCAGCTGCCAGTACTCGTGGCATGGCAAGCATTTGTACCGCAGCGTCAGGCGTTGAGCCAGAGTTAATAAACACTTGCACCATCGGCACAGAAAACAACAAGGCAGGTGCAGCGGCAATCATGGTTTTGCCAGACGCTTTCCAGCTGTTTTTGATGGCACTGCCTTTCATACCAAAGATGGCGATACACAGCAAGGACACAATCACCAAAACGGTCGCAGGCGAGTAGAGCAGCTGGGTTTTGTTGCTGATGGTTGAGCCGAACATATCACTAAAAGTAATCACTCCTGTACTAGTCAAATACGCCTTAATCGCAGGCACAGTGCGTGTGATAATCAAAATCCCAATCACCAGCAGATAAGGCGAAAATGCACGCAAGGTTGAGTATTTTGGTACTTCGTTGTCGTCATTATCCGCCGCCAATGAGCTAATCCAATCCTTATCCCATTTGTCCCTTGGCTCAAAATCAAAGGTCGTCTTGGGGGTCAAAAATCCGTACTTGGCAGCAGGCACAACGATTGCCAAGCCCACCACACTGCCTAGCAATGACGGCAATTCAGGACCGACAAAGCGTGCGGTGAGATAATAAGGCACAGTGAACGCCAGCCCTGCAAATATCGCAAAAGGGGCGGCGTGCAAGCCTTCGATAAAGGAGCGTTTTTGCCCAAAAAAGCGTGTCAAAAATCCGCACAGAACCAATGGGATTAACACCCCCACAGACGCATGGATAAAGCCCACGTTCTCGGTAATCGTGAGCAGATATTGCGACAAATCCATCGGAGCAATGGCGGCAGCAACTTCTTCTTTGTTGTCAAGTCCAGAACCCACGCCCAACAGAATTGGCGTACCCACCGCCCCATAAGATACAGGGGTAGACTGGATAATCAGCATTGCCATGACAGACGCCATCGCAGGAAAGCCCAATGCCAAAAGCAAAGGTGCACCCACAGCAGACGGTGTACCCCAACCAGTCGAGCCTTCGATAAGCGAACCAAACAACCACGCCACGATAATCATCTGTACACGGCGGTCAGGTGAGATTCCCATAAAACTCGCACGAATCGCCCCAATGGCACGGCTTTCTTTTAGGGTGTTCAGCAGCAGCACCGCCGAAAACACAATGAACAATACATTAGCAGCGGTCAGCACGCCATGCACACTCGCTGCCAGCACTTGATTGCTGTTGGTTTGCCACACGAACAACGACAGACACACCGTTGCGATATACGCCACACACATGGCAATTTTGGCAGGCAGTCGCATGACCACGAGCAGCACAAAAACAATCAGAATGGGCAATAACGCCAAAAATATGAGCATAAACACTCCCTTGTATACAAATCACTGCATTCATACCAGCAGCTACATAAATGATAGGCTTAAAATAACCAATTAAACGATAATGCGTATCATTATACTAAAAACACAGCCATAACGCCACGATAAGTACAAAATTGTAGCAATATGACAAAAAGATGACAATAATACCCATCAGCATACAAAAAATACAGCATTATTTAATTTTTTTAATAAAATACACATTTTTATTATACATATGCTTACATTTTAAAGATTTTTAGCAACATTAATGCTGGCAGGCTTGCAAGATGTCCATCAGCCCAAAAGGATAGGTTAATAAAGCAACATCGAATATTAGCACAGGTATCAAAGGGGCGAGTATTTGGGCGATTTCATCATCAAAGTCCAAAACTTCTAACACTTGCACCGCTGGCAGATTTTGGGTGGCGTGCAATCGCTCCAACATCACTTGCACATCTTCGCACAGATGACAACCTACTGTACCAATCAGCCACAGCTTATCGACAGCAAGCGTGGGTGCATGGTCTTGCGATTGATAATGCCGTGCCAAATAATCACGCACCGCCCAAAAGTTCGCCCCCAAATTCGTTAAGGCAAAACGATTGTGCGTTAATTGCTGCAGGCGAGCAAGGGCAATGTTTGGCATGATATTCGTCTCTTTGTTACCATTAAAATCAAGCATTGTAATCAGCAAATCAGCTTTTGACAAGAATAGCTTTTTGAAACCTGCTTTACGCACTGCAAAACAAAAAGTCATGGCAATACCATGCAAAATTCATTCCTGTATTTTTTGCAATATCCACAAAATCACACGCATATCACTTAACAAAACCCCAAAGCACTGGTATGATAGCGATTGTCTTTTGTTGTCAATCACGGTGTCAAGCATGAAAACCCCAAAAAAAGCCCCCAGCAAACACAGCACCGTGGTCAAGCCCTTAACCGCCAAGACGGTCAATCCCACCAAAAAAAATCCTGCCAAAAATCAAACCGCCCCACAAAAAACCTTTCGCCCTTGGCGTTGGTTGTTTAAGTGGATAATCTCACCGCTATTGATACTCATTATCAGTTTTCATCTGTTTGTGGCGGGCATGTTGTTGCTTTGGCAGGCGTATCCTGTCAAAAATTCGATGTTTATGCTCGCGCATCGTATGCAAGGCGGTGATGTGGTGCAGGTTTGGACGGATTATGACAACATCGCCAAATCCACCAAACAAGCCGCCATCGCCAGCGAAGACGCTAAATTTGCCACGCACAATGGTTTTGATATGGCAGGTATCGAAGCCGCCATGAAAGCCAACGAAAAATCGGGGGCTATCTCGGCAGGCGGCTCTACCATCAGCCAACAACTCGCCAAAAATCTGTTCCTAACCAGCCATCGCTCCTACATTCGTAAAGCTGAAGAAGCCATCATCACTCTAATGATAGAAGCCATGTGGGACAAACAAAGAATTCTTGAAGTGTACTTAAATGTCGTGGAATTTGGCAATGGCGTGTATGGCATAGAAGCCGCCGCCCAGCATTATTTTGACAAGCCAGCTGCCGAGCTTAATCGTGAGCAATCCGCCCTACTCATCTCCATGCTACCCAACCCGAAATACTACGAAAAAAACTTAAATAACAAACGCCTACGCAACAAACAACGTATTATCCTAGGGCGTATGAACAGTGCACAACTGCCTTGATTATTTGGCTAAGATGTTTGCTGTCTATGATTGCACTGTGGACAATGGACACAATTTCTTTTCAAAATCAAGCCATGATGTGCTAGAATAAACCACCAATTATACAACCAACCCAAGGCACACAATGACTTTAAAAACCACCCTAACCGAGACCATCAAAACCCACATGAAAGCACGTGAGATGGAACAAGTCAAGATTTTACGCAATGTACAAGCCGCCATCAAACAAATCGAAATCGACAACCAAGTCAGCCTTGATGACAAAGGCGTGTTAGAAATTCTCCAAAAACAAATCAAGCAACGTCAAGAGTCTCTTGCCATCTACACAGGCAATGGGCGAGATGATTTGGCACAAAAAGAACAATTTGAGATAGACATCATCAGCCAGTTTTTGCCAGCACAGCTAAGCGAAGACGAGCTAATGACCATCATCACCGCCACCATAGATGAGCTGGGGGCAAGCAGCATGAAAGACATGGGCAAGGTGATGAATGCCGTCAAGGATAAGACCACAGGACAAGCCGACCCTGCGATAATCTCAGGACTGGTTAAAAAAGCCTTGGCATAACGCTAGCTAATAACCATCTATAAAGACTTGTTTTTGCAAGTCTTTTTGGTTTAATTGCTATATTCAACTTGTTTTCACATTCACATGAGATTATTATGACCGCACCCACTGCCCTGCCCTACTCCTTTGCGTCCGACAATTATTCTGGCATACACCCTGATATGCTACAGGCGATAAGTGCCGCCAATCACGGACACGAGCCAGCATACGGCTACGACAGCCATACCACACAGCTGCAAGTACTCATCAAAAGCCACTTTGGTGATACCGCTACCGTTTATCCAGTATTCAACGGCACAGGTGCGAACATTGCCGCTCTGACCGCCACGTTGCCACGTTTTGGCTCTATCATCTGTACCATCACCGCCCACATCAATTGTGATGAGAGCAACGCCCCACAATACATCTCTGGTATCAAGCTCATTCCCATCGATACCACAGACGGCAAGCTCACGCCAGCGATGATAAGTAGCCAGCTGTACCGCCTAGGCAACGAACATGCGTCCCAGCCAAGCTGTATCTACATCAGCCAAACCACCGAGCTTGGCACATGCTACAGCTTGGACGAAATCCGTGCTATCACCGCCCTTGCCAAATCACACGGCTTGTACACTTATATCGATGGGGCAAGGCTCTCCAACGCCTGTGCAACATTGGGCTGCACCTTACAAGACATCGCCGATACAGGTGTGGACATTCTCTCGCTGGGCGGCACAAAAAACGGCATGATGATAGGCGAATGTATCGTGGTGTTAAATCCCACGCTTGACGAGCAAATGAAATTCTTACGCAAAAACCATATGCAGCTGGGGTCAAAACTTCGCTTTATCGCCGCCCAATTTAACGCATGGCTACAAAGCGGATTGTACCTTAGCCTTGCCACACACAGCAATGCCATGGCAAGCTACCTTGCGGACAATATCAAAGGTTTGAACGGTGTTAGCATTACCCAAGCGGTGCAGTCCAATGCGGTATTTGTGATTTTGCCCAAGTCGGTAACTGCCAAACTCCATCAAGATTTTCATTTTTATGATTGGAATTATGCCACAGGTGAGATTCGGCTGATGATGAGCTTTGATACCACCACCGCCCAAGTCGATAATTTGATTGATAAAATTAAGCAGTATTTGGTAGAAGGTTGAGTGCAGCATAGCAGATAATAAAAAAGAACTGAATACACCATCAGTTCTTTTTTATAATCACTTTAATGCAATTCAAAAAAATAACCGCCATAAACATCATTCCAGCCTTGTCATCATAACTTGCCAATCTTGATGATTAACTGGCGATTGGGTTTTCGCATAATCCTTGATAAGTTGTAGATTTATTTGGCTGATATCATCAAGGAATATATTTTTGTCATCGGATAATTGAAATGCCAACGCTTGATTAAAAGAAGACTGTAGATTATTATTCTGCACCGCCAATATCAGCGGTGGCAACAAAATATCCGCCTTGTCATCATCTTGCATAATACTGACAAATGCCGCATT
>JAUNUB010000051.1 GCA_030538375.1 Moraxella sp. | reverse complement strand
TAAGTTAGGATACGCCCCAGTTTTTAATTGTTGGGCTTTTAAGCACTGGCTTTGTTTAAGCTATATAGCAGCACTTGGGTCGTTAGTTAAGGTGCTTAGCTTTTTGGTAACTACAAAAGCAATCGGTAAGCTTGCCAAAAACCCAACCGCTACCGCACCCAAAATATACGGCATGGTGTCATATTGTGTAACAAACGCCACAATCATCAACACGCCAATCAATACCGTAGAAGCGATGGCTTGGATTACGCTAAAAAGAACCTTGTTCATACAATTCCCCTCAAGTTTTGTGGATATGGCTATATTTATACACCTTTTTTGTTAAAATGTTAAGCATTTTTTGCAATTTTTGATAAAATTTTTTGTAATCAAGGTTTTTATGAAATTTTACTTGTCGATTGTTAATACAGGGTAATGAATTCAACAACAGCCTGTACAAAATCGTCAAAAACCACTGTCATTTGCATGGTTTTGTGGTAAAATTTGCCAGTTTTACTCCCTTACTTTTTACAAAAAATAAGTTATAACCATGAAAACACTTAGCACCAACGCCGTCCGCCAAGCCTTTATTGATTTTTTTGTCAGCAAGCAACACACTCACGTGCCATCGTCCAGTCTTATTCCGCACGAAGACCCTACCCTGCTGTTCACCAATGCAGGCATGAACCAATTCAAAGATACTTTTTTGGGTCTTGAAAAACGCCCCTACACACGTGCCGTTACCGCCCAAAAATGCGTGCGTGCTGGCGGCAAGCACAACGACCTTGACAATGTCGGTTATACCGCTCGCCACCATACGTTTTTTGAGATGATGGGCAACTTTAGCTTTGGCGATTATTTTAAGCAAGACGCCATTCAATTTGCATGGGAATTCTTGACCGCCGATAAATGGCTAGGTCTGCCCAAAGACCGCCTATATGTAACCGTCTATCACACTGATGATGAAGCCTACAACATTTGGCGAGATGACATTGGACTATCGCCAGAACGCATTATTCGCATTGGCGACAACAAAGGCGGTGCGTATCAATCCGATAACTTTTGGATGATGGGCGATACAGGGCCTTGTGGGCCTTGCTCCGAGATATTCTACGACCACGGCGAGCATATTTGGGGCGGCTTACCGGGTACAGCCGAAGAAGATGGCGACCGCTATGTGGAGATTTGGAACAACGTCTTTATGCAGTTCAACCGCCAAAAAGACGGCACGATGGAGCAGCTGCCAGCCCCTAGCGTCGATACAGGTATGGGGCTGGAGCGTATCAGTGCCATCATGCAGGGCAAACATGGCAACTATGAGATTGACACCTTTGCCACGCTCATGAATGCTGCCGCCAACATCATCGGCATTACTAACGATGAACAGCCGTCGCTCAAGGTCATTGCCGACCATATTCGTGCCGTGTCATTCCTTATTGCTGATGGCGTGCGTCCCAGCAACGAAGGGCGTGGCTATGTGCTGCGTCGCATTCTACGCCGTGCCATTCGTCATGGCAATAAACTAGGGGCAGAAGGGGCATTCTTTTATAAACTCGTGCCAACGCTTAGCGATGAGATGGGCGGTGCTTATCCACAGCTACAAGATAAGCTAAGCGAGATTCAAAACCTTATCCTAAAAGAAGAAGAGCAGTTTGCCAAAACCCTAGCCCAAGGCTTGCGACTGCTGTCGTCTGAGCTATCAAACCTAAACGCAGGCGATACTTTGGCAGGCGAGACGGTGTTCAAGCTGTATGACACTTATGGCTTTCCTGTGGATTTGACCGCCGACATCACTCGTGAGCGTGAGATTTTGGTTGATGAAGCAGGTTTTGAAACCCATATGCAAGCCCAGCGTGAACGTGCCAGAGAAGCAGGCAAATTTGACGTGGATTATTCTGCGGCGATTAAGGTTGATACACCGACCGAATTTTTGGGCTATCACAGTCTTGACACCAACAGCCAAATCATTGGCGTGTACCAAGACGGTAAAGCCATTGCCACGCTTAGCGAAGGCGAAGAAGGCGTGCTGGTGTTGTCTGCCACGCCGTTTTATGCCGAAAGTGGCGGTCAAGTCGGCGAAATGGGCGAAATCACGACCGCTTCAGGCGTATTCACCGTAGAAGACACCAAAAAATCGGGCACTGCCATCATTCATCACGGCAAGGTCAGCATGGGTGAGATTAAGGGCAATCAAGACGCACACGCCCAAGTGGTATCAGACATTCGCATAGCCAGTGCCAAAAATCACTCCGCCACACACCTATTGCACGCTGCTTTGCGTCAAGTATTCGGCACAAATGTTAGCCAAAAAGGCTCGTTGGTCTCCAGCCAAGTGCTGCGTTTTGACTTCTCGCACGACGAAGCCATTAGTCAAGCGGATTTGAACGAAGTTGAACGCCTTGTTAACGCCCAAATCCAAGCCAACACGCCTGTGAATAGTGAATATATGGCGATTGATGACGCTATGCAGCAAGGGGCGATGGCACTGTTTGGTGAAAAATATGGCGACACCGTGCGTGTGCTCACCATGGGACAAAAAAGCGACAAAACGCCGTTTTCGGTTGAGCTGTGCGGTGGTCTGCACATCAAGCAAACAGGCGATATTGGTATATTTAAAATTGTTTCTGAAGGCAGCATTGCGTCTGGCATTCGCCGTATCGAAGCCCTAACAGGCATGGGGGCGTTGAGCTATATCCAAGGCGGTGAAGAGATTTTAGGAACGCTGGCAGGCAACTTTAAGTCCAAGCGTGGTGAGATTTTGGAGCGTGTCAATAACATGAGTGATAAATCTCGTGAGCTTGACAAACAGCTCGAACGCCAAAGCCAAAAACTTGCCAATCTGATGGCAAAATCCATCATGAGTGAAGCGGTACAAATAGGCGAGCATACCGTACTGGTGGCACGCATAGATGGCTTGGACGGCAAGGGTTTGCGTGGATTAAGCGATGACGTGAAGTCAAAAATCACAGATGGCATTGCGGTGCTTGCCAGTGTCGAAGATGGCAAAATCGCTCTAACCGCCAGTGTCAGCAAAGATTTAACCAGCCAAGTCAAGGCAGGCGACATTATTAAGCACGCTTGCGAAACTTTGGGCGGTAAAGGCGGCGGCAAACCTGACTTTGCTCAAGGTGGGGCAAGCGATGTGTCAAAATTGCCTGCATTATTGGACAGCTTACCACATTGGCTTGGTGAAAAACTGGGAGCTTAGTGAAAAATTGGGCTAACCCGAATTCGCTGAATTGGGTTTAACTGAGCGTTAATTTTTATCTTGTAGCAAGATTATTTTCTTAATGACAAGAGTTTTTAAAAGGAATAATTATGGCACTTATTGTACAAAAATACGGCGGCACTTCGATGGGGAATATCACCCGTATCAAGAACGTTGCCAACCGTGTCAAACGTTGGCATGACCACGGACATCAAGTGGTGGTGGTGGTGTCTGCCATGAGCGGCGAAACCAATCGCTTGATTGGCTTGGCTCGTGAAATCAGTGATAACCCAGATGCCCGTGAATACGACCAAATGGTTGCCACTGGTGAACAGGTGTCTGTTGCTTTGCTTGCGATGGCACTCAAAGATTTGGGTGTCGATGCCAAATCGATGACAGGTCGTCAAGTCGCCATCAAGACCGACAGCACGCACACCAAGGCACGCATTTTAGACATTGATGCCGACAATCTAAAGCGTGAGCTGAACGCGGGTCGTGTGCTCATTGTTGCAGGCTTTCAAGGCGTTAATGAGCATAATGACTTGACCACTTTGGGGCGTGGCGGTTCGGACACCACAGGGGTTGCTATTGCCGCTGCCATCAAAGCGGACGAATGCCAAATCTACACCGATGTTGATGGCGTATACACCACAGACCCTAGAGTAACTTCCAAAGCCAAAAAACTTGCCAAAATCACCTTTGAAGAAATGTTGGAGATGGCTTCACTTGGCTCAAAGGTATTGCAAATCCGCTCTGTGGAATTCGCTGGCAAATATCAAGTGCCGCTGCGTGTGCTGTCTAGCTTTGACGAAGGCACAGATGGGGCATTTGACGATGAATTTAAACAAAACGTAGGCACACTAATCACTATTGATGAAGGAGATGATATGGAACGTGCAGTAATTTCAGGAATTGCCTTTACCAGAGACGAAGCAAAGATTGTGATTCGTGGCGTGCCTGACCGCCCTGGTATTGCGTCCGCTATCCTAAGCCCTATCGGCAAAGCCAATATCGAAGTGGATATGATTATCCAAAATGCGTCCGAAGAAGGCATGACCGATTTTACCTTCACCGTACAACGTGGCGACCTTGCCAAGGCTATCAAAATCCTTGATGAAGAAGTAAAGCCCGAAATCAACCCTGCCGAAATCATCACTTCTGATGACGTGGTCAAGGTGTCTATCGTGGGTGTGGGCATGCGTTCTCATGCAGGCGTGGCGAGCATTATGTTCCAAACCTTGGCAGAAAATAACATTAACATTCAGATGGTTTCTACCAGTGAAATCAAAGTGTCTGTGTTGATTAGAGAGCAATATCTCGAAAAAGCCGTCAAATCCCTGCATACCGCTTTTGGACTTGACCGTGAAGATGGCGAAAGCAAAATCGCTGGCTTGTAACTTAGTGCAAGATTTTGACAAAGCAGCTTGACCTTTTTGCTAAAATCTTGCTACAATCTTAAGTATTTTGATATAATCACTCAATGTAGAAGATTGTTTACATTGGGTGAATTTGTTGTTTTATAAAATTTTAGAAGCTGTATGAAAACAGTGGATATTAACAAGCAAGGAGTTAGTCATGTTAATTTTAACTCGTCGTGTTGGCGAAACTTTGATGATTGGCGATGAAGTCAGTGTTACCGTACTTGGCGTAAAAGGCAATCAAGTACGCCTTGGGGTGAACGCCCCAAAAGACATCGCCGTACACCGTGAAGAGATTTATCAGCGTATTCAGCATGAACGTTCTATGCAAATGCACATGAATCACCTAGAACAAGCACATGGCGGCGGCTACGTACCCCCTTCATTCGAAGATGACGATTATTTTAATCGCTAATCAGCCGATACAATCAACCAACCGCCAGCACTCATCTTAAAAAATTTCAAAAAAACACCTTACCAAAGGTGTGGAGTAACAGTATGACCACGCAAACTGACGTGTCCGCCCTATTAAATGCTATCAGCCTTGGCAAGCTCAACTTCCAAGATGTGTTAAGTTTTATTCACGACCATTATCACTACACACCTGTCGCCTTTGATAATGGTGAATTGCATAACGCTGCTGGCGAAAATGAAGGCAGTGCCAAGATATTTGCTTTTGCAAAACTGCATGGATTAAATCAAATTGATACCCTAGCACTGTTTGCGGAGCATTATCAAGCTGTGCTGGCAAATCCAGAAGGAAATGACCATGCCAATATCCGCAATTTTATGCACTATGGTTGGCTAGCACTTAATATGCCAACACCAGCCCTGCAAGAACGGTAAATCCAAGAATTGTATGGTCTTACGTCGCTGATTGGTATCGATATTTTCGACTTTTATCATAAAGCCCCTTGCCAAAATCTAAATTTTGGTGTATAATTTTGGCTTTAATTTTCTCGCTGATGTGAATTGTCGTCGCCTTTAACGGCAAGCAAGCTCAGCCCAACCGTATGAATTTGTACCGCACACCGTATCCATACTACTTTTATAGGTGGCTGTGCAGATTGGCACCTAAGATACCGCTCAATATCCGTGCCTTATTAGATTAGGAGTTCGCCATGTCTAGAGTTTGTCAAGTGACAGGTAAGCGCCCACTTGTGGGTAATAACGTTTCACACGCTAACAACAAAACCCGTCGTCGTTTTTTGCCAAATCTACACAATCATCGTTTTTGGGTGGAGTCTGAAAATCGCTTCGTACGTCTTCGTGTTTCTTCCAAAGGTATGCGTATCATTGATAAGCATGGTATCGAAAAGGTACTGGCTGATTTGCGTGCCCAAGGTCAAAAAATCTAATTTAACACAAGGACATTTCCCATGAGAGATAAAATCAAACTCGTTTCTACTGCTGGTACTGGTTATTTCTATACCACCACCAAAAACAAACGTACCATGCCTGGCAAAATGGAAATCAAAAAATTTGATCCAAAAGTTCGCCAACATGTACTGTTCAAAGAAGCAAAAATCAAGTAATCCAATTTTTGCCAAAAAAGCCGTTGTGTTTAACATGACGGCTTTTTGCATTACAGGACTTGCCAGAAAAACCAAAATCTTGTGGCGAAGGAGTTTGCATCAAAATAAAAGTGCAGTAAAATTCTGAGCGGTTGTTAGTGGTTGCTATAGCCAAATAAATTTACTTTAAAGACAAGGAATACCAGTAGTAGCTAGTATAAGTGGCCCTACAAACGAGTTTGACAAACGTATTAAAGTGAATTTAAAAGACTGTATTTTTGGATTTGTTTATCAATTAGGTGTAATACCTTAATCACTGTTTTTGATATAACTATACGATAGATTTTGTGATACGATAAAATCTATATTTAATAAAAAAAGGATGAAAAAAATATTCATCCTTTTTTGTTATTGATAAGTCTAGTTGATACGGCTAACACCATCATTGACCAGTCTTGGTGTGATGAAGATCAGTAGTTCACTTTTGGTATTTTCCCTTACTTCGTTTCTAAACAAACGACCGAGCATTGGTAAATCCCCCAAAAATGGCACTTTGTTTTGGTTGTTACGGATAGTATTTCTGAATACACCACCAAGTACAACGGTTTGTCCATCTTCCAACATAACATTGGTATTTACAGAATCTTCACGAATAATAGGCACGCCGTTCGAGAATTCACCCGTTAAGTCCGCATTATTAACAAGTAACTCCAAGGCAATCTTACCTTCAGGGGTAATATTTGGGGTAACCTCCAACGCCAAAGCCGCCTCTTTAAAGCTTGTGGTGGTTGCCCCACTGGCAGACGCTTCTTGATAAGGCACTTGCACACCCGATGAGATTTTGGCAGTTTGTTTGTCTGCTGTCAGAACCTTGGGTGATGATATAACCTCTCCACGGTTGTCCGCCTGCATGGCTGACAATTCAAGATCAAGGGCAAAGTTAGGTAGATTTAACAAACCTAGGGCAATCCTACCAGCCGGATTCGTAGCACCCAAATCAACGCTTAAATTTGCAGGACGTTCAATGGTTGTGGTTGTGTCACCACCTCTTCTTCCGGTTCGTATATCCCATAGCGTGGTTTGACTGCCACCAATAGACAAGTTTCCACGATCAGATAGCAATCCCCAGCTCACACCCAACTCTTTGGTGAAGCCATCTGTGGCATTCACAATGCGAGCCTCAATCATTACTTGCTTGACTGGAATATCAATCTTTTCAATCAAGCCACGGATATTATTAATACTTTCGGCGGTATCTTTAAGAATGATAGTATTGGTGCGTCCATCAAAGGTTGCACTACCTCTTGGAGAAAACAAAGAAGTTTGGCTTTCACCAGAACGCCCAGAAGAGCTATTTGCCTTATCCAGCAGTTCATGCATGTCTGCCGCTTTGGCGTAGTTCAGACGGATATATTCTGTGCGAAGCGGTGCAAGAGTTTTTACCTCTTGTTGTGCTTTTAATCTATTGGTCTCTTGTTGAGCCAGTGCCTCGGCAGGTCCTATGACCATAACATTGCCATTCACTCGCTTATCAAGATTCTTTGAAGTAAGAATAATATCTAAAGCCTGATCCCATGGCACATTAATCAGACGCAAGGTGATATTGCCTGTTACCGCATCACTTGCCACAACGTTCATATCGGTAAACTGCGCCAAAACATCAAGCACTGTGCGTACAGACACGTCTTGAAATTCCATAGACAGCGGTTCGCCTTTATAGACTTTTTCTTCCAAGGTTGGTTCACGCAGCAAATCAGCAGGACGCACCGAAATATTCAAGCTACTGCCAGCTTGGTAGGCTTGATACTCATAATCGGCAGACATATTGATGGTAATAATGCCGTTTTGTCCTTGATTATTCGCATCAATACTTGTAACCAAGCCACCAGCATTCAAGCGACGTAGCAAGTGCTGTGGAACTTTAGCCCCTGTGGTACGCACAATAATCTTGTTGCCTTGACGCTGTACATCTACAGGTATTGCTTCATTTGTGAGAGCGATGTTAATATCCCCGCCACCTGCAGCATTCGCACTATAATTTACTGCCGAAAAGCCTTCGTAGCTTGAACTATTGTTTCTGGCATTGGCTGGTACTAACAAAGGATTAACCTGCACGACCATGGGGTTGGTAGCTACAGCTGCGGTTGTGGTGCTGGCAGACATTGGCGTAGCAACACCAAGATCAGCAACATCAATTACCAATTGGTTGCTCTCTATGCGAGTGCTGTAATTTGCTGCATTGCTAAGATTGGCTATTAGGCGTGTTGTTGTACCGTTGCTTAAAGTAGTAATGTCTCTTACAACGCCTGTATTAACCGCAGTATTACGTGGCAGGCTACCGCTACCAACTTGATTAAAATCAAGAATCAGCTGATTAGAACCAGCTTGCTGATAAGCTACTGGCAATACAGGATTGCTGTCAAAATGCACACGCAGTTGAGTTGTACTGGCTGTTGCCTGCGTGGCAGTAATGCCTTGAATTTGGTTGGCATAAGCCTGCGAGCTGATAGCAGCGACACCAATGGCTAGTGCTGAAAATACAAAGGTGGCTTTAGGGTTACGTAATGTCATTCTTTTGTCCTCTAACTAGGTCATTTGGCTAATTTGGTGATACCAAGGGGGTTCTTTTTTCAACAAATCCAACACGGGAGTCTGGAATAATCTCAATCAAATTGATTTGAGTTGAAGTAATCTCTACGATACGACCATCACTTTTACCCATGTATTCACCCACTTGAACATCTCGCACCGAGCCATCAGGCAGCTGCACCAATCCATATTCTTGACCATCTGGTGCAACAACTTTGCCACGATACACAAGCTGTGCCAAATCATAATCTTCTAATTCGTAACGCTCACGAGTGGTATCAGGACGTACACCAGAAGATTGAGCGGCTTGTGCGGCTTGCATGCTGACCAAACTGGTAGGAACGAACGGATCTCTTAACTCCGTAGCACTGTAGATAAAATCGTCTATAGATTGTGGTTCTGGCAAGGGTTCGATACTTCTGGCTGGTTCTCCACGAATGGTTGTCATTTCCTGCTCTGCAAGACTGACCCTATCGCTACAACCAGTAGCAGCCAAAACAGCAATCAATACCAACACCGCCTTGCGTTTTGAGAAAGTTATCATTTCTTATCTCCTGTTGCAGTATCGGTAGAGGCTGTTGCTGCTTCTTTAGAACGATAAGTTTTGGTTTCTAGTACCATTTGCACCTGTGGCATAACGTCCAAACTTGGCTGTTGATTTTTGACTTCAAAATTATGCATGGTGATAATACGTGGCAAAGTTGCAATACCGCTCATAAAATCACCAAAGCGATGATACTCACCCAGTGCTGTAATGCGAATTGGCTGCTCTACAAAGAATTCTCGCTCTACTTCAGGGTCGGCGACAATCTCTTGGAAACGAATGCCACTGCCACTGCCAATCATGGCAATGCTTTCGTTAAGCTCTGCAATCTCTTTGCCTTTTGGCAATTGACCGAGCAACTCTGCAAAATCCACTTCCATCTGTGCAACTTGTGCCTTGTATTCGTCCAGATAGCGAGCCTTGGCTTCTTTTTCACGATATTCTTCAAGCAGCACTTTTTGTTGTGCCTCTGCTTGAGCAATCTCATCTCGTTTGCCGTTAATCAGTGCAAACCATGCAGCAGCCAAAATAGCAACTATCAGCATAATGATAAGGAATATTTTTACAGCAACTGGTGCACTGCCATAGTTTTGTGCATTCAAAGAATTGACGCTATTCCAAAAAGACTTTAAATCAAAAGACTGCTTTTTCTTTTTGGGGACAACAGCACCTTTAGCTTTTTTTGATGCTGCAGGCGTTTTTTTGTTTGCAAATTTCACGATTGACCTCCTGCAGGTGCGGTATCTGTATTAGGTGCGGCAGAAGTTGGTTGTTCTGATGGTGTCGCCTCATCAGCTTTTGCTGGTTCGGCAGGGCTATTTTCTTGTGCAGGCTGTATAGGAGCAGGTTCAGCACCATTTGGGTTTGGTGCATTGCCAGCCTCTGCTGTTTCGGCAGTTGGATTTTGAGCTGCGGCAGATTCTGCTGAAGCTGCTTGTGATTGAGCATCAAGCTCTTCTTTTGCAGCTTCTGCACTTACCTTGGTTACTACGCTAAACTGAATATAACTGTCTTCAGGATATAGTGGACGCTGTGAACCTTGAGTGCCTAAGTTTCTGTTTTGGGCGGTTTGGTCTTGATAAGCCTGCACGTTAGCATCTCTGGCATTTGGCATAAAAGAATCACTAAGCCATGGCGTAGCATCTAAATTACGAATCAAATCAGAGACCACACGAGTATTATCGGCATAGCCTGTCAAGGTGATGGTATCCCCTTCACGCTTAACACCTGTTAGATAAACCGATGATGGGATAGCTTTAGCAATATCGTCCCATATACGCACAGGTACAGAACGCAAGCCTTGCAAGTTTTGGATAACTTCCATGCGTGATAGCATTTCTTCTTTTTGTTGCTCAAGATCTGCAATCTCTGTTAGTACGCCGTCCAGTTGCTTGTTTTGCTCGGTAACGGTTTCATTGGCTCGCTGCTGGTTGCTCAAAGCATAATTGAACAAGGTGTGAATCAACACAGCCGCCAAAATTGCCAATACAGCAGCCCCAGCCAGCAAAACACCAAACTCTTTATTTTTGCGTTCACGTTCTTCTTGACGCCAAGGTAGTAAGTTAATACGTGCCATCAGTCAAAACTCCTTAAAGCCAAGCCACACGCTGCCATCAAGCCCGGTGCATCCAAATCCAACTGTTCAGTATTAATTCGATTATTCAAACTCATGTTGATAAAAGGATTGGCTACACTCACCTGCCCGCCCATGCGTTGCTGAACCAAGGTTGTAAGCCCCGGTAAGCTCGCACTACCACCGCACAATACGATATGGTCAACATTATTGTATTGACTTGATGAAAAATAAAACTGCAATGAGCGACTGATTTGTGTTACCACATCATCAAGAAATGGGGTGAGCACTTCTTCTTTATACCCTTCAGGCAGCGTATTTTCTCGTTTTGCAGTTACTGCATCTTCGTAGCTTAAACCATAGCGTGCTTGAATGGCTTCGGTCAGTTTTGCACCGCCGAACAACTGCTCACGACTGTAAATAAATTCGCCATTTTTGGCAATATATAGCGTGGTCTGTGTATGACCTACGTCTACCAAGGCGACAATTTGTGGTTCGTTTGGCAAGCTGTCTACCATCAAGGCAAAAGCACGCTCAATGGCATGGGATTCAATATCCATCACTTTGGTTGTCAATCCGCCCATCAGCAAGGTTTCGACTTTTTGGTCAACATTCTCCGAGCGAGAAGCGGCAAGCAGTACACGCACCAAATTTTCGCCCATTGTCGAAACCCCAAGCACTTCAAAGTCTAGGTTCACTTCGGATAATGGATACGGAATATACTGCTCTGCATCTAGGCGAATCTGCGTCTCTCTATCGGCATCATTAAGGTCAGCGTCCATATCAATGACCTTGGTGATGACCGCCGAGCCTGATACCGCCGTTGCTGCGTCTTTGGTAGAGACACTGCTGCGTTTGACAAGACGTGCGATAGCGTCAGCAACTTGCTCTTCGTTTGCGATTGCTTTATCTACAACCCAGCCTGGCTCTAAAGGTTCTACGCCATAAGACTTTAGGTGCAGTCGCCCTGACTGTCTTTGTAGCTCAACCAACTTAATAGAAGTGGCACTGACATCTAAGCCAATCAGATGTCGCCCCTTGGGAGTGAATAGACTCACAGTCTTTAATCCTTATTCTAACCAAGTGATAATGAACGGTAATAATGGTAATAATAATCAATATTGTGCACTTATTTACCTTATGTTGCACTCATTTTACCAAAGTTTAACAAACCTTGAAACCTTTTTAACACAAAAACTGCTCCATTAAGGTGTTTATAGCCCTATTTTTGGCATAAAAGGCATGATAAGCGCGCTGTATGGCGTGCGAAATACAAAAATACATTAATTTTGCTATATTTACCAAAAAGTCAATAAGCTCAATTTGTTATTACAATTTCGTTATATTTACCAAAGAGTCGTTTTTTGGTGTTATTCATTTAACAAATATTTACAATCAGCAATGTTAGCTTAACTTTGTAGAAGTAATTAAGCTAAAGCGTGCTTTTTTGTAGAATTAAACATTTTTTGTAACGCATTTTTTTCACAAGTAGTATAATACACCATTCTTAAACTTTTTTTAACCACCAAAACTGCTATGTCTCAAAAAAATACTACCGCTCGTCTGATTTTTGTACTTTTTCGTATTTTTACCAGTATCGTGGCATTGGTATTGGTGCTGGCATTGTCGCTACCTATCGGCTTTTATGGCATGGCGATGTATCTTGAACCCACTTTGCCAAAAATAGATGAACTCAAGACCATGCCGCTTGAAATGCCCTTGCAAATCTACACCGCAGACAACAAGCTCATCGGGCAATACGGCAATCGTTACTCACTGCCCATCACCTATGAAGAGCTGCCAAAGCCTTTGATTTACGCATTCTTGGCGGCTGAAGACGACAGTTTTTTTGAGCATAGTGGTATCAGTGTCAAAGGGCTTGGGCGTGCTATCACGCAGATTGTTTCGGACAGCGACTCGCAGACTGGCGGCTCGACCATCACTCAACAAGTGGCAAAAAACTACTTTTTAAGCCCAGAACAGACCTTTGAGCGTAAATTAACAGAGATGTACTTGGCTCGCAAAATCGAAAACAGCATGACCAAAGATGAGATTATGACTTTATATGTCAATAAAATCTACCTTGGTCAAGGGGCTTATGGCATTAAGGCAGGGGCAAGGCGTTATTTTAGCAAGACTTTGGACGCACTTACGCTTGCCGAAATGGCGACACTGGCAGGACTACCCAAAGCCCCATCAGACTTCAACCCTGTAGTCAATCCCACACGTGCCAAAGAAAGGCGAGACTGGATTATTCATCGTATGTTGTCCGAAGGCTTTATCACCAAAGCCGAGCATGATGAAGCCATCGCTTCTGATTTGACGTTGAACGTCTATCAAGAAAAACTTGACATCAGCCTGCCTTATATTTCGGAGATGGCACGAGACAGCTTGGTTAAAAAATATGGCGAACCTGTGATGTACAGCGGCTGGCGTGTACAGCTGACCATCGACAGTAAAAATCAACTACAAGCCGAAAAAGCCCTAAAAAATGGGCTTGACAGCTATAATATTCGTCATGGCTCACGGGGAATAGGGGTGGAATCAGAAAATGGCATTCTAAAAAACTTTTTGCCTTTTGATAATGCCCTGCCTGCCAAAGTTACCAAGATTAATAAAAACAGTGTCGAAGTATTGCTGGCATCTGGCGACACGATAACTGTGCCGTGGGCTGGTGCAAACTGGACAAGATACCACAGAACACCCAGCCAAGGGGTAAAAGAAGGCAACATCATTCGTGTTTATCAAGATGGGGCTAATTGGCGAATGGCGAACATTCCTAAGGTGCAAGGTGCTTTGGTATCTATCAATCCAGACGATGGGGCATTAATCGCCGTGGTGGGTGGTTACGACTTTAACCAAAGTAGATTCAACCGAGCGACACAAGGCTATCGTCAGCCCGGCTCAACCATCAAGCCCTTGGTCTATGCCGCTGCCCTAGAAAGCAAAAAATTCACGCCAGAGAGCATGATTTCTGATGGTCCGCTGCGTGTAGGCAGCTGGAATCCAAGAAATGCTGATGGCAGGTATTATGGTGATATCTCCATGCGTCAGGCGATTGCGGTTTCTCGTAACTTGCCTGTCATTCGTGCATTGAACGCAACAGGCATCGAAGAGACACGCACATTGATGGATAACATGGGGCTAGAAAAAGAACGCTTGCCCAATGGCTTGGCACTGGCGTTGGGGGCGGCTGACGCAACGCCGCTACAGATGGCGACTGCTTATAGTGCATTTATGAATGGCGGACATCGCATTCAGCCTTATTTGATTGAGCGTATCTATAGTTTTGGTGGCGATATGGTGTATCAAGCCAATCCCATGCAATCGTGTGCGGCGTGCTTTAATGAAGGGCTTGAAAAACTCAACAATCGCCTTGCTAAAAACTTTGATAGCACGCACAAAAAAGCAGATGACGAGCAGCCTACAGCCAGCGAGACAGCGGACAACGCAAGTGCAGATGGAGCAAGCACAGATGAAGTGAATGCAGACGGAGCAACAGCAGAAGCCAAGAGCCTTGCCCCAAACGCAACACCACAGCATGACCGTCTACAGCCATTAACTGCACCAGTCTACAGCACCGCTGTACAAGCCCCCCGTATCATCGCCGCTACTACAGCATATGATATGGCAGATATGCTGCGTGGGGTAATCCGTGGCGGCACTGCAAAAAAAGCCTTGGTATTGGGACGCTCGGATATTGGCGGCAAAACAGGAACAACCAACCAAGCCAAAGACGCATGGTTCGCTGGGGTGCACCCCAGCAATGTATCGATTGTGTGGGTGGGTTTTGACCAACCAAAAACCTTAGGGGCTAAGGAATATGGCGGTGTGGCGGCACTACCTATATGGATAGAGTTTATGCGTGGTCAGCTAAAAGACGAGCCTGCACGTTGGATTAAAGGGGGTGATACTGCAAAATCCGAAACCCAAAAACAAACCATTGTTGACATTACTGATGACACTCCTAAAGAGCAATTGCCAACAGGCACAGAACAAGACACTCCAGCCCAAGACACTCAAGCTACAGCGGAAGCTCAAATTGATACAACAGATATTCCAGAAGGTGATGGCGAGAGTATCAGCACGGACAGTGAAGAAATTCCAGAAGGTGATGGTGGCAATTAAACACTGATGATAAAAGACAGGCATAAATAATGACGGCTGATGGCTGGCATTCAAATCATCGTGCATTTGATGGCAATCAGCATATCATCAAGCCTATAGTCAATTAAAATTGCAATGATACTTACGTTGCCAATGTCCTTATGTACTAC
>JAUNUB010000050.1 GCA_030538375.1 Moraxella sp. | reverse complement strand
TTCACTTTAATACGTCGTCAAACTCACTTGTAAGTACTACTTGTACTATCTGCACTCGTTTTCCTTGTCTTACAGTGAATTTATTTGACTATATAACCAAAGCTGCATTTCATCATATACTGTTAATAATTGCAAGCATAAGTTAAGCAATCTGTTGCTCATGTTACCAATTGTTGTAAAAAAACAACCATATATAAAAAAATCTGATGAATATCAAAAGCCATCTCAAAAGTCTTGGTTTGATGGCAAGCCTAACACAATTGGCACGTCAAACCGCTTGTTTGGTGGTGGCTTAGGTGGTGCATAAGGACACCACAACGCAAGTATCATTGCAATTTTAATCGACTATACTTGTTTGGCGGTGGTTTGCGTATTCTGGGGCAGGGTTTTTGGGGTGGGGGTTGTAAGGTTGGATTGTTCGTAATCTTTGGCGGCGGCTTGTGGTGCGTGTTTGATTGTACCGTCTTGCACCACAAAACTTTGAACACGGTGCTCTGCTGGGGCGAGAGATTGCATCAGTTCGGTTAAGTGGGGATTAAGACTGCTGATGAATAACTGGCAGGGCAAGGCAAGTAGATTGCTGATGAGTAGACGTATGGCGGTGTCATCAAGCTCGGCATCGATGTCATCAATCAGCACCATCGGCAAGGTGTTCACATCGTTTGTGGCACACAGTGGCGGTAGTTGAGATAGGCGTAAGGCGGTGATGAGCAGTTTTTTTTCGCCACGAGACAGTATATTGACGGCTTGTTCGCTGCGGTACTGCCCATTGGCGAGTGTGGTTTTTAGGCTGATACTAAGGTCTGCACGATGCGCCCCAATGCGAGTATAGCCAAGGGCGATGTCTTGCTCCAGCCGTTCAGCCAAGATGGTGTGCAGTGGCGTGCGTGTGTCAAATCCTGCGTGATAATTGAGCCTAAGCGAGCCGTGATAATGGGGCAGCAGCAGAGCAATCACCTGCTCAAAATGCGTCTGCCATTCGGCGAATACTGCCAACCGTGCTTCGTGCAGGGCGGCGGCGTGATGAGACAGTGTCATGTCCCAAGCAGTGATTTCACGGTGGGCATAAGGGCTGCTTTTGAGTAGGGCGTTGCGTTGCTTGAGCAGGCGATTATAGCCTTGCCACGCCGCAAAAAAAGCAGGCGAAACATGGAATGCCAGCCAGTCTAAGAGCTGTCTGCGTGTGCTGCTGCCTTCTTCTAATAGGCTCATGCTGACAGGGTCGATGAGTGTGGTGGGCAGCAGTTTGGTAAGCTCACTTTGACTGGCGAGCGACTGATGGTTGTGCCGCAGGATTGTACTGGCATCGCTGTGCTTTTGAATGGCGAAGGTGCTGTCGTCCGTGAGTTTGACCCAGACGGTGCAGTGGTCTTGATTATGGTTGATGTAGTGCTTGGGCTGATGATGACGAAAACTTTTGCCACGAGACAACAAAAACAGGGCTTCTAAAATACTGGTCTTGCCGCTGCCATTGTCGCCGATGAACAGATTGACCGCTCCCATCTGCAATTCACTGTGTGTGATGTTGCGAACGTGATGAATGTGTAGGCGGTCAATCATTAGGTTGGTACTGTCAAAATGATACTGAAAGTCTATCAAAGCTCAAGACTTAGAAGCTGTATTCACAAGCACATATTTCTCAATAATTGAGCGATATGTGCGATTTTAACAAAAGATTCAGCCGACATAATCGTTATTTCAAAATCTTTAGCAAGACGACGAGCATTATTTAACCAAGCAAAATTACGCTCAACAATCCAGCGTTTGGGAATAATTTTCCATTCACCAGTAATTTTAGCTGAAATATCAACAGGAATATCATAACCGTCTAAAACATCCTGCTCAAAGGTTTTACGATACCCTGCATCTGCTGAAATTGCTTTGATACTTGGATAAATTTTCATCACTTTGTCAACGACAGCTATGCCAGCTTTGGTATCGTGAATATTGGCAGCATGAACAACTACACCCAGTAAATTACCAATGGTATCAACTAGGATATGACGTTTACGACCTTTAATCTTTTTGCCACCATCAAAGCCTTTTTCTTCAGCTTTACTGGTAGTTTTGACGCTTTGTGAGTCGATGATAGCATAAGTTGGAGTAACTTTTTTATCAACACTTAATCGTTTTTTTAACTAAAGCTTGTAGTATTTCGTCCCATATCCCTGCTTGATTAGCTCGGCGATAGAAACTCCAAACAGTCGGATATGGCGGAAAGTCGTTGGGCAACATTCGCCATTGACAGCCTGTTTTGGTAATATAAAGTACGGCATTGATAAGTTCTCGTTTTTCCCATTTGTAGCGCCTTTGGTTGCTAAAATGTGGTGCGATGAGTTGCCATTGTTCGTCTGTTAGGTCTGTGGGGTAGCGTTTTTCTGTCATGCTTTACAGTTTAACATTTTAATTTAAAATATTTAAGGGGCTGATTTATAGTTTTTAATGAATACAGCTTCTTAGATACGCATTGGCATAACAACGTATTGATGACGTTCATCTCCGACTTGGGTGATAAGTGTCGGCGCGTTGGGGTGGCTCATCTGTAGGCTAATCTCGCCTTGGAGTACACCAAACACCGCCTTTAGGTAGGTTTCGTTTAACGACAGCTCGATGGGCTGCCCTTGGTAATTGACTGGCAAAATCTCAATGGCTTCATCGCTGTCGCTGCTTGTGCCTGTGCTGGAGCGGACGGTGGCACTGGTTTCTTCGCTAAATTCAAACACCACGCCACGGCTGCGTTCGTTGCTCAAGATAGATACACGGCGTAGTACATCTGTGATGTCGTCTTTTTGGATAAGGGCGGTACGGTCGCAGTTATCGGGCAGCACACGCTTATAGTCGGGGAATTTGCCTTCAATCAAACGAGCGGTTAGGGCGACGGTTAGCTCATCGCTTGCCATGCCGTCATCATTCGCCTTGCCAAAGTTCAGTGCCACTTGCAAGAATTCGCCGTCAATGCCTAGGCTCACCACTTCATCTGTACCAACTGTCTTGCCAAGCTCGTTGAATAGGCGTTCAAGCTCACCAATCGCCTTACCCGGAATGATGATTTGGCTGTCTGTGGTAGGTGGCTCGACCAAATCACGATGTGCTACAGACAGGCGATGACCATCGGTTGCCACAGCGGTCAAGCGTCCATCATTGACATGAAACAGCATACCAGTCAAATAATGGCGTACGTCTTGGGTGGCGATGGCAAAGCGAGTGTGAGCAATCATGCTAAGCAACTCGCCACGTGCGATGAGTAGCTTGCTTTGATTGGTGGGTGTGCCTATGCTTGGGAAATCGTTGGCAGGCAACATGCTTAGGGTGAATTTGCTCTTGCCGCTCACGATTTGACAGCGGTCGTGGTCAAGCGTGTGGATTTTGACCATGCCAGCTGGCAAAGATTTACAAATCTCGTGAAACTTGCCAGCAGGCAGGGTGATACTGCCAGCTTCGACACACGCCCCTGCGGGCAGTTTGACTTGTGTGGTAAGCTCCACTTCTAGGTCAGATGCGGTGAGTGTTAGGGTGTCGATGTTTAGGTCAATCTTGATGTTGCCTAGAATGACAAAGCGGTGGTGTTTGTCGGCAACCTTGGCAACCAAATCGGTGGCTTTGAATAATAAATCGTGGGCGAGTTGTAAGTGCATGATGTCCCCAGTGTGCGTATTTTGCGTTCATTGCATAAAACGCATTATTTTTTTAAAGGTTGAAATCAAAGGTTATTATAAAGCAATGCCGCACAAAATCCCACTTTTTTCATCAAAATTTCCTTTGTGGTTAAAACCCCTTCCAAGTCAGAGCAATTCGCAGTTGCCTAAGTGAATTGAAACATCACAAAATCTTGCAGTTAAGGTGCTTTGGTATAAAAACACCAGCACTGTTGCTATAGCCTGTCAACACTCATAAATGGCGTGTATCGGTTTTATTTCAGGCGACGCTTGCCAGTGGCGAATTCGTACACGAATAAAAGAATAATCGCCCCTATCACCGAAAACACCAAATAAGCGAAGCCCTTTTGAGCATTCATGCCAAGCATATTTGCCAACAGCCCACCGACAAATGCCCCAGCAATACCCAAAATGATGGTGATAATCCAACCCATTGAGTCCGCCCCCGGTTTGATGGCACGAGCCAACAGACCAACCACAAAACCGACAATCAATGTCCAAATAAAGCCCATTTCATTTCTCCTTAGCTGATGATGTATAAATAGTAGGCAAAATTGCTTATTGGCTTAGTCTAACCAAAATTTACGAACGAATAAATAGGGTCTGCCGACAATTCATCACGCCAAACAATTAATAAGTTTGAAGTTTGTGCTAAACGTACGGCTTTTGTGCTAAAAATGGCTAAATCTTGTCTTTCGTCGTCAAAAACTTAGCCGATAGAATAACTATCAACCTGCGTTTTTTTCTTGAAAGAACTGCGATTTATCTCATTTTTATCTACAAAGACGAAATGTCAACAGACCCTACAAGAAACGTGAGTTGTGTTGTGATTGTGCCATCAGCAGGTGTGTTGGGTGATGGCTTTGTGTGGGCTGTGTAATGTTGTGTTAAGTATATTAAAAATGACCTTGATAAAAAACTGTGTATTAAGAATGACTTATGCCAAATTTAAGTATGTAACAGCGAAAACCCCAAGTGTGCGATGATGGCATTTTGTTCGCAAAGTACTTTCATTGCACACAATTTTGACTATACAATGATTATTGTCTGTCCGCCAGTGTGGTAACAATCTTGCCATGAATGCCATCAAAGCCGCCATTGGACATAACAATAATGGCATCGCCTGCCTGTGCGTGGGTTTTAAGATGTTCAAGAATGCCATCGATACTGTCCAACACCAGTTGATTGCGTGCTGTACCGATAGCGTCGATTAGCCCCCAGCTTAGGTCTACAGGCTCGTACCACAACACATGGTCAGCCAAAGCCGCCGATGGGGCAAGGCTTGCCTTATGACTGCCGAGCTTCATGGTGTTGCTGCGTGGTTCGATGACCGCCCAGATTCTGCGTCCTGCTAGGCGTTTTTTTGCCCCATCTAGCGTGGTGGTGATGGCGGTGGGGTGATGGGCGAAGTCATCAAAAACCAGTACGCCATTCACGTCTGCTATCAGCTCCATGCGGCGTTTAATCCCTGCAAAGTTTGAAAGGGCTTGACAGGCAAGCTCTATGGACACGCCCACACGGTAGGCGGCGGCGATGGCAACCAAGGCATTATTGATATTATGCACGCCGCTCATCTGCCATTCGACTGTACCTGTGTGTCCATCGTGTTCCACGTGGAACGCTCCCCCATCTGCGGTGATGAGCCTAGCCTGCCAGTCACTTGGCGTGGTGCTGTCTATGCTGTCATTGGCATGCCAAACACAGGTTCGCCAAACAGGTGTCCAAGTGCCTTTTTGGAGCGTGTCTTCTAGGCTGGGCGTGTCAGCTGGCATGATGATTTGCCCGTTGGCAGGTATCGTGCGTATCATGTGATGAAATTGAGTCTGAATGGCGTTCAAATCCGCAAAAATATCCGCATGGTCATATTCTAAGTTGTTCAAAATAGCAATCGTGGGACGATAATGCACAAACTTTGAACGCTTGTCAAAAAATGCCGAATCGTACTCATCGGCTTCAATCACAAAAAATTCGGACTGCCCCAAACGTGAGCTATGGGCAAAGGCTTGTTGCAATCGTGCGTCCGTAGTGTTCACGAGTGGTACGCCGCCAATCAAAAAACCAGCGTCAATGCCAGCGTATTGCAAAATCCACGCCAGCATGGTTGTTGTCGTGGTCTTGCCATGCGTGCCTGCAACCGCCAGCACTTGACGGTCTTTGAGTAGAATGTCATACAAAAACTGCGGCCCTGATGTGTAGGGCAGTCTTTTGCTTAGCATATATTCTACCGCTGGCATACCACGCTTGCAGGCATTGCCCACCACCACAAGGTCTGGGGCAGGCTCTAGGTGTTCTGCTTTGTAGCCTTCTAGTATCTCAACGCCTGCTTGTGCCAGTTGGGTGCTCATGGGCGGATAGATGGCGGTGTCCGAACCTGTTACACGATGACCCAAATCTCGTGCAAGCAGTGCCATCGAGCCCATAAAAGTCCCACAAATACCTAGAATGTGAATGTGCATAAAATCTTATCCAATAACAATCAAAAACAGCATACGATAACGTGTTCAAGGTTCTGTTTAGGGTTCTTTTTTGATGATTTTTTTAAGTGCAAGCAGTAGCACCAATCCCAAAAATACAAACAAAACCAATGTCAGCTCAGGAATGCTAAAGCCGAACATCTGCCAATCAATCTCGGCACATTCGCCAGAGCCTTTTAACACTTCTTGAAAGACTTGCAGAATAGGCAAAGTATCCACCCAGTAGTTAAGCCCCGGCCCGCAGGCTGGCACTTGGTCGGGCGGTAGGTGCTGTAGCCATACATGGCGAGCCGCCACACCACCGCCCCATAGTACGCCCAGCACCGCTCCTAGCCACAAGACAAGACGAGTGATGAGTTTTTTTGGATTGATAAGGACAGCAAGCAGAGCAAATGCCCCCATAATCCACAAGCCAATACGCTGAAAAATACACAAAGGACAAGGCTCAAGCCCTAGGTGCTTTTGAAAATATAAAATAGCAATCAGACTTGCCAAGATGGTTATGCCAACCAAAAAAGCATTGATGGTGCGTAAGGAGAGATTTTTCATAAGGGTTTGGCTGTGTCAGTGGTTAAGTGTTTATAGGGTTAACTGTTTATGATAGGCTTGCAAAAATTCATAAAAATCCTGCGTGGTTTCACGTTCGATTTTTTGTTGGTCGGCAAATGATTGCACCGCCAAATTGTGAAATTTGACTTCGTCTTCGCTGTTTAGGGCGTAGCTTAGCAGTTCGTTTTGGTGCTTTTTGGCAAGCTGTTGTCCAAGTGCCCAAGTGCTGCCCAATCGCCGAGAGTCCGACTCAATTTGAGCGGACGGCGTGAAGTCAGGATTGGTTGCCTTGCCCTGCATCATGGTGAGTGCTGTGCGGTAGGTATTGCCGCCGTGATATTCATCAAAGCCATCGGCGATGGCTTGCATGTCGTGCAGCCTGTCAACAATCCACGCTCCTAACTGCTCTGTGCCTGTGTCCGTATTAATCATGGTGCTGGTATCACGTCCGTGATTGACCACGGCTTCGATATTGCAGGCGAGCTGTTTTTCTTCATCGGGCAGCAGTTCTGGTGATGGCGACAGCAAGCAATACAGTGCCAAAATTTCCAAAAAACATGCCGTGGCGGTACTGATACCAATGTCGCTATAAGGGTCAAGGTCTATCGCTCGAAACTCCACATAAGCAATGCCACGTTGCTGTAGTGCTTGGGTAGGGGTTTCGCCTGACTTGGTAACTTGTTTTGGGCGAATGGGGCTGTAGAACTCATTCTCAATCTGTAGAATGTGGTCGTTAATCTGAATGGGAGTGCCGTTGTCATCGTCCACGCCAATCTTGCCAAAGTCGGCAAAAGGCGTGCCAATGGCTTGTCGCAAGCCTTGAACGTATTCATTCAAGTCGTTATAGCGAATGTCTAGGTCTTCTTGTACGCTGTTGGTATAGCCCAATTTGCCCATGCGTAGGCTGGTGGCATTGGGTTTGTGATAGGTGGTTTTTTTGTCAGACAATGGCACAAGGTCGTGTGTGCGTCCTGCCAAAAAGCAGCCGCACACGCTAGGGCTAGCCCCCAAAAGGTATAGCACAAGTGGGGTTAGGCGTTTGAAATTGCGAATGAGTGCAAGATATTTTTCGTTTTTAAAATTGGACAAATCCACACGTTGTTCGGACGCTGCCCATCTGCCGAACAAATCATCGCCGATAGACAGATTGTAATGCAGCCCTGCGATGGTCTGCATTTTACGACCGTAGCGTACACCAAGCCCAGAGCGGTAGAGCGTTTTTAATTTGCCGATGTTGGACGTGCCATAGTCCGCCAGTGGAATATCTGTATCGTCGTCCGAGAGCATACACGGCATGGACAAGGGCCACATCATCTCGCCATTTTCAAGGCTGCGATGCACAAGCACGTGCAGTTGTCTTAGCATGTCTAGGGCATCTTTGATGGTGTCTTTGGGTTCGGTGATAAGCTCAAGCAAGTTTTCGGAATAGTCCGTGGTGATAAAGGGGTGGGTGAGTTTTGAGCCGAGCTTGGCAGGGTGAAAAGACTTGGCAGAATAACCGTTGGGCTGCATTCTAAGCCCTTCTTTTTCGATGCCACGTTTCATGCCAGCGACCAAATTTGCCGAGAACCAGTCGGGCAGGGAGAAAGTTTGTGCCTGTGTCGTCATTGTGGTCGTCATTATCGTATCCTGTGCGTGCTGTTTGTCAGTTGAGCTGTATTGTGTTTGGGTATTATAAGACAAGTTTTGTGAACTGCAAAATTATTTTGTTGTATTATGGTCTTTTGGGGCTGTCCACATTTCATTTTTAGCACAAAAGCCGTGTGTTTACCACAAATTTCCAACTTAATTGTTGGCGTGATGAATTGTCGACAGACCCCAATTAAAATGGTTCATTAAAATCGCAAGGATACCGCATTGCCATTACTCTTATGCTGCCCTTAATACCGCCCTTAGTATAATCAGTATAAGGCGGACGCACGGTAAGTATTGTAGCCTTATCTTATTTTTATTTTAATCGACTATATTTTAACCAATAGTAGCATAAATTATGAACAAATCCTATTATAGTAATAAAGACGGATAAATAACAAAAAAGCACCCACGAATGTGAATGCTTTTATATCAGACTTAAAGTCTAAAGAGCTTAGAATTAAGAGAATTCTAGTTCTGTTTCGAAGCCTTTCAAGCTGTGGCGAGCCATGGCTAGGTTAGACTTTTGACGGTCAAGTACTAGGTACAAGAATAGGTTTTCGTTACGAACCAAAGGACGTAGCAAGTGGTATTGACCGCTTAGGGTGATTAGAATGTCTTCGATAGAATCTTTTAGACCCAATGCTTTAGCAGTTTTACGCTTAGCACGTACCACTTCGGTGTTACCAGCAGCTGCTAGTTCTAGGTCAATGCCAGTACCCAAGGTAGCTAGTGCTAGACCAGATTCGCTATCAACCAATGCTGCTGCTACGAAGCCGTCGATTTCACTTAGGTTGTCAAGAGATAATTTTGCCATGATAATATTCCTATAAAAAAATGAATGTAAGGAATAAGTAATAGTTATCAAAAATAATTGAGAGAAATAGCTATGCTAGACTGCACAATTATATTCATCAACAAATTACTTATTTTGTGAGACCCACAAGGTCTTGAGATATATTTAATCAAATTTTTATGATGAGTGCAAGGCTTGGTATTTGAATTTTGCACAAATCAGACAATAGGTATATTTTTTCAGATGATTGACAAGGGCAGCGAGATAATAATAAAGAGAGTGAGAATGGTTTTGATGTCATATGTGTTGATTGGGTAAAGTTATGTTAATATACATGATGGTTGTGTAAATAATGTTATATAAGATACTCTCATCTTTTTCTTGCACGTTAAAAAACAAGACAAATACTGGTGCGTTAAAAAATCCGCTTAGGAATGCGAGCTGTACGCACAAAGGTTTGGCGTAACAGCCTAACAACGTAACCATGAAAAATCAAGAAATCGACAAATCCAGCCCCTTTTTTAATTAAGGACATCACACAGACGCACGCCATCTTTTAAAACAAAGATGACGTGCGAACAGCATATTAAGCAAATTACAGCGTGCCAAGCAAATCAAGACTAAGGCGTGTTTTTGACCAGCAGCACATATTTTGCCTGCACTCTGGTATCTGCCACGCCTGTATTGATGTTTACTCGCACCACTTCGCCATTGGATAGGGCAAGAGCATAGCTCATCTTGGCTTCGCCTGCATGGCGTTCTGGCGAAACACTGGCAGACCACAGCGTCGGATTGACTGTTGTATCGTCAAAATCAAGCCCCTTGGCAAAGGCGAACACATCAGCATTCACCGCAGGATACATGGTGCTGTGGTCGCTGATACTGGTCAGCTCCTTGATGGTAGGCAGTCGCCAATTGCCATTTGCCGCCTTTTCGGCGTCATCAAAAGTGGCAAACTCGGTCGCTGTGCCTGTACACGCCCCATTGACATAGCTTTGTCCCACTAGGCACGCCTGCCATGTTAGATTGGTTTTGCTGTCTGTAATGCCTTGATTGGCGATGGCATTCACCACGTCAAAATCTGCCGCCGTTCGCTCTTTTGCCACCTTGGGGGCGGTCTGCATGGTGAGTGCTGCTGCATAGACGACGGTTGTGATAGCCAGTGTGCCCAGTCCTACCAGCCATGTTTTGTTAGATATTTGCATTTGTCATCTCCTTATTTATCTGCAACCAAAAGCACACCGCTTGTGTTGGCACTGTAGTTTTTTGGGGGGTCTTGTAATGTGCCGCCCAGTGCACCAGTGCGAGACAGATACGCCAGCTTGTAGGTCGGCTCGCCTTGGTCATCTGCCAGCTTGTCCGCACCACGCCAGCCGATGGCATTGCTGTTCATGGGCGATGAAGTCCAAAACTGAATACTGCTATAGGCTGCGGCGATGGCGGTTGTGTCGTTGCCTGCAATCATCTCTTGCGGCCAGATAGCCCCAGCGGTTGTACCACGCAGATTGGTGATGTTGAACAATTCATGATAAGTGGGCAATCGCCATGTCGCAATACCGCACAGCTTATCGGCATTCATCTTGTCGATATACGCCTGTGTGGTGCATTTGTCGTCCATGCCAGTGCATTCAAATTTGCCACGCCAATCAGCTGGCAATGTCGTTTCACCATAGCCACGAGCCGTGTCATGATAGGCATATCGCCCTTTGATACTCTGTAGCACATCGTCTTCTGCACGCTTGGTTTCCCATATCAAGCCTGTGGTCTCGTCGCCAAAACACTGCCAGTCGCTAGCGTCATCTGCCAGCTTGTTGCCTGTATTGTCCAGTTTGACGAATTTCATGGTGCTGTCGGTATTTACCATGCTCTTTGTAGCCGCTGGCGTGGGCGTTGGTTGGGGGTTGGGATTGGTGGTAGTTGTGGTATTTTTGATGGTCATCACTGCGGACAATTTTGCCTTATCCGACTGAGTTATCAAGGCGTGCGTATCCAGCCCATCTACCCCTGTAATGCTAAAGCAAAAATTGGTGTCGTCTGGGCTTGGATTTTGCTTATCCGTGATGATGTTCACCGTAACGGTATTGTCGCTATTTGGCAGCACCACACTGCCTACCGCTCGTGGTAATGAGAAGTCTGTACCATAACTTGCTGGATTGTTCACACCGCTAGAGCAAACGGTGGTGTAGTTAATCGTCAAGGGCTTGGGGGCTTTGTAGCTGGGTATGGCACTGGTTAGGCTAATCACCACTTGACCGCCATTGACATCATTCTCGGTCAGATGGGTTGCATAGCCGCGGCTACTAAATGCCGTAATCGCCACCGACAACTTGGCATCTGTGGCAAGTGTATCGCCTGTACTGCCACCTGTGCCACCATTGCCTGCACTGCCTGTGCCGCTGTTTGAGCTATTCGTGGGGGCGGATACATTAAGATTGGGTTTTTCTACCCCACCACCGCCACATGCGGCAAGCAACGCACATGCCACGCTTACCACCAGTGTCCGTTGTAATAAGGTTGCTTTCATTTTATGCTCCTTAGTCAAAAATTTTATCTAAAATTGATAGGTCTTTAAAACTCATAAGTCTCTAAAATTCATAGGTCAAAGACACCGCATAATTTCTGCCAGCGGCGGTATAACGATTAAAGCCATAGCCTTCTTTATCAATCGAGGCATTGACACCGACATTGTTAAACATACGCAAGGTCTCCCATGGGATATATTCGACGTTGGTGAGATTGTACACGCCAGCATTTAATATAAACTGCTGATTTTTGCCAAAACGCTTAGCACCATACACATCAAATATGGTTACTTCTCGACTGCGGTCAATATGCCGATAGGTCTGTACGACTTCTTTGTATGGATTGCCGTTGGTGCTTTCTTGGATAGTAATCCCCTTGGTTTGGTCGGCACGTTTGGCAGAGATGTGGCGAGCCTTAAAATGAATATCCCAATCACGCTTTGGCGAACGGTAATCCAGCCCAATGATGGCGGTGGTCGGTGCAGAAGCCAGTGTATTGACTTCTAGCACGCCATCATAGTCGGTGTCTACTTTGGCACTGTCTTGCATAAAGTGATAATCCACACTCGCCTGCAAATCGCCTGCAATGCCAAACCACTTTGAAAAATTGGCACGCACACCCAGCTTAAAGCCTTCTGCCTTAGCGGTATCAAGATTTTGAGAAGTCATGCAGGTAAGTCCGAATTCACACCCTGTCAAGGCATTGTGTGATGTGCTGCCCTGCCAATACTTAGTCTGAATAAAGTTTTTGTACTTGGTGATATAACCTGACGTGGTCAATGACACATTAGCCAAGTCAAGTGCAAGCTCCAGCTCTTGATTGAGCGACGTTTCGGGCTTTAAATCAACGTTTGGCAACTGCTTAGCACCAAAACCCATAAAAGACATGTACGCTTGACTGATGGTAGGCGTCAAAAACCCTGTGCCAATCTTGTACCGCACCGCCACTTTATCATTAAAACGATAATCAAGACCGCTCGCCCATGTTAGCTGTTTTGTATGCGTACCTTCTTTTACTTGCTGCACTTTGCATACTGGCATATTGGGGTTACGGGTACAAATGCTGTCTAAATAGCCAGTTTTGGTCTCTTTAATCTCTGGAAATTGCGTATCGTCAAAATATGGCTTGGCATAATGATTGTCATATCGCAAGCCAAGATTTGCCACCAAATTGTCGCCGAGCTCAATCTTGTCGGTGAGTAGTGCATACCAATTACGCTTATTGGCGTCCACCATGGCAAATGGCGGTCTGCCCGTACTCCTAAGACGACCTGTTGCTGCGTCATGACTTAGGGTGATGGCTTCTGCGACATAGTTGATTTTGTTAAATCCAGCCTTTAGCCCAAAGGTGTGATGACCCAATTTACCAAAATCCAAGGCATTGGTGGCAATTTCCAGCCTGTACTGCTTGCTCTTGGTGGTGATAGGGCGATATTCTCTGGAGATGGAGCTCCATGGCTTACCTATCTCGTAATAATCCCAAGTGTCTGCCACACCGATGATTGTACTGTCGTTAAAAGTCAAATCCACATAATCCAGCCAGCCATCTTGCGGTGTATAGCGATAACTGCCGCCCAATAGCGTCATCTCTTCTTCGTCCCATGCTCGGCGAGCCATACCGCCACGACCGCCAGTGCTTTTTTTACTTTGGGTGTTGATGTTGCTGATACGGTACTGATACAGCCCATGCAGCCCAAAGCGATGATTGTTCGTGGGTTTGTAATACAGTTTTGCAAGATAGCTGTCTTGATTAAAGTGCGTAGGGTCAGGATAGATGGCACTTTGTGCCACCGCCGCCACTGGCATTTCTTCTTCTGTCATCAGATAATAAGGGTCTAGCCGTGCATTATCCGCCTTGCGATTGGCGTGGTTTTTGGTTTCGTGTCCATCTCGATAGGCATAATTCACCAAAAATTCCAATTGGTCGGACACCCCAGCCAGCCCCACCGCATAAGTCTGCTCGGTGTTTTTGGTATAGTAGCCTGCCTTGACATAGCCGCCTAAGCTATTATCCCCCTTGACTAGGTCTTTTGGTTCTTTGGTGCTGTAGCTCACCGAGCCACCTACCGCCCCCGAGCCTGTGGTTAGGCTGTCTGCCCCTGCTTGAATGCGAATCTGTCGCATCATCTCTACATCGGGGTTAAACCGCCCTTCGTACATATAGCCATAGGGTGAAAATATCTCATTGCTCTCCACTTCTGGCAATGCTACGCCGTCCACGTTCATTGCCACACGATTGCCGTCCACCCCACGAATAGCAAAGCCTTTATTGCCATAGCGTCCAGCTTCTGCCACGTCCACTTCGGTGTTATAACGCACAAGGTCGTGCGAGTTCTGTACCTGCTGTTCGTTAAGCTCACGGCGGTTTAGTTTGGTCTCGCCCATGGACTGTGTGGGCTTGGTGTGAGTGGTCGTAATCACCAAGTCTGCAAATTCTGTGCTTGGTGTGTCATCGTCTGCCTGTGCCTGCTGTGCCAACACCGACAACACCGCCAGCGATAATGCCCCATACACAAACCGTTTGGCGTATTTTTTAGCCATTTACCACTCCTTTTTTACATTATCAATTATCATTGCAATTTTAATTAACTATAATAATAAAAATGCTAATGATAATCGATATATAACAAACACAAAAAATCCCACCACCAGCATTGCAATCACTGCACTGCCAATCGACACCTTTACCAAAAATCAACCAAGCCTACTATTATACTGCCTATTGTTTGTACGCTTGGTTTGGTGTGATATATCACTTTATGATATATCGTTGTAATGCCTTGGTTATGCCGCCACACTATAAATCGTGCGAATGAGTTGCTTAAAGTATGCAAAGGCATCATCAGCCCCTTTCATCGCCGCTTGTCTGTCGGATTCTGACAGCAAGATGGCATTTAGGCATGCCTTGACATTACGCCAGTGGGGCATACGTCCATCTGCATGCGCTGCCAAATGTGTTGCCCCAAAGCCTTCATCAAGCTCAATCTTGCCAGCTTCCTTGTATAATATCGCCGCCCCCACATTCGAGCCCTCGACACAGTACAGCCAGCCTATCGCCTCGGTATCGGTATAGCTTGGCACGGTAATTGCCGTTTCAAACGGTGTAACACCCAAATTCGCCATGTCCTGCTCTACACGCCCCAAACGACTGAGCGACACCAAGCCGCCCTGTTCACTAACAAACGCCGCCCTAAGCTCTGCATTGTCATAAATGGGACGCACCGCACGATGAAATTCATACTGTGCCTGCAAAAACTTGCGATAATTGTCTTGACTGGCAAAGGGCTGCATACTCATGACCAGTGCGTCCACAGCGTCGTGCGTGGTGCGAGAGTGGGCTTTTAGGGCTTCACATAGAGTTAAATCGTTCATCATCTTACCTTCTTTACAAATATTGGCTTTACAAATGTTTGTTTACACAAATATCACATGAATATCACAAATTTCCATATAGCATAGATATAATAAACAAAAAGATACAGATTGTAAATATAGTAATGATAATTATTTTAATTTACAAAATACAATATTCATGATAATTTAATGGCATGATTGCGTGAATTACCTAACAATTATAGAGATATTTTTAAGCGGTATCTTGGTCGTGCTAAGCCAAGCAGTGTATTAAAAACCCA